>NZ_FMWD01000001.1:0-76755 GCF_900102855.1 Thiohalomonas denitrificans
TTGAGGAGAACTTTCGCGATACCAAGAGCGAGTACTACGGCTTCGGTCTAGAGCGCGCCCGCTCACGCTCGACAGAGCGCTATTCGGTTCTACTACTAGTCAATGCGCTGGCCGTTTTTGTCGCTTGGTTGTTCGGGAAGGCTGCTCGGTCTAAGGGAATTGACCGAGGCTACCAAGCCAATACCATCCGTTCCCGAGCCGTCCTGTCCTGCGTCTTCCTGGGGCTGCGAGTGATCTCGCGGGGCGACATTCAGATGACAACTACAAAGCTACGACAAATCAGGACAATCTTCCGGGGTCCAGAATTAGCCGTGTCTTCGTGAAATTCGTGGGGATCCTTCAGGGTCCGACCCCGCTCTTTTTGGTTTTTATGAGCGGTGATGCTGGCACAGCATCATTGGTAACATAACACCAAGGATCTAAAACACCCCAAACATCTTCTCTTTCTTCAAATACAGATTTTGCTAATTCGCATGTGAGCCATGTATCACTAATACCCAGCATATAATCTAATCTTTTGAAATATAGTTCGTAATTAGCTGGATCATTGTACGCAAATGTCGTTGTTGGCGAAAGAAAACCACCTTTGTGATTTTCCACAATAACTTCAACGATTACACCATCGTCAGTCGGAAATGTCTCTATATTCCAAATGATATTCCCTTGATCAACAGCTAATACCATGTAAACATTGTAAAATCTACCGGCAGTTATTCCATTTTTAGTATACGAAAACTCATAGTCATTACCATCTGATAAATTAAATAGCTCTTCAGATGCACTAATTATTTGTTGTTGATTAAAACCAAAATATTCTTTAGTGGAAAATTTCAAAAACTCATCACGTGTTACTCTTTCTTGTTGGACCGCACACCCTGAAGCGGTAGTAATTAAGATACATATTATTACGAATCTCAAACTAAAACCTCCTTTTAAAATGTCCGCGTTTTTTACACTAAAGCTACGGAGCGCCCGCGTAGCTCAAACTTCCGTAAGCCCTTGATTAGGAATAAGCAAATACCTTTATGCCACAGGGTCAACATTGACGGCTGTTCCGGTGGCCACAAGAAAGAGCATTGACTTCCCACCGCCAGATATTTCACTATAATCCAAGTCGACCCCTATTACTGCATTCGCACCCAACATTAGCGCTTCCCTTCTTAGCTCCATAAGGCATATACGTCTTGCGTCCCTCAAAACCTTTTGGGAAGCAGCGCTCCTGCCACCAAACAAGTCACGCATTCCAGAGAAAAAGTCCCGAAACAAGTTCATCCCAAATACACATTCTGAGCTAATAACATCAAATCTTCGAGTTACGCTGTAACCTTGCATAACTGCTTCCGTTGTTACAATGATTTTATCTGATAAGGACTCGATCTCTGTAACTGATAATTTAGAATAATCACCAGTTCGCTTCGCCTCATTTACTTTCGCTTCAGAAGCTGCCTTTTGGTCTTTTACATATTGAGTTCGTACACCTTCAAGGCTCACTCCGCAAAAGGCGCAAACTGATTCAGTATGGAACGTCTCTTTGTCGCATTTCGGGCAAATTAAAAAATCATCCATCGTAGCTCCAAACGAAATTCTTATTTCTTATGTGAATGGCGGCCAATTCAAAATGACGGCATGGTCTACATTGGTTGGATTCGAACACGTCGTTCGGGTCGATCCGAACCCAGGTGCTTAGCGTCTTGCGCTTCTTTTTCCCGGGCTAACGTTAGGTTTTTTCTCGGTATGTAACTGCCATTGCCATAAGTTGAGGTTCATGCTGTCCCTTGAAAACTAACTAATACTGTTGATTTTCTTGTGTGGATAGGCGGTCGCTCGCCGCAAAACCGCCGAAAATCGGTGATGGCAAGAACGTGGTTGGCACCAAGGAACCAAGTTGGGTTCCGGTGGTGCGCAGTCCGGTAGACGCGCCGGCGAAATAGAGAAGTCGATGTATTGAGCGAACGGGCCGAATGGGTTCAGCTTTGCGTGGGGCGTGACGACGACAGCCTGGTCGATGTTGGCCGGCCGGTGTAGTGGATGTCTGATGTCGGGTCCGGGAGCGGCTGCCATGGCGATATCCGTCTCTTCGTCTTTGCGACGCTTCGGTTCCGGTGGCGTCTGGTAAAGGATGACATTATCGGTTAGGCGGAGGTATGGCAAGTTGGGCGATGGATATTCCGAAGGGTGTCAACCGGTCGGGGGGGGCGCTCGGGGGTCAATCAGTTTGGGAAAAATGAGCGTGGACTTCTGAGAGCCGACTCTGGCTCGAACCTGCTTTCAGGCTTGAATCGTTGGGAATCCATCATTTGAATGGCGGAGAGGGAGGGATTCGAACCCTCGGTACCGGTTAGGGTACACACACTTTCCAGGCGTGCTCCTTCGACCGCTCGGACACCTCTCCAATCATGACTTCCTGCCGGGGCGTCGCGCTTGGCAGCGTTCCGGAGTTCGGAATAACAGACCCGCCCGTGGAAGACGCGAAAGGTTAAACCAGATGGATGGCTGACGCAAGGCCACCCGCCCTACCCTAAACTGAATCCGTCGATCAGGCCCCGAACTTCTTCAGACGGCCGGCATTGGCCAGTGCCAGTCCCATGAGGTGCAGGCCGGGACGAAGCCCGAGGCTACCGGTCGCACAGGCCGTTTCATCGAAGTGCTGGGTGGCGTCGATGCGGGCGTATTGGGAACGAATCAGGGTCGGGACGGGGTGCCAGCTGTGGCGCCCCATCACCGCCGGGGTCGAATGGTCGGATGTGATGACGAGCACATCCGGGTCGATGGCCAGCACGCGAGGTAACAGACGGTCCACTTCTTCAATGACAGCCACCTTGGCCACCCAGTCGCCATCCTCACCCGCCTTGTCGGTGCCTTTTACGTGCAGGAAAAACAGGTCGATGTCTTCATCGTGATACCGCTGCTGCAGGGCTTTGAACATGGCTTCGACACTTTCGGGGCGGGGCCCCAACTTCATTCCCAACAGGCGGGAGACCCCGCGGTACATCGGATATTGCGCCAGGCAGAGGCCGCGCAGTCCGAAACGCTGCTGGATGGACGGAAGGGGTGAATAGCGCTGAAAGCCCCGCAACAACAGGGTATTGGCCGGTTCTCCGGCAAGCGCCCGATGGGCCTGCTCCAGAAAACGATTGACCAGTTCGACGGTTCGGCGCGAGCCCTCATCCTGCGCCTGCGGCGGCAATGGTTCACGGCCGGTCGCCTGCGGATCGGTATCGGTCAGTTCGCCGCCAAGCCCTTCCCCGCGCAGCACAAGCACGGCCCGATGCTCGCTGACGGTTTCCAGGTAGAGCTCACCGTCAAATTCCAGCTCGAGGGAGTCCAGCACCTTTTTGCAGAGACGACGGTTCACGTCGGAGTCCAGGCGTCCTGCGCGCCGATCCACCACCTTTCCCGCTTCACTCGTGGCGAAATTGACCCGGGCGGCCACATCCCCTTCCCGTAGCTCGAAATCGACGCCCAGTGCCGAAAGGACTCCGCGTCCGATGCGGTAGCGGAGCGGATCGTAACCGAACATGGCCAGATGACCCGGTCCGCTGCCGGGCGTGATCCCCGGCCCGACCGGCTCCATGAGACCCGTTTCGGAGGCCGATGCGATGCGGTCGAGATTGGGTGTTCGTGCCCCCTGAAGCGCCGTGCGGACCGTAAACGGGTCCGCCAGGCCGCCGCCGCCGTCGAGGACCAGATAGACGATCTTTCCACCGCCCTGAACCAGATCCTCCCAAACATCACTGATGTCGCCATGTTCCGTCATTCGGCACCTGAGCGTTTTATGCGGTTTCCCTACTGCAAAAGGTCCGTGTCCTTACCATAGCCGGCGATGGAGGGTCGGGCACAGCCGGCGCTGCATGGAAGGATAAACCTGTGACGAATCCACCAGCCAGGGAAAGACCCAGTAATTTACTTGACATTTATCGACTCGCCCGCAAAGATGTATTGGCAATACATCTTACGGGGAGAAGATTTCATGATGCAGGAAACGGCGTGGCTCATCACCACGGTCTCAATCGCAACCCTCGCGGCCGTATTTATCTGGGTGATCACCCGCTCGCGTGAGCGAACCGAGTACGGAGCCATCCAGCAGTCCGGCTACCGCTGGAGGAAGCGGCTGTTCGTAGCGCTCGCCGCAGCCGGTATTCCGCTGATGGGAGTCACTCTGATGAAAATGCCCTATGCCGCCGCCACAAACGCCGACGCGCAGGCGCTGCACGTCGACGCCATGGGTTATCAGTGGTACTGGGAAATCAGCGAATCAGAGGCGCAGGTCGGTCAAACCGTGGTGTTTCGGGTCGAAAGCGCCGATGTAAACCACGGCTTCGGTATCTACGACGAGTCCATGCGCCTGGTTGCCCAGACCCAGGCGATGCCGGGCTATACCAATGAACTGGTCCACGTCTTCGACCAACCCGGCACCTACCAGATCCTCTGCCTCGAATATTGCGGCGTAGCCCACCACCAGATGAAAGCCGAATTCCAGGTGCTGACGAATCAAGAAGAAGGGGGAGCATGATGTCCAACGCAAACGAGAGCGGGAATATCCAATCGGCCCAACCGCTCGTGAACATCTACGTCGCAGTCAGCGCCGTCGTACTGCTATTGATGATGATCGTGGGTCTGGTCATGCGTCTCGCTCAGGGCGAGGTGCTGGATATCTCACCGGGTTTCTTCTACCAGCTACTCACCGTCCACGGTGCCGGCATGGTCGGTATCGCTGCCTTGGGTTCAGCGGCGATCATGTGGTACTTCGCGAGCCGTTATCTCGACCTGTCGCGGACCCTGTTCGTTGCGAATCTGCTCCTGTTCCTGGTGGGCGTGGTGATGATCCTGGGAAGCATTCTGGGCGGCGGTTTCGCTGCCGGCTGGACGTTTCTCTATCCGCTGCCGGCCAAGGGCATGGGACTCTGGGGCACGGGAGCGGCAGCGCTGTTCCTCGGCGGTCTGCTGCTGATCGGCACCGGCTTTCTCATCCTTCACCTCGATTTCGCGCGCGCCATCACCCGCCAGTACGGAAGCCTGGGACAGGGGCTGGGCTGGCCCCAGCTGTTTGGCCGCGATTCGGGTGAGGCGCCGCCCCCGACGGTGGTCGCCAGTACCATGGTCACCATCGTGAATATCCTGGGGATTACCGCCGGTGCGGCGATTCTGGTCATGACGCTGGTCAACCTCTACGTGCCCGCCTTCACCATCGATCCCCTGCTCGCCAAGAACCTGATCTACTTCTTCGGGCACGTGTTTATCAACGCGACCATCTATATGGCCATCATCGCGGTCTACGAGATCCTGCCGCTCTATGCCAAACGGCCCTGGAAACCCAACAAGGCCTTCCTGGCGGCCTGGACCGCATCCACCATCATGGTCTTGATTGTCTATCCGCACCATCTGCTAATGGACTTTTCGATGCCCACCTGGATGATGGTCATGGGGCAGGTCATCTCCTATACCAGCGGGCTTCCGGTACTGGTCGTAACCACTTTCGGTGCCCTGATGCTCATCTACCGGTCGGGCATGCGCTGGGATGTGACCTCCAGCCTGCTGGTGCTCTCCGTATTCGGATGGGCCGCCGGGGTGATTCCCGCCATCGTCGACGCCACCATCAGCGTCAACATGGTGATGCACAATACGCTCTGGGTACCCGGCCACTTCCACTTCTACCTGCTCATCGGCGTAGCCTCCATGCTGTTCGGGTTCATGCATTTCCTCGGGAAAGAGAGCGTGGAACAGGAGGACCGCTGGTTCAGTCGCTGGGCGTTTTGGGGCTTCATGTTCGGCTCGCTGGGCTTCGTGTTCATGTTCCTTTACTCGGGTGCGAACAGCGTGCCGCGCCGGTTTGCGGAACACCTGCCCCAGTGGGTCCCCTACGATCAGATTGCCTCTGCCTTTGTGGCCGTGGTGGTCACCTCGGTACTGGTCTTTGCGCTGCAGTTTCTGGCACGGCTGTTCGCAACCAGACCGGTGGCATTGGCAACCGAAGTGAACTGATGCGAACCGCTCTGGCAACCTTCCTTGTGCTGCTGACCGGAGTCGGAATGCTCTGGACAGCCACGGACGGGGCGCGTGCCTTCACCACCGAGGGTGCGCGCCGCCTGGACATCCGTGAATCCCCCCGCCCGGTTCCTGCGCTGATACTGCAGGACCACACCGGCAGCCGGTTCGGTCTTGAACGGTTCCGCGGGAGCTGGGTGGTACTGGATTTCATCTACACCCGCTGCGCCGATCTCTGCATCACTGCCGGCAACACGCTGAGCGAGATTCGCGATGGGCTGCCCGATAAGCGGCTGGGCCGGGATGTGTCCCTGCTGAGCATCAGTTTTGATCCGACCCATGACCAATTGCCGCAGCTGGAATATTACGCCAGACGCTACCGCGCCCATGCCGATCACTGGTCGATTGCCCGGACTTCCGAACCCGACCGGTTACCGGCGTTGCTGGATACCTTCGGGGTAACCGTGATTCCCGACGGGTGGGGCGGCTATGAGCACAACGCGGCGATGTATGTAATCGATCCCGGCGGCCGTCTGGTTGCCATTTTCGACTACGACGACCCATCAGCCGTGCTCGTGTTTCTGGAGGGCCGCCCATGAAACAGATGAACGGAGGCCTGTTGCTTTTCGGGATACTGGCACTTCCACCGATACGCCATGCCTTCGAGCAGACCATGGCGGGCCACATGCTGCTGCAGATCCCTCTCCTGGTCCTCAGCGGCGTCTGGATCGGGCGGGGATTACCTCCCGGGACGCGGAAAGCTTTGCAGGCGATGAACGGGTACGGCGTAACCGGACTGGCCCTGGTGGTGATCACCGCCCTCTTCTGGATGCTGCCCCGCCACCTGGATGCCGCCCTGGAAGGGACGGCGTACGAGATCGGGAAATTCCTTTCACTACCACTCCTGGTCGGCATCCCGCTCCAGTTGAGCTGGCGCCGTTTGACGGCGATCGGCCGTGGACTCGTCTGGAGCAACCTGATCGCGATGCTGTGGGTGCTCTCCTGGCTCTATCTCAGTGCACCGGTTCGGGTCTGCAACAACTATCGTATCGATGAGCAGGCGCTGGTCGGTCAGATTCTGTTGCTGCTCGGCTTTGTGGTCGCGACGGCATTGACTGTTCGTGCGTTCATCCCTTCACGGCCGTCTGGCCTTGCAGCGCGGCCGCTGCCGCCATCAACAGCTTCGGCCCTGAGGAAAACATGATGCAACCGCACGCCAGGAAGAGCGCTACAGGGTCAGCCGGCTGGGGTGTCGATTCGAAGCAGGCTCTTCAGCCGGGTGCGTCGGGATTGAATCAGATCCTGCAGACTGTAACTGTCCAACACTGCAAGAAAGGCGTCCCGCGCCTCGTCCAATACCCCCCGCAAACCGCAGGCGGCAACGATCGGACAGCCCGGTTTGGCACAATCGATGATGTCGAGATTCCCCTCCATCAACCGCACCACCACACCGACGTTGATCTCGACGGGGTCGCGACCGAGCTCAATCCCGCCCCCGTGTCCCCGGACCGTGCGAACCAACCCGGCGCGACCCAGTTCATGCACCACCTTCATGAGGTGGTTGCGGGAAACGGCGTACGCCTCTGCAATCTCGGAGATGGTTGCCAGCCGTTCCGGCTGGCTGCCCAGATACATCAAAACGCGCAGGGCGTAGTCCGTATGGCGTGTCAGGTTCATAAAGGCGGGCTCCACTCGTATCGCCAAGATGCATTACAAATACTAATTATCAGTCTATTAGGTTTGCCATTCACCGACCACCACCCGGAGTAAAAGAGATGCACCAGGAGATCTCCAGAAGCGATATCGTCAGGGCCAGATCACCGCATGAACTTTTCCTGATCAATCTGATATTCAATCATGTGTTTCTGCTCATTGCAGCGCTGATGGCGACCTCCCTGCGGGGCACGGTGCTCATCGTACCCATCGTGTCGGCAGCGATCCTCGGGTACACCATCTGGCGGGCCAGGCGGTCGCAGGATCGGGATCCGTGGTTCGTTGTCTGTCACTGGCAGATCGCTGCGAAACGAAGCGTGTTCTTCGCGGTCATGTGGGTAGTAGCGGGGGCCGTTATCCTGGGACTGCTGGCGATATCAGGCGGTGATCTGAAACCGGGCCATTATGCGGTCGGTGGGGTCTTCGGAGTTCCGGTGATGGGTACCATGTTGGTACTGATTATCATGGAGTCGGAGGCCATGCAGCAGGCCAGTAACGGCACGCTTCCCAAATGGGCCCTCGAGCGCTATCCACGCCAGGAGGTGATTGCAGAGCAGCCGGAATCCGCGTCACCTCGATAAGGCAGAGCAGCGTCGGTGCTGAAGGAACGCACCCCCTGCCCCACCAGAACAGACAGGTGCATTCCGGCGCGAGAAGGAAGATTTTGATAATATCCGGCAATTATTGCCTCACAGTTGCCGCGGATGACTTCCAGCATTACTGACCCTCCTTTTTCAGCCACCCCCATCGGTATCGCCTGATGAGGCATTCCGCAGCCAAGCGTGTGCCGCAAAAAGCCGTGTGGATTCTCGCGCTGCTTTTGCCCGTTGCCCCGGCCGTCGCCGCCGATGGAAACACCCCCACTATCGAGGATTGCAAGGCAGAGGAAACCATCAGATTTCGCGGTGGGACGGCAAGGCTCGAAAACGACCTTTTTATCGGCAGAGACCAAAACTATACGAACGGTGTGGTATTCACCGCTGTATCCCACGACATTCCGGGCAAACTTCAAACCAGATGCCTGCCGAAACCGGTGCGGCTGCATGCAAAATTCATCCAGTCAGTAAATCCCGGTTTCTGGTCCGATGCGGGAGGCTCCGCACCCACACAAAACGTGGTCGTGAAATTTGGTCAGTCCATGTTCACGCCGGAGGACTATACCAGGACCGATTTAATTCGTGACGATCGGCCTTATGCGGGCTTGCTGTACGTCGGCATGTCGTGGAACCGCCGCAAACATGACCCAGGCAGCAATCGGGAAATGCTCGACACACGTGAGGTCACATTCGGCGTTATCGGCCCGCTAGCGCTCGCGGAAGAGTCACAGAACGTGGTCCACGATATGGTCGGCAGCGAGCGATTTGCCGGTTGGGACCATCAATTAAAGAATGAGCCGGCCCTGCAAATCGCCATGGACCGAAAATTCAGAGACTTTCGGGGGGCGGGGGCGGTTACGCCCGGATTCTCTAGCGATTTCATCCACTCACTGGGACTGCGGGTGGGCAACATCGAAACCTCCGCTACTCTGGGCGTTGAAGGGCGTATCGGCTGGAACCTGCCCAACGACTTCGGGACTTATCCGATCAGGCCGGGCGCCGAAAATCGTCCGCCCTCCGCCTCCGTCCACAGTAGCTCCGGCAATGCAGCCCGCCGCGTGCGTCCGGGTGTGCAACTCTTCGGGACGCTGGAGGCGAAGCTCGTCGCCTACGACTTTTCACTCGACGGTAACCTCTTCCGATCCAGTCACAGCGTCACTCGCCGCCCGTGGGTTGGCCAGGCTGCGGTCGGGATCAGTGTTCACGGCCTGGTGGCAGGACACGGCGTCAAATTGGCTGTAATGCGTGTTTACCGTACCGACGAATTCGAGGAACAGGACGTCAACCAGGCACACGGTTCCATAGCCCTGAGTATCGACTTCTGACCGGCGTCCGGGCTCTAGAAATGAATGCACAAACCTCTGCAGGTCGGGTTTCAGCCCGTCAAGCCCGACCGACCAATGCTGCTACGGCCCGCTCAGATAAACTCATTTGGGCTCATTTGAGCTCATTTGAGCGCTTGAAACCTGCAGCGGTGTGTTACCTTACCCAAACTACTCCCCTGACCCGCAACACAAAACATAAAAGCGACGATGGGTCACCGGCAGCGGAGATGGCACTAAGACCATCGGGAAAAGGGGCGTCTGCCACCAATAAGGAGGGTTTGCAGTGCAAAAACAGCTTCGGTCGTTCCTCACCGGTAACCTTATTAATCTGTCGGTAGCCCTAGCCGGTCTGATCCTGCTCGTCTTCGGCCTGACACTCGGCCAGAACGCGTGGCAATCCACACGGGACATCAGTCACACTAAACGCATCAACGGCGTCGTTGATGCGCTTCTGGCCGCGGCCGATGCCCAGGCGCGCGAGCGTGGCCTGACCTCGGCCCTGATCGGCAGCCGATCACCCGGCCAGATCCCGGATGAACTGGCGGCCTTGCGTGCCGAAGTGGATGCCAACTGGCAGCATGTCAACACCCAGCTCGAAATGGTTGCTACCGAACTGGCGGAAAACGGACCGAACGCAATCGCTGCCCGCACCCGGGAACTGCAGCCCGCACTAGATGCGTTTGCCGAGATCCGCGCACGGGTCGACCGTCAGCTGACCAGCGGCGGTGAACAGGTATCAATGAAGCGATGGTTCGAGGCTACCACCGAACTCAATGCCCGTGCCGCTGCGCTGCGGCTGGAGCTGATGCTCGCTACCGGTGCACCGGATGAACTGATGCGCATTAACCTCCTAATCCGCGAGAACGCCGCCCGACTGGCCGAAAATGCCGGCCAGTTACGCGGACTGCTGGCCTACTACGCCGCCAGCGGTGAACCCATGCCCGATGACCAGCTGGAGATGGCCCATTTCGCTTACCGGCTGGCCCATAGCAACCGGTCCGAACTAATGGTATCCACCAGCGAGCTGGACGGGTATCCACCGCTCGCCCAACAACTGGCTTCCCTGGATGGACAAACCAGCGACCCGGGAGCACAGATGCTGGCGGCGGCGGTCAGCGGCGATTATCCCCTCACCGCCGATCAGTGGTACCAAGTCACCACCCGTCGCATTAACCAGATCTTCGCTCTGATCTCCACCGCGTCGGCGATGGCCATAGAGCATCTGCGCGAGCGGGCACATCAGAACCAGGTGAAGCTACTAATCTATTTACTACTGGCCGCGATTGCCGTCGCACTGGCCATGCTCAGCCTCAGGCGCGTGCACACCAATGCCGAGCTGCTTTTCTTTGAGAATGAGATGCGGGAGACCATTCTTCAATCGGTGGCCGATGCGGTAATTGCCGTCGATGAAAACGGTCTCATTCGCTACCTCAATCCAATCGCACAGGACCTTACCGGATGGACCCTGGCTGAAGCGCAGGGCCAGCATTACAGTAAGGTTTTCCAGCTCTACAACCGGCTGCACACCTCGATGACCGACCCAATCGCCACCTGTATCGAGCACAATATGGTCATCGTCCTCAGCGAGGGGCACGTACTGATCAACCGTGAGGGCGCAGAGACCGCGATCGACGACTCCTGCGCACCGATCCGCAACGCTAATGGCGAGTTGGGCGGCGCCGTCGTGGTCTTCTCGAGTAAGGAGCGCGAGCGTAATTCCGACCGGATTCTGACCTACCACGCGACCCGGGATGCACTGACCGACCTCTACAACCGACGAGCCTTCGAGCGCCAGCTACGTGAACTGATCGAACACGCCCGCACCACCGGTGATTGCCACACACTGGCATTCATCGATCTGGACAACTTCAAGGCGGTCAATGATACCGGAGGCCATACTGCCGGCGATCAGATGCTGCGCCAGATTGCCTTTCTGATGAGGCGGCATGTACGCGATACCGATGTGCTGGCCCGACTTGGCGGAGATGAATTCGGCCTATTGCTGAAAAAGTGCAACGGAAAACAGGCGTTCCATGTCGTCGGTAAACTGCTGGAAGCAGTGCGCGAACTGCGTTTTCCCTGGAATGGCAATACCTTCCAGGTTGGCATGAGCGTCGGCCTGGTGGAGATTGCCGAGGACAGTCCGGTACCGGATGAAGTGGTCCGCGAAGCCGACGCTGCCTGCTATGCCGCCAAGGAGAAAGGCCGCAATCATATCCAGCTATACTCACCCGAAAATACGGAACTGACCCGCCGCCAGGGCCAGATGCAGTGGGTCAGCCGCATCACCGAAGCACTCGATGAAAACCGCTTCGTACTCTTCTGCCAGGAAGTCCGGCCACTGAAGAAACATCTGCCGCCGCATCTGGAACTACTCCTGCGCATGCGCGATCGCGACGGTGAACTGATTCCGCCCAATGCTTTCATTCCGGCAGCGGAACGGCACGGCATCATGCCCGACATTGATCGCTGGGTGGTGGAGAGCGTCAGCCGCAAAATCGGTCCGCTACTGCAAAGAGAACCGAAATTGATCATCAACATCAACCTGTCGGGTACCACCCTATCCGATCCGGACGCCACCGATCACCTGACCGACATCATTCGTCAGCACGGCATCCCGCCAGCGCGTATCTGTTTCGAAGTCACTGAAACCGCCGCCGTCGCCAACCTGGAGACCACGGCGGCGCTCATGCAACACCTGCGCCACCAGGGGTTCCATTTCGCCCTGGACGATTTCGGTGCCGGCCTGTCATCACTGACTTACCTGAAGAACCTGCCGGTGGAGATGGTCAAAATCGACGGTACTTTCGTTCGCCGTCTGCCCGATGATCCCGTAGCCGCAGCCATGATCGAGGCCATCGGCAATATCGCCGGTCTGATGGAAATATGCACCTGTGCCGAATTCGTCGAGAACGAAACCATCCTCGACCGGCTGCGTGAACTGAACATCGATTATGGCCAGGGCTATTTTTTTGGCCGCCCGTTTCCGCTTAGCGAATGGAGCAAATCCCCAAAGGAGTTGGTTTCCCCGGAGTAAAAGCTGGTATAGACAGGAAACGGAAGGGGGAACAGGAAACAGGAAACGGGAACAGGAGGGGCCGGGAACGAACCGGGCGACGCGATTGGCGGAGAGGGAGGGATTCGAACCCTCGGACGGGGGTTACCCGTCACGCGATTTCGAGTCGCGCGCTTTCGACCACTCAGCCACCTCTCCGTTCTTTTCTAACCTGCTGATCCGCACAGGTTTTGGTACAGCATGGACCTCCCTACGAAAGGGAGCCCGCTAGCTTAACGCGGATAGATTTCTGTGACAAGGCGGAAATTGGGCTATATTTGTGGTTAAATGTGACCGCGCCCACAAAACCATCCTTCCATGCTCACTGGCACCTACAAGCGTGTTGCAGCTGGCCTGCTGATGCTGCCCCTCCTCACCGGCTGTTCTTACAGCAATGAACTGGACCGGGTACTGGAAGCGGGAGAGCTGCGGGTCCTCACCCGCAATGCAGCAACCACCTACTATGAAGGTCCCGCCGGTCCGACCGGACTGGAGTACCACCTTGCTAAAGGTTTTGCCGATGAGCTGGGAGTCGAGCTGAAACTGATCACGGTTTCCAGTGTATCCGACGTGGTTTCAGAACTGCGTCAACGCCGCGCGCATTTGGCCGCTGCCGGCCTGACGATTACCAGAGAGCGTAAAAACTGGGCCCGCTTCACGCCACCTTACCAGACCATCAGTCAGCAACTGGTCTACCGGATGGGTACTGTCGACCGGCCCGACAGCATTTCGGAACTCAATGGCACACTGGAGGTGTTGGCAGACAGTTCTCATGCCGAGCGTCTGCGAGAACTAAGGAAAGCCCATCCACAACTGACCTGGATGGAAAATGGTGAGTTGGAGACTGAAGAACTGCTGATGCGGGTATCGGAAAAGGCCGCCGATTTCACGATTGCCGATTCCAACGAACTGCGCCTGAACCAGCGCTTCTATCCGGAACTACGTGCCGCCTTTGATATTTCAGACCCACAGGGACTGGCGTGGGCTTTTCCGAGGGGTCCGGACGATAGCCTCTACGACGCTGCCGTCGACTATTTCGAACGTCTCAAGGCAAATGGCAGACTTGCGCAGCTGATTGAACGCCATTACGGCCACGTCGAGAAATTCGACTACGTCGGCACCCACATGTTTATGCGCCATATCCGCGAACGGCTTCCTGATTACCGCGAATTGCTGGAGAGAGCCGCCGCAGAGAACGACCTGGATTGGCGCCTGCTCGCCGCCATGGCCTACCAGGAATCACACTGGGATCCGAAGGCAGTATCGCCAACCGGGGTACGCGGTTTCATGATGCTCACCCAGGCAACCGCACGATTCTTGGGTGTGCAGAAGCGAACCGACCTTTGGCAGAGTATCGAGGGCGGTGCCCGTTACACGCGTAAACTGATTGAACTGGTACCGGAGCGCATCGATCATCCGGATCGTGTATGGATGGCGTTGGCGGCCTACAACATCGGATATGGCCATCTGAACGACGCACGCATCATTACCCAGAGAAAGGGCGAAGATGCCGATGTCTGGAAGAACGTTAAGAAAAACCTGCCACTGTTACGCAAGCGTGCGTGGTACGAAAACACCAAACACGGCTATGCCCGCGGTAATGAGGCCGCGACTTACGTCGGGAACATCCGGAGCTACTACGACATCCTTACCTGGCTGACGGACCAGGAGAAGCCCTCTCCCGAGGAACTCCAAGCCAATTTCACCATCGCCAGTCCCGCACTCTAGGGTACTGTTGCATGCTTGGCGATACTTTCAGAGCCCGCCACATCAACGCCGCGAACGGAAAAACCGACGCAACAGATCTCCCGATTCTTCCGCCAGAATCCCCGCCGTAATGGCGGCACGATGATTCAGCTGTTCGCTCTGCAGAAGATTGAAAACGCTGCCTGCCGCGCCGGTGCGGGGATCGGCCGCACCGAAAACCACCCGTGCAATGCGCGCGTGAACCATGGCGCCGGCACACATCGGGCAAGGCTCCAGGGTGACATAAAGCGTAGTACCCGACAGGCGATAGTTGCCGACCCGCCGGGACGCATCCCGCAATGCCCGGATCTCGGCGTGTCCGGTTGGGTCGTGCTCCGCGATGGGACGGTTCCAGCCTTCACCGATGATGTTTCCATCCCGCACGATGAGCGCGCCTACCGGCACCTCCCCTTCCTCTCCCGCACGGCGGGCCAGCTTGAGGGCGTGCTCCATAAACCGGATATCGGTCTCCGCGTCACCCACCGGTTTCAGCCAGGTCACGGTCGTGCATGCCGAGTAGATAGAGAATGGCATCGAGACCGAGGGTGGTGATGGCGTGCTGGGCCTGCTCCTTGACCACCGGCTTGGCATGGAAGGCGATGCCGAGCCCGGCGATAGAGAGCATCGGGAGATCATTGGCTCCGTCACCGACGGCAATCACCTGCTCCAGTGAGATCCCCTCCTGCGCAGCCAGCTGATGCAGCAGATAGGCCTTGCGCCGGCCGTCGATGATTTCGCCTTTCACTTTCCCGGTCAGTTTACCCTGGCGGATATCCAACGGGTTGGCGAACACATAATCGATGCCCAGCTTGCGCCTCAGGTGTTCGGCAAAAAAGGTAAAGCCGCCGGAGAGAATGGCCACCTTGTATCCGAAGCGCTTCAGATTGCGGATCAGCCGTTCGGCGCCTTCGGTGATGGGCAAGCGTTCGGCGATATCACGCAGTACCGATTCATCCAGCCCTTCGAGCAGGGCCATGCGCTTTCGAAAACTGTCGGCGAAGTCCAGTTCACCGGCCATGGCGGACCGGGTGATTGCCGCAACCTCCTCCTCCACACCCGCTTCGCGTGCCAGTTCATCGATCACTTCCGCCTGAATCAGCGTCGAATCCATATCGAAGCAGACCAGTCGCCGGTTACGACGATAGATATTGTCCTCCTGAATGGCGATGTCGATCTCCAGCGCCCGGGCGGTCTCCAGGAAATGAGCGTGTAGCATCGTCAAATCCGGAACATCGCCCCGGATGGAGAGCTCTACCGAGGCGATGCGCTTCTCTTCAGGCCGGCGCAGGGAAATACGGCCAGTCAGGCGAGTGATGTTGTCGATATTGAGTCCGTGGTGTGCCACCACCTCCGCCACCCGGGCCAGATGACGGGAACTGATCTGACGGCCCAGCAGGGTGACGATATGGCGCGACTGCCCCTGGGCCGCAACCCACTGTTCGTAGTCCTCTTCACTGACCGGCGTAAAGCGGACATTGAGGTCCAGTTCATGGGCCTTGAGCAACAGGTCCTTGAATACCAGGCAGCCGCCTGCGTCCCGGGGCAGCTCGATCAACATCCCAAGCGATACAGTATCGTGGATCACTGACTGCCCGACATCCAGGATCGTGACGTTGTAATTCGCAAGACAGCCGGTCAGGGCCGCGGTAATCCCCGGCCGGTCAGGTCCTACTACAGTAACCAGGACGACTTCACTCATAGAGGCGGTGGTTAGTTGTTAGTTACTAGTGGCGAGTGGCGAGTGGCGAGTTACCCACCGCGGTCATTGCGAGGAGCCCAAGCGACGAAGCAATCTCACTCTCAAACCAGGTTGTCGCATGGCCCAGGCTCCTCCTGAAGAACTCAACGTCGCTACACCAAATGTAGGATGGGGTGAGCCTGCGAACCCCATCGAGCGCGTGCCGAATCGCAACTCCGAACGCGATACACTCAGGGTAGCGATGGGGTTCGTTTTACTCACCCCATCCTACGGTACAACGTGCGTTCTCACCCTTGAATTTCGAAACACGGGGAACACGGCGCACGGGGAGAAAAAACCGAACAACTTGTTTTACCCCGTGGTCCCCGTGCACCCCGTGGTTACCAGAGAGGACTCGCAATCCACTTGTTTTTCCTCGCCACTGCGGTCATTCCCATTCGATAGTGCCCGGGGGCTTGCCGGTAACGTCATAGACCACCCGTGAGATGCCGTTGATCTCGTTGACGATGCGTCGCGAGACGTGATCGAGGAAGTCGTAGGGCAGGTGTGCCCAGCGGGCGGTCATGAAATCGATAGTCTCCACGGCGCGCATGGCCACCACGTATTCATAGCGGCGGCCGTCGCCGGTGACACCCACCGATTTGACCGGCAGGAAGACGCAGAACGCCTGGGACGTCTTATCGTAGAGATCCTGCTTGCGCAGCTCTTCGATGAAGATGTGGTCAGCCAGGCGCAGGATATCCGCGTACTCCTTTTTGACTTCACCGAGAATGCGCACCCCAAGCCCCGGTCCGGGAAAGGGATGGCGGTAGACCATGTCGGCAGGCAGGCCGAGTTCGACCCCGATCTTGCGTACTTCGTCCTTGAACAGTTCACGCAGCGGTTCCAGGAGCTTGAGATTCATCTCCTCCGGCAGTCCGCCCACGTTGTGGTGCGATTTGATCACATGGGCCTTACCGCTCTTTGCCCCGGCGGATTCAATGACGTCCGGATAGATAGTCCCCTGGGCGAGCCACGCCACGCGCTCGAGCTTCCCGGCCTCCTCATCAAAGACATCGATAAAGGTATTGCCGATGATCTTTCGCTTCTGCTCGGGGTCGGTCACGCCTTTCAACCGGGAGAGAAAACGCTCTTCGGCATCAACCCGGATCACCCGCACACCCATGTGCTCGGCGAAGGTGGCCATCACCTGATCGCCCTCCTGGTGACGCAACAGGCCGTTGTCTACAAACACACAGATAAGTTGATCGCCGATGGCTTTGTGGAGCAGCGCAGCCACCACCGATGAATCGACCCCACCGGAAAGACCCAGCAGGACCTGCTCGTCGCCGACCGATTCCAGAACCCAACCGATAGCGTCTTCGATAATATTGCCCGGCGTCCAGTCGGCAGAGCAACCGCAGATATCGTGCAGAAAACGATTGATAATGCGCTGGCCCTGCCTGGTATGCGTCACCTCCGGGTGAAACTGCACGCCGTAGAAGTGTCGCTCTTCATCGGCAATGCCGGCGACAGGAGCGCTATCAGTGGAGGCCATCAGCTTGAAACCGGGCGGCAGATCGATGACCCGGTCACCATGACTCATCCAGACATCTAACAGGCCGTAACCCTCGGGGCTGGTGTGGTCCTCAATATCCTTGAGCAGGGCAGTATGTCCGCGGGCCCGGACCTGGGCATAACCATATTCATGGTGATCCGAGGATTCCACCACGCCGCCCAGTTGTGCCGCCATGGTCTGCATGCCGTAGCAGATCCCCAGCACCGGGACTCCGAGTTCAAAAACCGCCTGCGGGGCCCGCGGCGTTTCGGCTGCGGTCACCGTCTCGGGGCCGCCGGAGAGGATGACCCCGTCGGGCGCAAAGGTGCGGACCGCCTCGTCCTCCATATCGAACGGGTGCAGCTCACAATAGACCCCGGCCTCTCGCACCCTGCGGGCGATAAGCTGGGTGTACTGGGAGCCGAAGTCGAGGATGAGGATACGATGGGAATGGATGTCCACGGACATGAGTTCTCTCTGGATCGAATACTTGGAAGGCCCGGCCGGCCTCTTTTGATGGGCGGAAACCGGCTAAACCACTAATGATCGAGGAAACGTGGACACCGTGCAACTTTTCCCAATACCGCCGGACCGGGAATCCGCCTTCGAGGCATTTGGCGTCACGGGTTATTGCGCCGGGGCGGCTCTCCTACCAAGGACAGCGCAGGCACATTCCCGGTAGGAGGCGCGCCCTCGCGGCGATTGGCATCACGGAGTATCGCGCCGGGGCGGCCCTCCTACCAAGCACAGCGGAGGCACACTCCCGGTAGGAGGCGCGCCCTCGCGGCGATAGGCATCACGGAGTATCGCGCCGGGGCGGCCCTCCTACCGAGCACAGCGCAGGCACACTCCCGTAGGAGGCGCGCCCTCGCGGCGATTGGCATCGCTGGGCTATCGCGCCGGGGGCGGCCCTCCTACCGAGGACAGCGGCGGCACATTCCCGGTAGGAGGCGCGCCCTCGCGGCGATGGACTCATGGACACTCGCGGCCCGACCGGAAGGACAGGATTCAACCCGGACAGCCGGGCACGGAACCGGTATAATGACCGACCTTTTCAGTACGTATTTGGGGAGCAGCACCTCGTGAAACGCATCGGAGCACATGTCAAGACCGTTGGCGGCGTGGACAAGGCGCCGCACAATGCCCGGGCCATCGGCGCCAAAGCCTTTGCACTGTTCACCAAGAACCAGCGACAGTGGCAAGCCAAGCCGTATACGAAAGAGACCATCACCGCCTTCAAGGCCAATCTGGAGGAGGTGGGCATCGCCCCGGAGCACGTATTGCCCCACGACAGCTACCTCATCAATCTCGGCCATCCGGAGAGTGAAGCGCGGGAGAAGTCCTGCCTTGCATTCCTTGACGAGATGCAGCGTTGTGAACAATTGGGCCTGCCACTGCTTAATTTCCACCCCGGTAGCCATCTCCGTAAGATTTCCGAGGAGGAGTGCCTGAGTCTCGTGGCCGAATCCATCAACTGGGCCCTGGACCGGACCGAGAGCGTGATTGCCGTCATCGAGAACACCGCCGGACAGGGCAGCAATCTCGGTTATCGCTTCGAACACCTGGCTGCCATCATTGATCAGGTCGAGGATAAATCCCGCGTCGGCGTCTGCCTGGATACGTGCCACACTTTCACCGCCGGCTATGACCTGCGCACGCCGGAGGCGTGCGACACCACGTTTGCTGAATTCGAACGACTGGTGGGCTTCAAATACCTGCGCGGCATGCACCTCAATGACAGCAAACCGGATCTCGGCTCCCGGGTCGACCGGCACCACTCCATCGGCCAGGGAAAAATCGGACTGGAGGCGTTTCGCTATATTATGAGGGACCCGCGCTTCGATGAGATCCCGATGGTGCTGGAGACCATTGACGACACCATCTGGCCGGAAGAGATCGAGCTACTCTATTCGCTGGAGCACGAGACGGAGACGGCCTGATAGGGCCGGCAACGGAGGCACATTCCCGGTAGGAGGCGCGCCCTCGCGGCGATTGGCATCAAGGGTTAACAGCGCCGGGAGCGGCCATCCTACCAAGGACAGTGCAGGCACATTCCCGGTAGGAGGCGCGCCCTCGCGACAATCGGCGTCACGGATTATCGCGCCGGGGGCGGCCCTCCTACCAAGGACAGCGCAGGCACATTCCCGGTAGGAGGCGCGCCCTCGCGGCGATTTTTTATCACCACCCGACGATAACCGCATTCGTCCGGCGCGGACTCGGTCCGCCAGAATCCCCAGGAGAAAACCATGCCGACTTTGCCCCGAGATGCCGAGACCAATCTGGTACAGGAACACTACGCCGTGATCTATACTCCGCGGCGTTCGCGCAACCGGTTTCCCGAAAACTGCGTAGAGCTGAAAGAGAGCGCCGAAGAGGCAGCGACTTCTGCCGACCCGGACAGCGGCAGGCATCCGGCCAAGGTACTTGGCCCCTCCCGTTCCTCGGAAGGCTTCCGCCTCTACTACCTCGTCCATTGGCTATAGATCCGCGAATAACGCGGAGAGCACAGGGTTCGGAAACTCGCCGACATAAGTCGGCATTTCCAAACCTTGGCGAAAACCGTATAAAAGGTACAGTAGGCAGATGGCAAAACAGCGCGACCACATCTTTGACGAACCCCGGCCGATGATCGTCGACTTTACTTTCGATGAGCGGGTGGCGTCCGTTTTCCCGGACATGATCCGGCGTTCAGTCCCCGGTTACGGCGAGGTCATCGCCCTCACCGGCCTGTTCGCGGAGCGCTACGCACAGCCGGGCAGTACGCTGTACGATCTGGGCTGCTCACTGGGCGCCGCTACCCTTTCCATGCGCCGACGGGTGCATGCCGATCAATGTCGTATTATCGCCGTCGACAACGCCCCCGCCATGGTGGAGCAGTGCCGGGCAAACCTGGAAGCCGAGCCATCCCCGGTCCCGGTGGATGTGCACTGTTCCGACATTCGCAAGGTGCACATCGAAAACGCCTCGGTGGTGGTCCTCAACTTCACCCTGCAGTTTATCGAACCCGACGAGCGACTCGAGTTGCTACACCGCATCCACCAGGGACTTCGCCCCGGCGGTGTGCTGGTCCTGTCGGAGAAGGTCGTCTTCGAAAACGAAAGGGAACAGCAATTCCAGGAATCCATGCACCTGGATTTCAAACGAGCCAACGGCTATTCGGAACTCGCCATCAGCCAAAAACGGACCGCCCTGGAGAACGTTCTCCTTCCCGAAAGTCTTGAAGCACACACGAGCCGTCTCCGAAACGCCGGGTTCGGAGACGTCCACAACTGGTTTCGCTGTTTCAATTTTGCCTCCATGGCGGCCTTCAAGACCCCCTGAGAACGAGACGACGTCACGGCTGCAGCTCTCCCGATAAACTGATCTGGTTCACGCCAGTATTCCCATTGAAACAGTAGAGTCATCACGAAGGCCTAACGTTCAATAGGGAGAAAGAGTGATGGAGACGACAACACTCGCAACAACCACCGATAATTCGTTCCTGGATGAGGTGGTGGATCATCTACTCGGAGACTGGTCCGGACTGCGCCTCTACCTGCGCCAGCGAAAAACCGGCCGAGCGGCCGACCCGATTATGGATTCGCTGCTTTCAGAACTGCTGCGGCTCCATCTGCACGAAGCCGACGCGGCGAAAGTTTTCGCCTATTTGACCGCAAACCCCGCTGAGCCGCAAACGAAGCTTCACCCCTCCTCGATCTGTTAAACCGGATAGCCCTGCAGGGCCATTCGGGCCCGGCCGGTTGTTACCCTCCCCTGCAAACTGATCACCGCTTACGATTCGGCCCTGGAACCGAATCCTGCCAATCCAGGCAGCCAGGACCCATATGACCGGCTGGTTTGACCCTGACGGTCGGCTCATCAATGCTTAGAGGGTAACCTGAAACGGGCGACCTCACATGGATCTGCGATCCTCTCCTCTGCTGACCGACCTCTATCAGCTGACGATGCTTGACGGCTATTTCGAGGCTGCTATGGAGGAAACCGCGGTATTCGAGTTTTTCGTCCGCAAGCTGCCAGACAGTCGCAATTTCCTGATGGCCGCCGGCCTCGAACAATTGATTGAATTCCTGGAGAACCTGCAGTTCACAAAAGAAGAGCTGCAGTGGCTGGCGGACAGCGGGCGTTTCCGGTCCGATTTCGTCGACTACCTGGCCGGCCTTCGGTTTACCGGCGATGTCGATGCCATGCTCGAAGGCACCCTCTTTTTTGCCGATGAACCGATCCTTCAGGTCGTTGCCCCGCTACCCCAGGCGCAATTGATCGAGTCACGGCTGATCAACATCCTGCATCTGCAGACCATGCTGGTCTCGAAGGCTGCGCGCTGCATGCTCGCCGCACCCGAAGGGTCGCTACTGGTGGACTTCGGGATGCGCAGGGCCCACGGTGCGGATGCGGCACTCTATGCCGCACGGGCCAGCTATCTGGCGGGATTCGCCGGTACGGCCACCGTCTATGCAGGGCCCGCCTTCGGTATTCCGCTCTACGGGACCATGGCGCACTCCTTCATACAGGCCCACGCCCGGGAAACCGATGCCTTCGAGACCTTCGCCCGGGCCCAGCCGGACAATGTAATTCTGCTGATCGATACCTACGATACCGAGGCGGCAGCCGAAAAGGTGGTGCAGTTGGCGCCGCGTCTGCAGGCCGATGGGATCGCCATCAAAGGCGTCCGGCTCGACAGCGGTGATCTGGCCGAACATGCCCGCAAAGTCCGGAAGATTCTGGATGCCGGTGGTCTCGACCAGACGGTCATCTTTGCCAGTGGGGATATCGACGAACACAAGCTGGCTGACTTCGAAAATCAGTCGGCCCCGATTTCCGGTTTTGGAATCGGCACCCGTCTGGATACCTCTTCCGATGCCCCCTATCTCAATTGCGCCTACAAGCTGACCGAGTATGCGGGGCAGGCGCGCCGCAAGCGCTCCGAAGGCAAAGAGATGCTACCCGGGCGAAAACAGGTCTTCCGGCACTATGACAATGGCATCATGTCCAGTGATACCATTGCCCGGGAGGGGGAAGAGCCCGGTGGTGAAGCGCTGCTGCAGCCGGTCATGCGTGGCGGTAAACGGGTCGGTCGGCGACCGACCTTGGCGGAGAGCCGAGAGCATGCTGCCCGGCAGTTGGCAACGCTGCCCGCTCCCCTGCGTGGTCTGGGACCCGCGTCTTACCCGGTCCATGTCTCGAATGCGTTAAAAGAGCTCACCGAGGCGGTGGATCGCTTCGTGACCGACCAGGCAAGGCAATAGCAATCCGGAGCGCCTTGCTGTTCGATCGTCAGTGAACCCGGGATTCAGGAGCCCAGGCGCAGAACCGGCATCTCAAGTCACAAAGGAAGGAAAGGATTTTTCGCCTCTCGTCACTCGCAACGGGTGCCCGTTTTTGGGCGGGAACTATTATAGGATGGTGCGCCTCCACCCTCAAAAGCTGATCTGCATGCAGACCGTTGGCCTGCTGCTGCTGTTCGTCCTGTTTGCGGTGCCAGGTCCACTCCCCGCGGCCGACGCGCCCCGGCTCGAGGTCGAGATCACGGGTATCGAAGACCCGTTGAAAAGCACGATTCGCAATGCCCTTTCCCTGGTGCGTGAACAGGGGCATCCGCTACTGACTCAGTACCGAATCCAGGCCCTGCATCAGGGTACGCCGGATGAGATTCGTAACACCCTGGAACCCTTCGGTTATTACCAGGCCGAAATCGAACCTTTACTGGAGCAGCGTAACGGTACCTGGTACGCCCGCTATCACGTGAATCCCGGACCACCGGTCACCATCGGTTCACTGGATCTGGAGATCCGGGGCCCCGGCGGCTCGAACGAGGTCTTTCAAAACTGGCGCCAGACATTTCCGCTTCAGCCTGGTGACCGTCTGCGGCATGCCGGTTACGAACGCGCCAAGGATGATCTGCTGGCCATCGCGAGACGGTATGGTTACTTCGATGCGAGACTGTCGGAGAGTCGTGTACGCGTTGAACTACCGCAAAACCGCGCCGATATCACCCTGCACATGGATACCGGCCCCCGCTACCGCTTCGGCACTGTTCACTTCAGTGAAACACCGCTGCGTGAATCACTCCTGCAACGATTCCTGCATTTTGAGAGCGGAGAGCCCTTCCACTCCGGCGCACTGCTTGAGCTTCAACGAGCGCTTTCCGACAGCGACTATTTCGAACGCGTCGATGTCATTCCCCTGATCGAAGAGGCGGAGGAACAGCGGGTTCCCATCGAAGTCCGGCTGGAGATACAGAAACGGACCCGTTACGCGTTCGGCATCGGCTATGGCACCGATACCGGGCCGCGTACCACCATCGGCATTGATCGGCGCTGGCAAAACAGCCGCGGCCACAAGGCCGGCACCCGGATCGTCGCCTCCGAGATCCGAACCGAGCTGAACTTCAACTACCGGGTTCCACTCACCCCGCCGACAACCGACTATCTGGACTTCACCGCGGACTACACCGAGGAGACCACCGATACCTCGTCCCGCGAAACGGCGCTCATTGGTGGCGCTCTGACACAAATGAGACGCGGATGGCAGGAGACCCTGTCGCTGAATTATCAGGAAGAGACTTTCGATGTCGGGATCGGAGACGAGCGCGCCAATATGCTGGTGCCGGGTATCGGCTGGCAGCGCGTGGTAGTGGACGATCGCCTTGTCCCGCAACACGGATGGCGACTGGCGGCCGGGCTAAAAGGGGCCTCCGAATCCGTGCTCTCCTCAACGGATCTGGCCCAGGCAACGTTCCGTGGCAGCTACATCACCACAATCCTGGGAGGGAGGCTGATAACCAGACTCGAGGCGGGTGCATCGGAGACCTCAAATTTCGATCGGCTGCCGGTATCGCTACGTTTTTTCGCCGGAGGAGACAGCAGCGTCCGCGGCTACGGGTATCAGACACTGGGCCCGGAAAACAGCGCGGGGGATGTCATCGGTGGCAAGCACCTTCTGATTGGAAGCGTGGAGTACGACTATTTCTGGAGCGAGAACTGGGGCGCGGCAGTGTTCATTGATCAGGGCAACGCGTTCAACAGCACCGGTGACTTCGATCTTTCCCAAGGGGCCGGTCTGGGCGTCCGATACAAACTCCCCTTTGGTCTGATCCGCGTCGACGTCGCCTCGGCCGTCAGCGAGTCCGGCAACCCCTGGCGGCTCCATATCAACATCGGGCCTGAACTGTGAAACGCCGCCTGGCAACGGTCGCGCTTGTCATCCTCGTGCTGATAATGGCTGGTGCGACATGGCTATTGAATACCGAATCGGGATTGCACTGGACCTGGACCGCAGCCAGAGCGTGGACGGGAGTTGAACTTTCGGCCGATTCCCTGCGCGGAACCCTTTCGGGCCCATTGCAAGCACAACAGCTGAGGGTCCGTGCCGGGGAAACCCTCATCGAAGCCGGCGCGCTTACGCTGGACTGGCAACCCACAGCTCTGCTGCGGGGCACTCTCGCCTTTCGGCAGCTGACCGGCAGCGAAGTCAACATCCGTCTGCCTGTACAAGAGAAGGAGAAGACCGGTGAGGACGAGCAGCAGCCATTCAGCGGGATCCGTCTCCCTTTCTCCATCGAACTCGCTGACGTTCGGCTCGACGGCCTGGAGGTGCTCAAGGGAGCCGAAACACTTTTTGTTGTAGACAGCAGCGAACTCTCGGCCCGATTCGAGCAAGCGGGAGTGGAAGTGGCGCATTTGATGATGGAAGGCCCCTGGGGGCGATTCGGGGCCGAGGGAAAAATCGGTACGCTACCCGCCATGGCCATCGACCTGATCACCCGCTGGCAAATCACCGTTGCACAACTGGCACAGCCGATCGCCGGCAACGGCCGTATCGGCGGAACGTTCGGCAAACCGCAGATCCAGCAACGAATCACCAGCCCGGTCGTGATCGAGGCGGAAGGTGGGCTCGACTGGCAGGCAGAACCACTTGACTGGCATGCGCGTCTGAAAACCGCCGGAGCACATCTGGATCAACTCAGCAGCGGCTGGCGTCCACTCCTTGTGGCGGGGACGGTTACCGCCGAGGGTCAGGCGGCGTCCTTTACTGCGACCAGCAACCTATCTATCGATGACCCGGAGCTGGGCCGCTGGGAATTCGACAGCCGCTTGCAGGCCGATGAGCGCTGGAACCTGGAGCAGCTGGAATTGCAGCAGGTGGATGGTCCCGCCCGAATGAAGGCCCGGGGGGCATGGATGCCGGCGTTCGGAACACCGGATCTGATCGAGGAGGCCCGGTTAACCCTCGACTGGCAGGATCTCTCCTGGCCCCTGGCAGGTGCCGACCCGCTGGCAGCCAGTCCGCAAGGCAACCTCACCGCTTCCGGCAGCCTTTCCGATTATACCCTGGAGAGCTCTCTGCAACTGAAGCGCCCCGGCCAGCCGCCAGCAATGCTCCAACTGGCCGGTGCAGGAGATCGTGAACAGCTCCGGGCCGAAAGGTTCCGACTCGAATGGCTTGATGGCAAAGCGGCTGGCAGTGGTCGACTGCAATGGTCCAATGGCCTGGCCTGGGACGCTGACCTGAAGGGCAGCGGATTCAATCCGGCCATCCTGCTACCGGAGTGGTCCGGCGACATCGGCTTTGCCGCCCGGGGACACGGAACTCTGCCGCCGGAAGGTGTCGCCACCGTTGATGTCACCCTGGACGACCTGTCCGGCAGCCTGCGGGGTGAATCACTGGCCGGAAGTGCCGCCGCACGATTGACCGGTAACCGGTTGAACCTCGAGCAACTGCAACTGAACATCGGGACGGCTTCCCTCAGCGGTTCAGGTGTCGTTGCAGAAAACTGGAAGATGAACTGGGAACTGGCGGCCCCGCAACTGGGGATCATCCATCCTCAACTTGGCGGGAGTGTGCGTGCTGCGGGTCGACTGGAGGGTGCGAGAACATCGCCGCGGGTCCGCCTGGACGCTTCAACCGAAGGGCTGCAGGTTTCGGGAATTCGCTCGGAAGCGGCAAACCTGCACGCCGACATCGATCTGGCAGGGAAGACACCCTGGGATGCACGGCTTGAGGTCACCGCAATCAGCGGCCCCCCGATACCCCCCATCGACCGGATAACCATCACCGCCAACGGCAACGCCGCCAACCACACCCTACGGGCCGAAACCGCCGGTAGCGAACTCTTTTTCACCCAGACGGCCTCCGGCAGCTACGCGTCGGGGAGTTGGAGTGGCCGGTTGACCGATGGCGCCGTTCGCGGGCTCCCGCCCGCCACCTGGCAGCAATCAGCGCCCGCGTCCCTGTCCGCCGATAGCAGCGGTATCGTACTGAAGACGCTTTGCTGGTCGTCTGCTGACGCCCGGGCCTGTACGAGCGTCGAAGGCAGCCTGGGACAACTTCAGTTGAGTCGATTCCCGCTTACCGCGCTCTCTCCGTTCATCGCCGACACCGATGTTCGCATCGATGGTCTTGTCAATGCCGATATCGAAGCCGATGCCGCCTCCGGTTATCTCGACGCGGAAGTCAACGCAGTGGGCGCCGGTGTCACCTGGGGTGAAGGCGAGACGGATCTGGCCTTCGATATGGAGACCGCCCGACTGGTCGCCAAAAGCAACCAGCAGGGCACATCGGCCGATCTCGAGCTGTCCGTGAAGCGCGGTGGATACCTGCGGGCCACGGTGCAGTCGCCCAACGCTCTCCCCTTTGGAGCGGACGCTCCCATAAATGGCACTATCGAACTCCGCGCCACACAGCTCGGCTGGGTTTCCCTGCTCGTCTCCGATATCGCCGATCCCGACGGGCAGGTCAGGGGGGACTTCCAGGTGGCGGGCACGATAGGCAGTCCCGAAGTCGACGGGAGTCTGCTGCTCGAGGATGGCAGCGCTTTCATTGTTCCGGCCGGTATTCGTATTCAACCGGTCCGACTGGAACTGCGTGCCTTCGGCGAGGATGAACTGAGGCTTAGTGGTGAAGCCGTTTCCGGAGAGGGACGAATCAGCCTGGATGGTCGCATGGAACGCACCGAAGAGGCATGGCGAATAACAGGAACGGTTTCGGGAGAAGACTTCGAGGCGAGTCAGCTGCCCTACGCCCGGGTCTTCGTGAGTCCCGATCTGCAGTTGGAAATCGTGCCGGGTTTGGTGACGGTTAGCGGGCGATTGCATGTCCCCCGGGCGGATATCGAATTGCGCGAACTCCCCCAGAGCGTCCAGCGCTCTCCCGATGTCGTCGTCATCCGGGAGGATGTACCCGTCGAGACCAGGCCTGGCTGGCGAACCCGCACGGATGTAACCGTCACGTTCGGTGAACGCATCGGACTGGAGGGCTACGGTTTTTCGGGCCGGCTTTCGGGCCGGCTTGCCATCTCGGAAAGACCCGGCCAGGCGGCGACCGCCAATGGAGAGCTTCGCATTCTGGAAGGACGCTATGAGGCTTACGGCCAGGAACTCACCATCAGCGAAGGCCGGTTGCTCTTTGCCGCAAGTCCGCTAACCAATCCGGCCATCGATCTGCGCGCCATTCGTGTTGTGGAAGAGGTAACCGCCGGTATCGAAGTAACTGGACAGCTCAAGGACCCGGAGATCCGTCTTTTCTCCGAACCGCCCATGGAGGAGAGCGACGCCCTCGCCTACCTGATTGTCGGACGTCCCCTGAGCCGGGCCAGCCGGGCGGAAGGAAACCTGCTCTACAACGCGGCACTGTCACTCGGACTGCGCGGTGGAAACTTCCTTGCCCAGCAAATCGGCAGTGAGTTCGGCATCGAGGAGGTTGAAGTCGAAAGAGATCCTCAAAGCGAAGCCGCCTCCCTCGTACTGGGCACCCACTTGTCGCCGCGCCTTTATTTGCAGTACGTGGTGGTTTTCGCCGAAGCAGTCAATCGGGTACGCATCCGTTACGACCTGGGTACCAACTGGACGCTGGAAGCCGAAAGCGGCGAACAGGCGGGAACCGACTTGTTCTACACCATCGAGCGCTGAGCCAAGTTCGTCCCCCTCCGGCGAATCACTTCACTCTGTCGTTAATGCCCGGGCACAACCGGGAGAACCGGACGACCAAACAGGTATCCCCGTAAGGCATCGCAGCCCTGCGCTTTCAGTAACCATGTTGCGACACCAGCCGAGAGGCTAACCGGCACTATGTGGAAGAGTTTGCCAGTCAAGGGTCACCGACGGGCCGCTCGGTGAAGCCAATGAAACCCAATGTCGAAACGATGGGAGTGCTGACCAACCCGAAGCAGGCGCTCAGTAACTCCCCCCCTGCCCCGCCTTCAGAAGCAGTCGATGGGTCTCCTCATCAGGTACCCGCAACCGACCGAACTCGAACTCCGGAAGACGGCCCGGATAGGATTCCCGACGTTTCACCGACGCTCCCACCGAGTCCAGGAACAGTGGCTCACGACCCACGTTCTTGTCGGAAGGTGCATTCATTTCTAATCACCGGGTAAGGAACCGAATGGCTGCTCGACTCAGGCCGATCAGGAGCCCGGGAGCACCGTCATCACTAGTTGGAAGAGATCCCCGATGGTCGGACTGGCACCATCGATGGCCAATACCCAAACCAACGCCATCGCGCCACCGGCAACCACCAACAGGGATTCAACACAGCCGATCGTGGGGCTGCACTGCTTTTCCTTGCGTATCCGTTCCATGGTCCCTCCTCACACTTTCCTTTTTGCGGGAGCCTTAAACAGGTTATGGCAGAGGTATGCCCCGGCCGCAAGGTTAGGGCTCCGAAACAACGATGAGCGGGACTTTCCCCATATTCCGGCCTCTGCCATTCCTAACCCGGTGCATCACTTTACGCCCGCTGTAGTTCGAACCTGGGCCCGACCGGGCGCCGTTTCCAACGTCTTTTTACGCAGTAAGTAGGGGTTTTCCGGTCCGGTGCCTACACTCGTCCTGTCGAAAAAGTAGGGTTTTCCCTACCCCACCCGCATTCGATGGCGGACTAGGTTTACTAGGCAGACAGCTCGCCTGAAGGGTGGGCGATTCGCACAGCGGAAACCCACAAAAAGCCAAGGATGGTTTATGAAAAAACAATCTGCAGTGCTGGTGACCGGCGGGGCCGGCTATATCGGCAGCCATGTAGTACGACAGCTTGCTGAAGTCGGCGAACGCGTTATCGTCCTGGATAATCTTTCCACCGGTTTTGCCGAATCGGTCCTGCACGGCGATTTGATTGTCGGGGATACCGGCGATCGAGACACGGTGCTGGCTATCTTGCGCGAATACCGGGTAGATGCGGTGATGCACTTCGCCGCCCACACGGTAGTTCCGGAATCGGTACGTGATCCACTGAAGTATTATGGCAACAACACCTCCAGCACCCGGAACTTGCTCGAGTGCTGTCAGGAGGCCGGTGTCAAGCATTTCGTATTCTCCTCCACCGCGGCGGTGTACGGTACGCCCGATGGGGGACTCGCCAGTGAAGAGACACCGACCCGCCCGATCAATCCCTACGGACGCTCGAAACTGATGTCGGAATGGATGCTGCACGACCTTTCGCAGGTCACTGATTTGAACTATGTCACTTTTCGCTATTTCAATGTGGCTGGCTGCGATCCTTATGCACGTATCGGGCAGTCGACCCCGAATGCCACCCTGCTCATCAAGGTCGCCTGTGAAACTGCGATTGGAAAACGGGCACAGCTCAAGATCTTCGGGACCGACTACCCGACACCGGACGGCACCGGCGTCCGTGACTTCATCCACGTAGAGGACCTTGCCGAGGCTCACCGGCTGGGACTCGAGTATCTTCGCAACGGTGGCGACTCATCGGTGTTCAACTGCGGTTACGGACATGGCTACAGTGTGCGGGAAGTACTCGACTCGGTGCAGCGGGTTACCGGCAAGTCACTGACGATTGAAGAGGTTGCACGTCGGCCCGGCGACCCACCACGCCTCATTGCCGACTCCGGACGCCTGCACCAGAGACTCGGCTGGAAGCCCCGTTACGACGATCTCGACTTTATTGTGGAGACTGCCTGGAACTGGGAACGGCGCGTCTCGGCACCCAAAAGTCAGGGCCCATGGCTGGCCCCCGTTCGCTAATGTACTGTTGCATGCCTATGATTAGGTCGGCCTTAAGGCCGACACCAAGTCGGGTTAAAGACAGACCTATGCGAGTATCGAAAGCTTAATGCGAACAGTGCTCTCTAATGGTCCATGTGGATTTTGAGGGATCGGTCGGGAACTTTTATGAGGATTGGAAGTCACAGGAGTGTCCGTGGCGAGTGAGGTGGGAGAGTGCAACAGGTTTTTCACGATCTGAAAGCACGGTCCATGTTGGAACTTCAAGGTGGGTTGTGAACCTCTTCACCGTTCCTGTACGGCTTCTGTCCTAGCATCAGCCCGACTCTTGCAGCGGATACTGCGTCCTATGTCACCCCTTCGATTTCTTCTCCTGCTTGCCATCCTCGGCTTCGGAATCGCTTCCGCAGAACCGGCCGAGGATACCCAACGCGGCTCCGTCGCCCAAAAGACTGAATTGACAGTCCAGTCCGACCAACCCGACTCCAACCGGGCTGAGCAACAGGCCAGACTGGCGGAATTGGCGCCGAGCGACATCACCCCTTCCATGGTGGAACAGGCAGAACTCGACGTGGAATCGGCGCGTGTTCAGCTGGAGGGAGCTCGCCTCGACCTGCAGGTGGCGGAGAAGCGCAACGAAGAGTTGGTTGCGACCGTCCAAAAACTGGAGCAGAAGCTCCAGGAATCGCAAGACCTCTCCCCATCCGAGGGCAACCCGACTCCCGATGCCAACGTCCTGGAACTCGAACGGGAGCTGCAGAAGAACCGTACGCTGTTGCAAGAGGAACAGGGCCGAATCTCCTCTGGTAAAGCCACCCTGGAAACCGCCCGGACAGAGCTGAAGATGGCCAAGGAGTGGTCTACGGGTCTCAAGGAGCTGAGTCGGCAGGCCCGCGAGGCGAGTCAACAGACAGTCCTGGAAGCGCTCAAGATGCGCTTCGAACGTGAACAGCAGCAGTGGCAAAGCCGTGCCGCGGAGTGGCGGGAAAAGCTGCAAAACAGGGCCGATGGGACCCCGACCGAACAGCACCAACTGTGGCGCAGCCGGCTTTATGAGGCTGAAGAGCAAGCGCGGCTGGCCGGGCAGGAGATCCGCATCGCACAATTCGAGGACCGTATCGCCAGCTTTGAGTCGGATCTGCTAAACCGCGAGATGTCGGCCATACAGCTGGAATCCATTCTCGAGCAAATCACTACCATTGGCGCGGAACTGGAAGCGGGCCGCGCCCTTCTCGACAAGCGCCTGAAAGTGCTCCGCCAGCAACACGAGGTGGCGAGCAAACGGGACCTGAAGTCCGAAGAGACGGAGATCTATCGGGAACTGGAGCAGGCACTCAATGCGCAATCAGCGAAAATGAACGAGCTGACCACGCGTGCCACCCCGCTACCGAACAAAGTCGAAAAGCAGCTCAGCGAAATTCTGCACCGGGGCCTTACGGCCAGCCGTCCGCTTCCGGCGAACAGCGACGAATGGCAGCAGCTGATCCATGACCTTGCACGGTTCCCGTCGGTATTGACCAAAGCCCTTGCCACTGACCTGAATACCCTGGCCCGTGGAGCCTTCGGATTGACCGTCGATCGCTGGCTTCTTCTCGTCGTGGGGCTCACCTTCTGGCTGACTTTTGTGAGCCGAACACAGCAAATGCTGGTTGCGCGCCAGGCGCCCCGCGGGGGCTGGGGTGCACTATTGGAATTCCCGCTGCTACTGCTGGAGCGTAGCGCCCGTCCCATCGCCGTTGCCGGTACGGCGGCCCTCCTGGTCTGGACTTTTCTGCCATCAAACGCTTCGGCTGCACCGCTGATCGCGCTGCTGGTGTGTGCATTGTCGGCCTATCTGCTGCTCAACTTCAGCCGCACGCTGCTAATGGCACCTGGCGGAGTACAGAAGCCGCGGCTCTATCGTCAGTTGCAGTGGACAACCCTGGCGGTTGGCTCTCTCGGCGTCGTGGTTGCGACCGTCCATGCCCTGTCGCTGGCGCCCTCGCTGGTGAACTTCGTGGATCGCGTATTCATGCTGTCGGTGCTGATGTTCGCAGTCCCGATGTTCGAAGTGCGACGACTCAGCCTAGCTTACCTGGATGCCCGGTTAGGCGAGCGCTATTGGGCCCGTGTGATACGAATTCTGAGCCTGTTGGCACCCGCCTCGGTGTTGGCTGCCGCCTCTGTGGGAGTTGCCGGTTACGTCAATCTGGCCTGGGCCATCGGAGGGTTGCTGGCCACCGTACTCGTCATTCTCGCCGTCTGGCTGGTGACCGCCCGCCTTCTGCGCGAAGCCGGCGACAGTCTGAAGAATTACGTCAATGTGCATACCGATCACGGGATGCTGCTGGCCAAGGGGGTGATCGAACCGGTCCATTCGCTACTCAAGGTCATTGTTTTTATCGCCCTTTGGGCACTGCCTTTTGGCATCTACGGCATCGGCCCGGAGACGCCGGTAGTATCGAAGCTCCTGGCATACCTGCAGGTTCCACTGTTTTCGATCGGAGGCAATACCGTAACGCTGTTCGGCCTGGTGCTTGCACTGGCCGCCGTTCTGGCGGTGGTACGGACTGGCGGCTGGCTGCGTCTGGTCACCTATCGCTGGGCACTCTCCGGCATTACCGACCAGGGCGTCCGGCACAGCCTTTCGGTGTTCAGTCAGTACACCTTCGTTCTCGCCGGTGTCCTTATCAGCCTGCAGCTTGTCGGCATCGACCTCACTTCGGTCGCCATCTTCGCGGGGGCACTCGGTGTCGGCATCGGTTTCGGCCTGCAGAATATCGCCAACAATTTCATCAGCGGCATTCTGCTGCTGGTGGAGCGTCCCTTGCGGACCCACGACATCGTTCGGGTGGGCGAGCACGAGGGCGAGGTGACCCACATCGGCATGCGTTCATTGACCGTCAAAACCTGGGATCACCAGGAGGTCATCATGCCCAATGCCGATGTCATCTCGAACTCCTTCACCAACTGGACGCACAATGACAACATCGTCCGCACGGTGGTCGAGGTGGGCATCTCGTATGACGAGAACCCGCGCCGAGCGGCAGAGGTCGTCGCCACTATCCTGCGCGACCATCCCGCTGTACTCGACGAACCGCCTCCCCAGGTCTGGATGAAGGAATTCGCTGCATCGACGGTACTGTTCCATGTGCAGTACTTTATCGACCTGAAGTATCACGGCCGGCTGGAGATCCGTTCCGAAATCCTGATGGCCATTTGGGAGGGATTCCGCGAAGCGGGTATTCGCATCCCCTATCCACAACTCGACATCCATATGGACCGTGCGTCGCCACCGGCCGAAAACCTGCCTCCGATGCAAAATTCCGCAACCATTCGCCGGGTCAGGCCTTCCTGACCACTCACTCCCGCAGTTTGGCCTCCAGCCGCCGGCAACGATGCTCCCGTTCGACGGAGGGGGGCAGACTACGGGCGAAGACCAGCGCCTTTTCCCAGTCACGCCTTTGGTGCTCGTAGTACTTGGCGAGTCGCTCCGCGGCTTCACCGCACCCTTCGCCGGCCAGCCGCTCCCAGATCGCATGGGCCCGCTCCCAGTCCTGGCGGCCGCGATGCAGACGCGCCAACTCCAGCAGCCCGGCCTCTTCCAGCTCCTGCTCCGCCTCCTGCAACAGCGCATAGGCCTTCGGCTCATCTCCGGTCTTAAGGGCGACACGCGCAATCGCCAGGACGTCGGCACCCTGCAAACCGGGTGCACGGTGAACATCCGCCAGGGCGGGTAACAGCGCAGCCAGAGAGACGATATCCCAATGGTTGTGTATCGCGATGCCCGGCAGCCGGGAGGCATCGCCCCGATGCAGATAGGCAAACCAGGCCGCCGGGGCTTCCGAGCCGGGAAGATCATCGATACGGGAGAAACCCAGCAGTTCTTTTTCGGTGGTCGCCAACCTGCAGTCGGGCCACCGCTTCCCGTAAGCGCGTCGCACAGGGTGCAGCAAATCGACATGCCGCAATCCGTGGAAGACATCGCTAGTCCCCGCCAGTCGGGCCCGTGCGGCCAGTAGCGGCTGATCGAAGCTCTTGCCGTTGAAGCTCACCAGTGCCCGGGGGCTCTCAAACCAGCCAGCGGCATCCTCCAGCATGGCCCGTTCCGCCGCAAAGGAGGTAATCAGGTACTGGCGCACCACCAGCGCCTCTTCCAGCAGACGGCCCAGCCCCAGCATGAATACCGCCGTTCCGGTGCCTCCGGAGAGGCCGGTAGTCTCTGTATCGAAGAACACCGCATCACGGGCATCGAGCCCATCCGCTTCGGGCAGCGCCCGGTGGTCCTCCAATACTCGCTCCAGGGGAATGTCTCCGTGAGCGTCCGAAAGCAGCAGACGTCTTTCGATGCGGATCAGCCCCTCGCCAATCACCTCGCCTCCGACCGACTCGGCCACCACCTCGACCGGCGTGGCCAATCCCGTTTTCGATGGCGTGCCGCCGCCCGGCCGCAACCGCGACACCCGATCGGCAAACGGCGATGCCGTCGGTGCTTCGGGCGCGTCCTGGCCCGTCTCTCTTTTGAGGGTTTTGAGCCGGTCTTTCAGTGCCATTGTTTAGAGGCCTAACCGCAAAGGCGCCAAGGCGCGACGAAATGAAGTTTCTGTTAGATCACCCCTCTCCGCGAAACACTTTTGCCTGTCGTGCAATTCCTTGCTCTTTGCGGTCACCGGTCACCCGCCCCGAACAGATCGAGCACCAGCAGCGCCGCGGTTTTTGGTGAATAGCCGCGTACCTCATCCGAGGCGAGAATGGGGCCGACACAGGCGGGGCAGCCGTACAGACAGTCGCAGGCATGAACCATCTCGCGTGCCTTGGCCACCACTTCCGCCCGGCGATCGTAGAGCGGTGCGGAGAGCCCGACGCCGCCGGGATAGTTGTCGTAGAGGAACAGCGCCGGACGGAAGCGGCCGCCGGTCTGTTCAGGGGCATCGGGTGAGAGCTCTCCCCCTTCGAAGCTGCGGATCTGCCCGCGACCATTGGCCCCCACGGTGGCGAACCATTTGGCGTCGCCGTCACCGACGGCACGTCCCAGATCGTGGGGCTCGGACATGGTGGCGAGGGCGGCTACGTGGTGCATGGCATAGGCGGCCCCCAGAAAGCCGTCCAGGGCCTGCTGACGATTCTCGAAAGCGGCCTCCAGCACAGCCGGGCGCACCTGCCACCACACTGCGGTGGTGTGCATCTCCTGGTCGGGCAGATTGATGTTGCCGTAGCCGATATTCTCGTGGGTGTAGTAGCGGATCTTCTTGTAACCGGAGATGCGCCGCACCAGATGCACCTCACCACGGGCCGTTTCCGCCCGTTCACCGCTGCTGTGTTCGAAATTCTCCAGGATCTTCAACTTGGTGTAATCGATAGCATCGGTGTAGTAGTCGGCGCGGGTCTTGCGGACGAAGGCCTTGCGTCCCTCCCAGTCCAGCTTCTCCACCTGATAGGGCGAGGCCTGCACCAGGTAGATGGCGCCCTCGTAGATCGTCATCGGTGCCGACGCGTAATCCACCTCGGCGACGATGGTCTGCCCACCTTCGCTGATGTCGATTACCACGAAATTGCCCTCAGCCACCGAACGCAGGGAAACGGCATTGGCGGGGTAGCTGTCGGCACTCCAGTGCCAGGTGTCCCCCTCCGGATGGACAATGCCCTCCTCCTGCAGGTATTCCAGCATCTCCAGCAGGTTGTCTCCGCCGAAGCGTTCACCCTCCCTGAACGGCAGTTCGAAGGCGGCACAGCGAACGTGGTCCAGCAGTATCAGCAACTGATCCGGATCGATACGGGCGTGCTCGGGCGAGGCGCCGAGAAAGAACTCCGGGTTACGCACGATGTACTGGTCCAGCGGCTGGCTGGTGGCAATCAGCACCCCCAAAGCGGTGCGGCGACGGCGCCCCGCCCGGCCCAGGCGCTGCCAGGTGCCGGCGATGGTTCCCGGATAACCGTTCAGCACGCAGACGTCGAGGGAGCCGATATCCACCCCCAACTCCAGGGCCGAGGTGGCAATCACGCAGTCGATACTGCCCGAGCGCAGCTTCTTCTCGGTTGCGCGCCGTTCGGTGGGCAGATAACCCCCGCGGTAGGCGGAGACCCGCGGCGGCTTGCGCGGGTCTTTATCAAATACATCCTTCAGGTATTTGGTCAGCACTTCCACCATCAGCCGGGTCTGGGCGAAAATGATGGTCTTCATTCCCGCCCGCACCGCGGTACGGGCGATGCGGGTAGCCTGGGAACGGGCGGAGGCGCGAATGCCGAGATCGGCGTTAATCACCGGCGGGTTCCACAGCAGCAGGTGTTTCTCGCCGCTGGGCGCCCCGCTCTCGGTAATGGCGTGAACCTCTTCACCGAGGATCTGGGCGGCCAATTCCCCCGGATTGGCAATGGTGGCCGAACAGAGCACGAAACGCGGATCGGAACCGTAAAAACGGCAGATGCGGCGCAGCCGGCGGATGACGTTGGCCACATGGGAGCCGAACACGCCGCGATAGGTGTGCATCTCGTCGATGACCACATAGCGCAGGTTTTCGAAAAACTGCGCCCATTTCGTATGGTGCGGCAGGATCCCCTGATGAAGCATGTCGGGATTGGAGACCACGATATCGCCCCGGGTACGCACCGCCTTGCGCGCGTCACCGGGGGTATCGCCATCGAAGGTGTAGGCGCGCACCCCTAGGTCGCCGGCCTGGTTCAGCTCCAGTATCTCCGCCACCTGATCCTGGGAGAGCGCCTTGGTGGGAAACAGATAGAGCGCCTTGGCCTCCCCCGTCAGCGCCGACTGGAGTACCGGCAGGTTGTAACACAGGGTCTTGCCGGAGGCGGTGGGGGTGACAATAACGGTGTGCTGCCCCGCTCGTATGGCATCCCAGGCCTCGCGCTGGTGGGCGTACAGCTGCGTGATGCCCCGCTCTGCCAGGGCATTTTTCAGTCGTGTATCCAGCGCATCGGGCACCGGGGCATAGCGCCCGGCTCGAGCCGGGACAATCAATTCACCGGTAATCCGGCCCTTGTGTTTGGCGCGCAGCCGCTCGGAGAGGCGCTGGACGGAGTCGATCGTCTGTCTTTTGGAGCCGACTTGCCCGGCGGGGGTACTCATGGCGTTTGTTCTCTTGCTCGCGGGGTGTTCCTCAAGGCATGATAAAAGAAGCGCCACCGCACGAACAAACGCCGTTAACAGATTCGTCGGGAGCCCCCTACCCTGCCCCGCCCCGCTGCCGGATTTCCGCAGGGGGGCTATCCATCTCGCTGAGTTGTTTGTTAACGTCATCTTTGTTTCAAGGGACACAAATATAAATAGAGTTCACATCATGCGCACTGCACTACTGTTGGTGATTCTTTCTGTCTCGTTCGCGGCATCAGCCTCACCCTCCATTTCCGGCGGGCTCTGGAGCAACTACCGGTACATCACCGATTCGGAATTCACCTCCGCACCTTTCAATGAGGAACTGGACCGGGAGACCGTCGGCGATGTCGCCGATGAGGCACTGATCCTGTACCTGGACGACGAACAGGAAGGGAGCCCATGGTCACTCTCCGCTGAAATGCGCTTCGGTCCGGGAAGTTTCACCGACCCGGGCAACAACTCCACCGGCGACACGTTTGGCCTGCACAAGGCCTGGGTCGGCTACAGCATCAGCGACACCCGCGACCTCAAGCTGGGCAAGAGCCAGGTCCCGTTCGGCTGGAAAACGGTCAATTTCTGGCCCGGCGACCTCCTGCTCGGCGGCTACGGTGATCAGATGGATGTGGGCGTGAAATACAGCGAGGCCGGTAAAAACACCCGCTATCAGCTGGCCTATTACCATGCCGACGACTGGGGCGAGACCAGCACCGACACCATGGATGACAACGGACATTGGGGCTCGTCGGAAAGCTATCGGAAGGTCCATACCGTCGTTGGCAATATCGACTACCAGGTCGCCGCTGACCAATGGATGGGAATATCCCTGCAGGCTGGCGAACTACAGGATCTGCGATTGATCGACACTGTTCCGGCCGAGGCGGAAGTCAGCGGTGATCACAGCGCCTGGAACCTCCACTATGAGGGTCGTTTCGATGAGTTTTTGCTCAAGACGCAGTGGCTGGATATTCGACGCGACATCCCGGGCGGGACCTCGGAAATAAAAAACCGGCGCGCCGCCATCGAACTCGGCTTCGATGCCACCGAACGCTGGTTCACCTATCTCGACGCGAGCTGGGCCGACACCGACACGGCCGGGAACGACAGCGATGCCGTAACGGCGTTCGCCCCGGGCGCCCGCTATCATTACGGACCGGGCTGGATCTATCTCGAATATCTCACCAGCACCGGCGATATCGGTCGTGATGGTGACATTTACGAGGCCGATTTCTCCGCTTTCTACGCGTCGATCGATTACTACTTCTGACGGATGCTGACCGGGAGAAAGCAACCGGCCCAAATTTGTCATGCAACCGAAAAGGAGCCGACTGCATGTTCAACAAAATCATGGTACCGGTGGACCTGGCGCACCTGGATGCGCTTGAGAAGTCACTCACCGTCGCCGCCGATATGGCTCGACACTATGACGCCGCGCTCTGTTATGTAGGCGTGACCACATCCCAGCCCAGCGCGGTGGCACGGACACCGGAAGAGTACAAGACCAAACTCACGGCGTTCGCCCGCCAGCACACCCCCGACAACGGGCATCCCGCCACAGTCGCGGTCTACAACAGCCATGATCCGGTGGCCAACCTCGACGACATTCTGATACAGGCCATCAAGGATGTGAAAGCGGACCTGGTCGTGATGGGTACTCACCTGCCCCACCATATCGATGCCGTCATGCCGGCCAATGGCAGCAAGGTAGCAGCACACAGTGACGTATCCGTCTTCCTGGTACGCCCCTAAGGCGCTGTAGAACAGACATAACGGAGAACCCTCGTGGAGAGCAGACCCGACAACGATGATCTCGAGCCATCCGTTGGCATTCCGGCCCCCGAAGGAGCGGCAAACCTGATCGATACCGACTACCAGATCGGCCAGGATAACTACAGCACCAGTAAATTCGGCATCCATGTCGATATCCATGGCGCCGTCTTTGCCTTCTCCTCGCTGGTGATTCTGGCTTTCGTCATCATTACCCTGGCGCTACCCGAACACGCCGGGTCGGTGTTCGAGAGCATGAAAGACTGGATTACCGGCAATCTCGCCTGGTTCTTCCTCCTGGCGGGGAATATTTTCGTCCTGGTCTGCCTGAGCCTGATCTTTTCGCCTCTCGGCAGGGTGCGCATCGGCGGTGTCAGTGCCGCGCCTGATTTCTCCTATCTCTCCTGGTTCGCAATGCTGTTTGCCGCGGGCATGGGCGTTGGCCTGATGTTCTACGGCGTTTCGGAGCCACTGACCCACTACGCCACCTCACTGGCTGGCACGACAATGGAAGGCGGCCTGCGCACCGACTGGGCGCCATTAGGTGCCACCGCGGATGATCCGGAGGCAGCCATGCGCCTCGGCATGGCGGCGACCATCTTCCACTGGGGCCTCCACCCCTGGGCGATCTACGCCGTCGTTGCCCTGTCCCTGGCGATCTTCTCCTACAACAAGGGGTTGCCCCTCACCGTACGCTCCATCTTCTATCCGGTTCTAGGTGAACGCATCTGGAGCTGGCCGGGCCATATCATCGATATTTTGGCGGTGTTTGCCACGCTGTTCGGCCTGGCGACCTCACTCGGGATCGGGGCACAGCAAGCGGCCGCAGGACTTAGTTACCTGTTCGGCATCCCCACCGGCAACACCACCCTGGTGCTGCTGATCACGGGTATCACCGCTGTTGCACTGGTCTCCATCATTGCCGGTGTGGACAAGGGGGTTAAACGCCTGTCGGAGATCAACATGGCGCTGGCCTTTCTGCTGCTGATGTTCGTATTCCTTGTCGGCCCCACGCTGCTGATCGCCACCGGCTTTGTACAGAATATTGGCGCCTACGTGCTCGAACTGCCATTCCTGTCGAACCCGTTCGGACGCGAGGATGCAAACTTCAGCCAGGGCTGGACGACCTTCTACTGGGCCTGGTGGATAAGCTGGTCGCCGTTCGTGGGCATGTTCATCGCCCGAATCAGCCGTGGACGCTCCGTGCGCGAATTCCTGATTACCGTACTGCTGGTTCCCTCGGCCGTATCGGTATTCTGGATGACCGCCTTCGGCACCACCGCCATTGAGCAGGTAATGAGCGGCTTCGAGGGAGCGCAGAATGCCGACCTGGAGTTGCAGCTGTTCCATGTGCTGGGACAGATGCCCCTGACCGCCATTACCTCCTTCATCGGCATCGTGCTGGTGATCGTGTTCTTCGTTACCTCTTCGGACTCCGGCTCGCTGGTTATCGATACCATCACTGCGGGCGGCAAGATCGATGCGCCCAAGCCCCAGCGCATGTTTTGGGGGGTTATCGAAGGCGGGATCGCCATCGCCCTGCTGGTCGGCGGCGGGCTCAGCGCCCTGCAGGCCATGGCGGTCTCCACCGGTTTGCCATTCACTCTCGTGCTTCTGGTGGGATGTTACGCCATCATAAAAGGGCTGATGGACGAGCCGCGGCCAGCCAACAGAATGTAGGATGGGGTGAGCCCCCGCGAACCCCATCGAGAACCGACCATATCCGATGAATGACGGGGTTCGCAGGCTCACCCCATCCGGCGATGATCGGACGGAGGCCAGCAGGTGCAAGCGTCTCCTGCCGGGCTTTCTAGCCGAGACTGCGGTGTCAGAGCCACAGCTCGCCAATGGGGGTGTCGGGCGAGTAATACCGGGCCACCTGGGCCTGAAACAGCTCGGCCGTTGCCATGGCATCGACTTTGGCGTGGTGTGAGGCGTAGTCCGGCAGACCGTAGCGCTGACGACTGTCCATCAGACGAATCGACTGCCTGGGAAACCCCAGCAGACTCCGCAGACGCGCCATCATTCCCTGGCGGGTCCGAATGGCCTCAATGGTCATGGTGTCGATCACGGGAAACAGGCAGTGCTCGCCCCGCCGGGCCATCACCTCCGCGTCCAGAAACGGGCGTTCGATGTTCCGATAGTGCACCACCGGAACGTGTCCGGCCATGGCATCGAGAATCTCGCCCAATACCTCATCCAGATCCGGTGCACCCGCCACCTCACTGTGAGTGATATGGTGGATACTGATCGAGTTTGCATTCATCCGGCCGGGCGGCCTGACCAGCCAGTAGTGACCCCGCGCAGGCCAGATACGCTCCAGGGTAAAGGGCACCATGCCAATGGAGACAATGGCATGCCAATGGGGATTCATCCCGGTAGTCTCGAAATCCAGCGCCAGAAAGTTGAGGTCACGCAATGCTGTCCCGGCGCCGGGCAGACCCGCAGCATAGAAGCGTTGCAGGTCCGGATCGCGACAGAGCCGGGCCTGTTGCTCAAACCAGATGGCCCAGTCTAGCGCCTCCCGGGATTCGGATTTTTCCATCGACACCACTTCAGCGAATCGGCGTCGGGTACCGGTAACGCAGAAATTTCTGCGCATTGCTCAACACCTGAAAGGCCTCCTTGAGATTGTGCCTCTCACTGTCCGATACGTTTTCCGGTTCGATATTGTTGTCTGGTGAATGATCGGTTCGCAGGCCATGTGCCTGATGGCGGATCCGCACCATGGAGATAAACTCGAGCGCGTAGCGCAGTTTGTCCACCTGTCCGGCCGGTAATATCTGGGCCCGTTCGATATCATCCAGCCGATCAAAGGAGTTCTGCGACCTTGAGCCTATTGCCAAGGCATGAACTCGAATCACATCCACCATCGGTGCCGTTCCGCGGCGCTTGAGGTCAATCGAGTTTCTCTGCCGGCCATCCTTTTCCATCACGAAGGTGCGAAAAAAACCCAGCGGCGGCGTACGACCCAGGGCGTTACGCGCCAGAGCGGCCAGGAAACGCGGGCTCTTGCTCGCCCGGGTCGCCATCAGGTCCTGCAACTTCTCGACGAACCGCTCATCACCATAAACCGCATCGAGATCAAAAAAGATAGAGCTGTGCAGCAGTCGTTCGGGATCGGGCCGGGAGACCCACTTTTCGAAATAGCGTTTCCAAACCGACAACGGCTGACGCCACTTCTCGTTGGTTGCCATTATGCCCCCGGTACAATAGGGATAGCCGCACGCACTCAATCCATCGCTGACCCGTTTCGCCAATTCGAAAAAATAGCCGTCATGCTCCCCGGGATTGAAGCGATCATCGAGGATGAGTGCATTGTCTTGATCGGTAACCACCGTCTGCTCGTCACGCGCCATTGAGCCGTTAGCCATCAGGCAGTAGGGGATTGGAGCCGGTCCGAGTTCCTCCTCGACCAGCTCAATCAAACGACGAATCAGACTGCGGCCCACCGTAGACATGGCACTGCCGATCATCCGCGAATTGGCGCCCTCGTCCACCAGGCGAACAAAGGCCGCGCGTACGTCGGGCATCAGACGCGCCAGCCCCTTTACGCTGGGTTGGTGGAAAATATTGCTGATCAGGTAGAGGCTGCTCTGAGTCTCGTAGCGGACGACATCCGACAGGTGCACCACACCGACCGGGCGACGACGATGCAGGACCGGCAGGTGGTGCACGTTTTTGCGCAGCATCACCAGCATCGCCTCGTAGATCGTCTCGTCCGACTGGACCGTCACCAGCCGCCCATGGTTGATCTGAGCCAGCGCTATCCGGGGCGAGCTCCCCTCTGCCAGTACACGCACGCGAAGGTCATGATCGGTCAGTATGCCGCTCAATCGCCATGACGACGAATCACCGAGTTCCTGAAACGCCTCCTCATCAGCCTCTTCTGCAGGCGCCAGCAGCAATACCGAAGAGACATGGTGCTCGGTCATGCGCCTTGCCGCCTCCTCCACGGTGGACGATTCCTCGATGGTAACCGGCAGGCGACTGAGCAGGGTGCGTACGCGAGTGACCATCATGTCGTTTTCGCGCGCGCTCTGCTCGACCGTCGCCTTGAGCCGCGAACCGAACAGCTCGACAAAATCGGAGAAATTCTCATCCTCGGCGCAGAGGCGGTCAAACACCGTGTCCGGAATCAGGTAGACGAGCGTATCCTCGATCGCCCAGGCCGGAAAACGGACCCGTCGATTGCGTAGCAGTCCAAAGTGGCCAAAGATATCCCCCTCCCCGAGCCGGTTGTAGAGCTCCCCGTTATGTCGATAGACCTCCACCGCACCACGTCGAATGTAATGGAGTGCGTGGATCGGCTCACCGAACTCGAGGATGGCAGAACCGGCACGGAAATAGGCGATCTCCACCGAGCCCGCCACCATCTCCAGCAACTCTTCGCTTAGCCGATCAAAGGGCGGGAAACGACCCATGTGTTCACCGATTTCTCGCACTTCCGCTTCCATAAAGAAACTGACCTCATATGTCGCGACTTCCCACAGGAATCGCCGGCTGACAGAGTTTCAACAGCGAAAGTAGCAGTCTCGTCAGCCAACAGGAAGGGGTCGGCCACCGTGTTCCCACCACTGAGAACACAGAGAATTGTTCAAATACTCAGTGCCCTCTATGGTGATCCCCCTGATTTCCCCGAGTCCCCGTGTACCCCGTGGTTCAATTCGCGACATTCAGTGTCCCCTGTGGTTTTACCTGGCAACGGCACGAGTTGCTAACCTTGGGGAAGACCCGACGGAAAATTTCCCATGGACCTTGCTCATAAAGTCGCCTTTCTGCGTCAGCCTGAAACCTATCCTGCGACTGTGGAACGAGTCGAGGCCATCGAAACCCACATGTCGTGGGTATTCATTGCCGGAGGTGATGTCTACAAGCTCAAAAAACCGGTCCGCTACAGCTATCTCGACTTTCGCACTCTGGACGCCCGTCACCAGGACTGCCTCGAAGAGGTACGACTCAACCGCCGCCTGGCCGATGGTGTCTATCTGGGAACACTGCCGGTCACGGCCCGTAGCGACGGTGGGGTGTCCATCGATGGCGGAGGTCGAATTGTCGACTGGGTGGTACATATGCGACGACTGCCCCGGGAGAGAATGCTGGACCGGCGCATCCAGAGCGGGGAGCTGGACGCCGATGAGCTCCGTCCCGTTGCCGAACGGCTCGCCGATTTCTACCGGCAGTTATCTCCGGTCGAAATCAACCCGGAGGAGTACCGGCACCGATTCGCGGACGATATCGACGAAAACCGACGCGAGTTGATGGACCCGGAATTCGGACTGCCGGCGATGCAAGTGAAGGTCCTGTGCGATGCACACGACCAATTCCGTCAACAGAACGCAAGCGAACTGGACCGGCGCGTAGCCGACGAGCGGATTATCGAGGGCCATGGTGACCTGCGTCCCCAGCATGTCTGTCTCACCGAGCCGCCGGTCGTGATCGACTGCCTGGAATTCAATCGCGGTTTCCGAATCCTGGATGCCGTGGATGAGCTCGCCTACCTGGCAGTCGAGTGCGAGCGTCTGGGTGCCGACTGGGCCGGAACGCAGCTACTAACCACCTACTCCGGCATAACCGGCGATCAGCCGGAACCCGCGCTCGTAGATTTTTATGCCAGCTTCCGGGCCACCCTGCGGGCAAAGATCGCCATATGGCACAACCGCGACGACGATGTCAATAATCCGGACAAGTGGGTGCAGCGGGCCAGGCAGTACCTCGCCCTGGCCGAACATCACGCGAAGCGTTTCTGAAGATGCCGAGGCAGGAGGCTCGCGCCCCAAGACGATTTCGTAATGGCCATCGCGCCGAGGGCGGCCCTCCTACCCCAGCACGCCCTCGCGGTGATTGGCATCATGGGTTATCGCGCCGGGGGCGGCCCTCCTACCAGAAAGAGCGGAGGCACATTTCCGGTAGGAGGCGCGCCCTCGCGGTGATTGCCATCATGGGTTATCGCGCCGGGGGCGGCCCTCCTACCAGAAAGAGCGGAGGCACATTCCCGGTAGGAGGCGCACCCTCGCGGCGATTGGCATCACGGGTTAGCGCGCCGGGGGCGGCCCTTCTACCAGAAAGAGCGGAGGCACATTCCCGGTAGGAGGCGCGCCCTCGCGGCGATTGGCATCAGCGGCGATTGGCATCACGGGTTAGCGCGCCGGGGGCGGCCCTTCTACCCAGAAAGAGCGGAGGACATTCCCGGTAGGAGGCGCGCCCTCGCGGCGATTTGCGTCAGTGAGGCAACGATTTCAATAACCGTAGACCTGCGACAGATCCGCCAACGATTCGCCCCCATGCAGACGGCGGATGGCTTCGGCGATGAAGGGACCGAGCCCGATCACCTCGACCCGCTGTTGCAGAAAGGCCGGATCGAGGGCCGCCGGTGGAATGGTGTCGCCGATGAAGATGTGCTCCAGCGGGGATTGGCCCAGTTTGTCGTCCGCTCCAGGGGCAAATACCCCGTGGGTGGCGACGGCGATCATGCGACGCGCGCCGCGCTTTTTGCATGCCTCTGCCGCCCTGGCCAGGGTGGTGCCACCGGCGATCAGGTCATCGACAATGATGATTGTCTTATTAGTCACATCGCCGACCAGCTGCTCTCCGGAGACGACACCGCCGCTGCGCTTTTTCTCCATGAACCCGTTACCGGCCGGCCTTTTCAAGTGCCGCTCCAGGACTTCACGAAACCGCTCGGCGCGCTTGACCCCACCGGCGTCGGGGGAAAGCACCAGGGCGTCGTCTGCCCCGATGAAGTCAGCCACGGGGGCAACGAAGACGTGCCGTGCCTCCAGGTGTTCGGTTGAGCAGCGAAAGGCATTTTCGAAGGCCGAAGGATTATGGACATCCACCGCCAGCACTCCATCAGTGCCGACGGCTTCGAACAGCATCGCCACGTACCGCGTGGTAACCGGGTCATGGGGTTTGGTCCGACGATCCTTGCGGGCGTAACAGAGATAAGGCAGAACCGCGGTCACCCGCGCGGCCCCCGACTCCTTCAGGGCCCCGATAAAAAACAGCAGCCGTACCAGCTTTTCGTCGACACTTTGGCCGCCCCGCCCGTGCAGCGACTGGACTACGTACGCATGCCGGTTCCGCACCTCGACCAGGGGGCGCGCCTTGTGTTCACCATCCTCGAACTCGCGCTCCTCATGTTCGCTGAGCGGTACCTCCAGGGTCCGCGCCACACTTTCGCCGAACTCCCGGGAGGCCTCAAGGGCAAACAGCATCGGTATGGATGCCATGCTCATTGCTCCGTATGAGTCTGGAGCCACTCCCTGGCCAGGCGCGCGACCTCTTCGAGTTTTCCGGGCTCTTCGAAGAGATGAGTCGCACCGGGGATGATCTCCAGGCGAATCTCTGCCTGCATCTGGTCGGCAGCCTCGCGGTTGAGCTGGATCACCTGCTCATCACGTCCCCCCACCAGCAGCAGCGTTGGAGCCTTCACCCGGGGTAGTGCCTCTCCAGCCATATCGGGTCGGCCCCCGCGGGAGACCACAGCCGAGATACTCTCGGGCTTTTCAGCGGCTACCCTGAGTGCAGCCGCCGCACCGGTGCTGGCCCCGAACAGGCCGATAGCCAGCGAATGCAGCTCCGGCTGTTTCCGAACCCAATCCACCGCGTTTCCCAGACGGCGGGAGAGCAGCCCGATATCGAAGCGCAACTCGGCACTGTATTGATCGATTTGATGCTCATCCGGCGTCAGCAGGTCGAAGAGCAGGGTCGCCAGGCCACCGCCATTGAGGTCTTCGGCGACCAGGCGGTTACGCGGACTCAGTCGGCTGCTGCCGCTGCCGTGGGCGAACAGCACGATGGCACGGCTCCCCGCAGGTACATTGAGGTTCCCCGGGAGCGTTGCGTCCGGCGTTTCTACCATGACCTCGCTTTTAGCCACGGCGGGTCGATCACTCATGCTGGTTCCCTCCCAGAAGCGCAATGACTTCATCATCCGTGACCTGCCCGAAGTCCCGGAAAAACTGCCCGACCGCCATGAACGAGCCCGGCGTCTCCAGACAGACCATCTCATCCACCGCTTTGCCGATGCGATCGGCCGTCTCCGGCGGCGCTGCACCGATGCCGACGATCACCTTTGCAGGCTTTTGCTCCTGCACGGAGCGGATCGCCGCCTGCAGCGTGGAACCGGTTGCGATACCGTCATCGACCAGGATAACTACACGGCCTTCGGCCTTTGCGGGGGGACGTCCGTAGCGTTCACGGCGCTGCCGGATCTTCGTCAGCTGCCGCTCCGCCTCGTCATCGATATAGGATTGCTCGATGCCGTACTGCCGAGCCACCGGAGTCAGCTCCACATGGCCGCTCTCATCCACGGAACCGATGGCATACTCCGGGTTCCCCGGTGCACCCAGTTTATGGACAAGAACTACATCCAGCTCGCCCTCGAGGCGATCGGCGATGATGCGTCCCATGGGGGCACCGCCCCGGGGAATCGCCAGAATAAGGGGGTCATCGCCGCGGTGATGTTCCAGGCGATCGGCAATTTTTTCGGCGGCTTCCTCGCGATTTTGGAACATGGCGCTCCACCCTTCCCGTTCGATACCCGGAGTATAGGAAAGGGAAAGGGGGTTTTTCGGGCAATGGTAAGCACGCCCCCAGGGCAACCGCATACTTTAACTCTGAAGCGAGTGATGCAAATCCTTAAATAGCAGGTAGGCCGTGAATATGTCCGGGGTTCTAGCGCAGCACCCCTGCTGCCCACGACCTGCTATCAAGGCCTTACATCGCGCGCCGGCACAGCAAAATACCGGTATGCGTTTACCCTAAATAGCTGTTCCGAAATCGTGTCCAACACGCTCCTTTGGAGATATACATGTAGGAGCGACGGAAGCCGCGATTTGGCGTATCGCGACTTCCGTCGCTCCTACATCCATGGACACCGATTTGGAGCACGTATTTAGCCCAAAAAATTTACGAATTAACCGCAAAACTTCCGCTCCTGCGCACGCCCCTCACCTACATCCATGTAGTCGAAGACGCCAAGAGCGCGCGAAGAATTCAAGGGCTTATTGGCGCACATGGCCGAGAACCATCGGAAACGGCACAACCGTGGTCGGTCCAGGAAAACACGCAATCAAAACTTTGCGTTCTTTGCGTCTTAGCGGTGAATAACAGGTTAGTGGACTCAGGGATGGAACAGTCCCGAAATGCTCAGTGCACCCATACCAATAAGCATGGCGCCCGCGGCCCGTTCCAGTCCGCCCTTCCAGCCGGACAGGCGTTCACGGACCTCGGCCCCGATGTGCGCCACCACGAGACTGAACAGGACCGCGGGAATGGCCACCGCACCCAGCCCGAATCCCAGCCCCAGCATCAGGCCGGCCATGGGATCGGCCGTGACCGCCGCCGCCAGTGCCACGGTGCCAAGCGGTACACAAGGATTGAGCGCCATCGCCGTACCCATTCCGAACAGCCCCATCGGCATCAATGGGGCATCGGCGGGTTTGCGGTGAAGGGTGATTTTCGCCTCACCTTCCGGACTCCGATGCCCGCTGCAAGATGCCGGGCTGCCTTCACTTTTTCGGACTGACCGCCACAGGATCACCAGCCCGACCGTTACCGAGGCGATCCCCAGCACAATGGTCCCGGTGCCGTTTTCCAGCTGCACGGTTACCGCACGCCCCGCGGTCGCCGCCATCGCGCCAAGGACCGCGTAGGCGGACAGCCGCCCCAGGGAGAACGGCAGGATGGTGCGCCAGGCCTGCCGAATACCGCCCGAACGGGCCAGAAAGACGGGCCCCAGATAGGGCAGACAGGCAATGTTGCAGGGTCCGGCACCGTAGATCAGGCCCATCACTACTGCTGCCGAGAAGCTGAGTGCAACCGGTTCCATTTACCTGCTCCGGGATTCAAATCGAGTGGACTGAACAGGGTCAGCGAGAACATGGATGACCCACCAGGGCTCTCCCCGGAGAGGGCCATTTAAAGAGGGGCGTCCCTGCGTCTGAACTCCTGTTGTGCTTAGAAACGCAGGGTCGCACCTGCATAGTAGGTGCGGCCCGGATTCACGACGATGGAGAGGTCTTCTTCGTCGTAGACGCCGTCTTCGTTACCATCCCCGGTACCACGAACGGTGTTATAGAACTGCTCGTCCAGGACATTGTCGACCCGGGCAAAGAAAGACCAGCTCTCCCTATCGTAATTCACCAGTAGATTGAACACCTCGTGGCCGTCAATTTTCAACTCATTGATTTCATCGGCGTAGTAGGAGGAGATGGCATCCATTTCCCCGGTCACCAGCCAGTGGCTGGCCGGCCGGTAGAACGCACGCAGATTAAGGTGGTGGTCCGACACACGAGGCACCTTGTTGCCGGCATTGTCGTAGGTCTTGTCGCACGCCGCCACACTCCCCCGCTCGATGATGGGAGTAAACCCGGCTGCACAGCTTCCATCTATCGGTTCCACCCTCAGGTGATATTCGTCATAGTTCGTATAGGTGCTGTCCAGATAGGTGTAGGCAAGATCCATGGAAACCTTGCGAGAGGGATCCGTCATCAACGAGAGCTCAAGACCGCGGCTCCGGAAATCCCCTACGTTGTCGTAAACGGCATCCGCACTGGTGGAGTACTGGCCACCGGTGGAACGGATGTGGTCGTAACGATCGAGCTGGAAAATGGCAGCATCGAAATCGACCGGCACACCGAGCCAGCGGGACTTGGCGCGAACCCCAATCTCCTTGTTGACAGTGGTTTCGGGATCGAGGTCGGGATTGGCCGCGGTGCGATGGCTGGGGCTGTTGCTGCCGACGAACAACTGCTCCGGAGAGGGCGCCCGGAAGCCCGTGGAGGCGTTGGCGTAGAGGTCCAGGTTGGAGCGAAGCGAATAGTTACCCCCCAACCGCCACGAACCGACATCGAAATCCTCCTTACCGTTGAGCTCCGGCTCGAGCTTGTCCTCGTATTCGAGCTCGATACGGTCCACCCGGCCATTGGTGGTTACCGTCAGCCGTTCGGCCGCCTGCACCTTTACTTCACCATACAGCGCCTGCACCTTCTCGTCGGTGTCGTTGAAGTTGTGCGGATCGCCCGGTTGGTAGGTTGTCCTGTCCCAGCCGGTGGTTTCGATACGATAGGTGTCACGATTTTCATAAATATTATCCCGCAGATCCACTCCCGCCATCCAGGCAACACTGTCGCCACCGGTTCGGAACTCCGACTTCACCCCGCGCTGTACCTGATGGTAGTCGTTGTCGTAGGTATAGACTTCCGGGTCCTCATCGGTGGGATTCGTCACGAATACGGTATCGTCGGTGAACTGGTAGGCATTGACCATCCAGTTGGAGGTTTCCCCGATATCATTGGAATAGGTCAGGAAGTACTTGGAAAGGTCGACGTCATAGTGATTGGCGTAATCGTTGTAGGAGGGGTCCTCGCTCTTCGGGTCCTCCTCGGCCGCCGTGACGCCCTTGACGTTGCCGTGGCTGTTCTTCTTCCGGTTCGAGAGCTCAAAGCCGAAGGTCAGGTCGCTGGTATCACTCAGGTAATACTGCATCTTGCCGTTGAGATAGTCGGCTTCGGAGGCGGAATCATCATGGTAACCGTCCGTTTCGCGACGGGAGACCTGAACATGCCCGCTGCCCTTTTCACCCGCAAATCCCGCTCGGGCCAGTCCCTTCCGATATCCGAAGCTGCCCGCTTCGGCCTGTACGGTATACCCGGCCATATCGGCACCGCGCTTGGTGGTGATAATTACCGCACCCGAGAGTGCATCATCACCAAACAGATAGGAAGCGCCGCCCTTGACCACCTTGATGGATTCGATGTTATCGAGGTCGACGTTGACACGGCCCGTGCGTTCAAACACAGGCACACCGTCGATGACCACGGCCACACCCGGCTTCTCCCCCATGTAGACCTGGTTCTCGACGCCGCGAATGTGGATCTTCAGCGAATCACCGCTCTGGACTTCCGTGGTGACACCGGGAACCTGCTGGAGTATCTGCTGGATATTTTTTGGGTGATTTGCATCCACCTCTTCGCCGCTAATCACGGCGATATTCGACGGTTCATTTCGCTTGTTGTCAAAGCGATCATCGATCGTGGTGGACTCCACCTGGATGATCCCCAGGTCTTCTGCCACGGCCACCTGTGTGCCGGAAAGCATCACACCTCCCAGCAACGCTGTGCTGACGGCTGCTGCCAATCGAGACTCACGAAATTCAAACATGCCTAACCCCTTAACTATCACTTGTAATTGAATTATGTTTTTTCTATCCGTGTCATTGCCTCCCTGATAGCCTCCTTGGCACCGGTTTATATCCGCTGAATAGCTAATCCGACTGAACCCATTCTTTTCAAAAAGCGATCACGGTTTTCCGGACAGATTTCAACTCTCAGGACCGGCCGGCTCGGCATCAGCCACTTCCGCCTGCCACGCTTCACGAGCGAGAATCGCGGCTCCGTAGGCCGTGGTGATTTGAGGAATATCGGGAATGACCAGCTCGCGCATCAGTTCCTCTTCAAACGCCGCCACAAGTCCCTTGTTCAGCGCGGGACCACCGTCGAAATAGATGCGATCCTCCAGACCGACCCGCTTCGCGAGCCTGATGGTTCGCTTGGCGATCGAATAGTGGATACCTGCAACAATCTCCTCTTTGGAATAACCGCTCGCCAGCAGACCGATCACCTCCGATTCGGCAAACACCGCGCACGTGCTGTTGATCGCAGGCGGCGCACCCTTGAGGTTGAAATGACAATCGCCGAGTTCGTCCAGGTTGAGCTCGAGGTTGCGCGCCGCCATGTCGAGAAAGCGACCAGTACCTGCGGCACACTTGTCATTCATGGCGAAATTGACCACATTGCCGTCGTCGTCGATCTGAATCGCCTTCGAATCCTGACCCCCGATATTGATAATGGTCCGCACGCCGCCGTAAGCCTCTCCCGCCTTTTTTGCCCCCATGGCGTTGGCGGTGATCTCGCTCACCGATTCATCCGCTTCGCGATAGAGTTTTCGTCCGTAGCCGGTCGCCGTGACGAATCCGACGTCGCCGTGCTCAAGGCCGTTTTCCTTCAGCAGCGAATAAAACGCCTCCCGGGCATTGCCGTAGAAGTGGCTGCCGGTTGCAACGGTCTTGCTGGCGAAGAGGTTATCCGCCTCATCGACCAGAACCACCTTGATCGCGGTCGACCCGATGTCGATACCTGCAAAATACGGCATGCTACTTTCTCCTCCTGCGTGCCTTGAGCGACTCGATAAATGCCTCGATACGCGTCGAAAGTTGTCCGATATCATCCGGGCTGTAATCGGTCTCCACATACAGCGAAGGTATGCCCTCGTCGGCCAGGAAGCGGCTGATACCGCGCTGCTCCATTTCAAAGACCTGACACCCGGAAAAGGCCTGGTACACCACACCATCCACCGCAAATGTGCGTGCCAACTCCAGTAGCCGGCGCTTGCGATCCTCGTCACTGACAAAGATGGGGCAGGTGCAGGGTTTGAGGGCACGGTCGGCGAGTGCATCCACCATGTCGTAGAGCTGCCACTCATCGACATTGACGGCGTCATAGAGCATGCGATTGGCGGAGCAGGTTTCGTCGGCAACGATGACCGCCCCCGACTGCTCGATCAGCGTGGGCAGCTTGAGGTTGGGAAAGATGGGCGGTGAACCGGTAAACAGGATGCGCGGTGCCCGGCGCTGGGCGGCGGCGAAGCCCTCCTCGCAGCGTTTCTCCACCTCATCATTCAGCGCCTCGACGGCATCGGTCCAGGCATCGATGTCATCGAAGAAATAGGCATTCGTCACCAGAAACACATCCTTGCCGAGGATGGGCGCGAGCGGCGCCATGCGCAGGCGATGCAGTCTACGAAAGGCCTGCTGTGCGCGCGCCACCCTGGCGATACTGTCGCGCAGGCTGTTGCGGGTAATCTTGTGCCCGGTGAGTGAACCCAGCTCGCGGGCAAACCCGTTGACATTGCTCTGCCAATAGGTACGGGCCGCCTCACTCTCCTTGGAGGGAGGCAATTCGAGGTGATAGACCCGGTAGCCGGCCTCCTCCATCAGACGACCCGACTTGGTCTTCTGGTCACAGGTGGTCACGTTGACAATGTCCCGGCCTTCGTCGAGCCAGGAGGCGAGTCCACTGGAGAGCATGCCGAGTGTCGCCTTGACCAGGGAACAGGACTTGGCCGGCATGAACTCCGCCCCGAGTTGGTCGTGCGTATGGGACCCGTTGCAAAGACGTACGGGTACGGCACCGGCGGCGTAGATGAGCTCATCGGGGACCTGCACGCAGGTGGTGCCGATGACCCGTTTCCCCGGGTGCGGCACTTCGCCCTCGCAGTGAATGCGGCGGTAGAGTTCATAGAAGTAATCCATTGCCTTCGGATTGTCGGGAAAGTCCTTTTCAATCTTGTTCAGCGCCTGAGCGGATTCGCGGGATAGCTGCTTGCGCGCCATCTCGGTCTGTTTTGCCTGTGCCTCGGCGCTCATTTCTTCCTCCTCTTGGTCATGCGCTTGAAGAAACCGGCTTCGGTCGATTCATAGATGGGGATCCCCATGAACGTGGCCTTGAGTGCCCCCTCCTCGGGGCAGGAGGCGACGCACTTGAAGCACATCATGCAGTCATCCTTGACCAGCGTCTTGCTCTCGACGTCGTCCGCTATTTCCTTGATCTGCATGTCGCAGGCACGATAGCAATCACCGCAACGGGTGCACTTGCTGCCGTCCTTGCGCAGCTTCAGCAGCGCCACTTTCGAAAACAGCGAGTGGAGCGCGCTCATGGGACAGAAAAAGCAGAAAAACCGCTTGTTGATGAACCCGCCGATAAAGAAGATCCCGAGCACCAGCATCCCCAGCCCCGTCATGGTGGCGGCGGTTCCGGTGGAGAAGTCCACGGTCCACTGGGAGAAATCACCGGTAAACGCCGGGATGACCATGCGCGCCGGGCAGATCTTGCAGAACGGCGTCCCCATGTCCTCCGGCAGCGTCGGCAGTCCCGCCACGGAATTCGCCATCAGAAACGGGAGCACGATCAGGAGGATCAAGAGGATGTACTTGATCTTCTTGAGTCGGGTGAACCAATCCAGGCTGTAGGTGGAATAGCGGATGCCGAGCTTCTGTCGCAGGCTCGTCATCCAGTCCTGGATGGTCCCCAGCGGGCAGGCATATCCGCACCACGCCTTGTTGAAGACAAACAGCCAGGCGACAAAGGTCAGCAGGCCGGTGAGAATACCCAATCCGCGCCAGCTGATGATGCTGTCCCAGGGGATATGGGTCTGGTGCTGCAGCGGCAGGAGATAGCAGACGCCCGCCCGCCCCGGCTGGTTGAAGCCACAGGAGAACGTCGGCAGGGATTGGCCGAGATTGATCAGGAAATACCCGCCGTACACCAGCAGAACAAAAAACCCTAACTGTATCCAGAAGCGAAAGCGCCGGATATCCGCCCCGTTGATAAATGCCCGTAGCCGCTTCACTGGAGCCGCTCCCGTCCCGCCCGACTGTGCTTCAGCCGATAGAGGAACAGGCCTGCGGCGCCCAGTGCCGCTGCGACCAGCGCCACGATGAGACCGACCAGATAGGACGAATACTCCAGTTCGGAGGGATAAAACGTACCCGGCAGGGTCGCCCGGTAATGGGCCTCTTCAAACGGTGTGCCATCCAGCTCACCGGACGCCTCGACCCGATACTCCGCGGTGACCAGGAAGGCCTCGTGATGCCTCTTGTCGAAGTCGTTCCAGGCGGGGTAGTAATCGCGAATCAGTTTGAAGACAGCCCGGCCGTCCGCGTCTGCCACCACCTGTTTGGTCCAACCCTCCTGGGTAGTCAGACTGACGTTGGCACCGGCGGCGGGGCTCCCTTCGTAGTGGACCCGAAAGCCCACCTCATCGCCGGATCGAATCCGCGTATGGAAATCTTCACCGGGGAGACGTTCGCGAATGATCTCCAGCGGCATACCGGCCCGGTCCCGCGGCGGCATGCGTGATGCAGTGAGTTTGGGATCGTGTCCCTCGCCGCAGCTGTGCTTGAGGACCTCCGCCTTGACGATGGAGCTCTTCAGCACGGCATCTTCGACGCTGCGTTCGATAAAATAGGCGTTATAGAATCCTTCTTCGGGCATGGCGAAGGTGATGCCGCCACCGCTGTCGACCTTGAACAGGTCGGGTGTAAGACTTTCGCCATCGATGCCGAACACGCCGAAACTTGCATCATCAGCGGGCTGCGTATAGACGGCGGATGCCGGCTCACCTCCGGATCTCAGCCAGAGACGCTTGACGTAAACCCCTCCACGGCCCCGTTCGACCATGCCACCGTGCGCATGATGTGCGCGCTTGGCCCATTCCGCATTCGGCGGCTGATCGGAAAACCAGACCGGTCCGGCCTGCACACTTCCAGCCAACCCACCGGACAGCAATGCCAAACCGATCACCCAGCGTCGCCATTCAGCCATCTTCTCTCCCATACCCATTCACCCCAACCATCGAACCAAGGTCCTGAAGACGTGCGTGCGTTACCGCTCGTTTTTTTAATGGAGTACCTTGAGCGGGCCATTCAGCCTCGACACTGGTCAGATGCCCTGACGGCAGTTCAGACACACACGGACACACACAGACACAAACGGACACAAACCAACACAAACGATGCAGTTAGCATGTTCCATGCCTGCAGATAAACCGCTGTATTTATTGGGCAAAAATCTCAAACAAGACTGACAGTGCGTGTTTTGCCGCACCTGACAGCGGCAAAGCACACAGATTGGCGGCGAAACCGGTTCGCAACGCCCGGATGCGCTATCTTTTGCTTATAAGGTATCCAGGGAGGTCTGCCCGACATGTCGACCTTGCATCCCGCTGACGTTCTGCGTCAGCTCGCGACCGAGTTCCATCACCGCAAGCAGGAAAACAAGGAGAAGGCGGGGCACCACAGTCAGCAGCGGCGCCATCATGAAAAGGAGCTGGAGGAGCTACAGACCGATTTCGAGTCGATATTGCAGCGCTGGGTGGACAATGAACCCGAACGCGAGGCATGGCGTGCCCATTTCTATCACTTTGAGCCGGTGCCTGCGGGTCCGGAACTGGAACAGCCGCCCCTGTTCAGGGGGCGCAGTTCCAGCGGAGGTGTTTTGGAAATCTGCAAGGCGCCAGGCCCCGCCTACGAAATCATTCTCGATGGAACACCGGTTCGACGTACCAGTGAAGCCCCCGGACTGACCGAGCGGCGGATTGACCGAATGCGTTTTGAAGAAACAGAATTCGAAGAGGTATTCGACGCACCGGAGGAAGCGCAGGCCCCACTGGCCGACTTCTATGACGGGCCACGGGGTGCTGCCCCCTGGGAGTACTCCCGATCGCTCTTCAGCGACGGGCTCATCGATGCAAATTTCGGGCTGACAGAGAGGGGCCAACGGTGGCTCGATACCCGGCGACAGGGGCGTGAAGGCGGAGTCCAAGTCTGGTTGTAATCGTTACGGATTCACCCGATAATCGCCCACGCACAGAACCCGGGTCAACGGGGAGTCGGCTATGGCCCACAGACAATTTCCGACGCTCGTTCGATACGGATTGATCATCCCGGCGTTACTGCTTGCGGGCCTGCTGCGCCTCGCCCTTGACCCTGCGCTTGGCTTCTATGGACCGATAACCACCTTCTTTGGCGTCTCTATGGTGGTCGCCTGGTATGGCGGCCGGGGACCGGCGCTGCTTACCCTCTTGCTGGGTGCCCTCGCAGCCGCCTACCTCTTCATGCCGCCACGCGGCAGTTTTTCGGCTGCGCCGGGCCAATGGCTCGGGGTCACACTGTACCTGGCCATCAATTTCGTTGTCGTTCTTCTGGTGGTGTACCTCAAAAGCAGCAAGGAGAGTGCCGAGCTCAACGACTTTCGCTTCCGGCGTCTGCTGGAGGCGGGCAACGTCGGGATCGCCCTCGCCGACAGTACAGGGCATATCAGGCATGCCAATCCCGTACTTCTGAACATGCTCGGCTATACCCCGGCCGAGGTCGAAGCCGGCGAGCTTCGCTGGGATCGCCTCACGCCTCCTGAATTCACCGAGATCACCCTGGCAGCACTTCGCCAGGTCGATTCCGACGGCCTGCCATTTGGCCCTTACGAGAAGGAGTACATTACCAGGAGCGGGGGACGGATCCCGGTCCTGATCGGCCTGGTACCTTTCGAGAGAACGCCCGACGGGCCCCTGACCGGGGCCATCTTCGTTATCGACCTGAGCCCGATGAAAGAGGTGGAAAAGCAGCTTCGGCTGCAGGAGGCGAGGATGCATATTGCGGCCCAGACCGCCGGCTTCGGCTCCTTCGACCTCAACCTGGAAACCGGTGAGGAGTACTGGTCCCCGGAGATCAAAAAGCTGTTTGGATTGCCGCCGGAGGCAGCAGTAGCACTGGAAGCGGACCGACTTCCGATCGCTTTTCACCCCGATGACCACAAAGACGTTCTGCAAGCCGTCCAGACCGCAATGGATCCGAACGGCTTCGGTGAGATGCAAGCCGAACACCGAATTCTACAGCCGGGCGGCAAAGAAATATGGGTACTCAACCGAAGCAAGGTGGTTTTTGCCGGCGAAGGAGCAAATCGTCATCCGGTTCGTCACATCGGTGCTCTCATCGACATCGATGAACGCAAGCGTCTCGAGGAGGCGCTGCGGGCCAATGAGGCGCGTCTGAAACGTGCCAATGCCGAGCTGGAACAATTCGCCTACGTCACCTCCCACGATCTCAAGGCCCCCTTGAGATCCGTCCACGGACTCTCCACCTGGATCGAAGAGGAGACCGCCCCGCATCTCTCCCGCGATGGCCGGCGCCATATGCAGCTGCTACGCGATCGCGTGGCGTATATGGATCAGCTGCTCAATTCCCTGCTCGAATATTCCCGGGCCGGCGGTCAGGTCAGCGAACTGAAGAGTGTCGCCACCGCCGATCTGATCGAGGAAATCATTGCCGAAATCGAGCATCCTCCGGAGTTTCGGGTTGAAATCGTTTCGGAGATGCCCCGCTTCACGACCGATGCATTTCACCTCCACCAGGTGTTCAGGCAGCTGCTCGACAATGCCGTCAAACATCACGACCGTCGCGATGGCCGGGTTGCCCTATCCGCCCGGGATCTGGGTGCGGCCTATGAATTCACCGTTACCGATGACGGCCCTGGCATACCTGGTGAGTGTCAGGAGTGGGTATTCAACCTCTTTCGACAAGGACCCGATGCACCGAACTCAACCGGTACCGGGGTTGGTCTCACGGTGGTGAAGAAGGTCGTCGAAAATATCGGCGGTGATATCCGCCTGGAATCATCACCCGGCGAGGGTACAACCTTCCGGTTCACCTGGCCGAAGCAGATCCCCATCAACGGCTCTTGTCCGCCGACGCGGAGTTCTGACGAAATCCCCGCCTGAGGTCTGCAAGGACGCGATTACAGACCCATCTTCCGACCAGGCCTTCGGTCTTTCCGTAGACAGTGCCCCAGCTTGAGCCATGGTAAGGCGCATAAGCAAATCAGTAGACTTCAATGTTAGAATATTTTCATCCGCCATTTGCCTGGCACCCGGAGCGGGCCGAATACCACGTTCGGCCTAACATTTAAGAAAACAAACCAATTATAATTATGAAACAGACATATCGTACCCTCGTTGTCGCTCTTGCCGTCTACACCCCCTGCACCGCCTTCGCCACCAACGGCTACCAACTGATCGGTGTGGGGGCCTACCAAAAGTCACTAGGCGGAGCCGTTACCGCAAATCCCGGCAGCGCCATGACCGCCGTGACCAATCCCGCCGGCATGGCCCGTATCGGCAACCGCGCCGACTTTTCGATGGAAGCCTTCATGCCCGAGCGCGAAGCCGGCTTTTCGGCCACCGGTGGAGATACGGCTGAGAGTGCGGTGGATATCTACGGCGTGCCCGCCATCGGCTGGACCGCACCGGTTAGCGAACAGAACCGGGACGTCTACTTCGGCGGCGGCATGTATGGCACCTCGGGGATGGGGGTTGATTACGCGCCGACATTGATGATGGCGGCTCATCCCGACAATGGCCTGCCTGTCTACTGGGACGGCTACTCCAATATCTCCTTCTGGCAGATGGCACCGACCCTCGCCTGGAATCAGAACGAGCGGCTGAGTCTGGGTGTCTCCCTGAACATCGACTACCAGTCCGTCGCCTTTCGCCAGCGCGCTACACAGGACACGACCAGTGACGGGATGGGTGACACGACTGTCTCCAATTTCGACCTGGGTCGCTCTACCAGTTCGTTCGGGTTTGGGCTATCGCTCGGAATGATGTACGACCTCACCGAGTCCATCGACCTCGGCTTCGCCTACAAGAGCCGCCAGGAGTTTTCCGACCTGGAATACCAGCTGGCACAGGGAGATATCACGGATCAGTCGGGCAACCCTCTTCCGGCCGGTACCTACAAGCTGGACCTCGACTACCCTCAGCAGGCGTCCCTCGGTATCGCCTACCAGGCCACACCGGCATTGACCGTTTCGGCGGATCTCAAGTGGATCGACTGGTCCGACACCATGGACAAACTGGCCGTGGAAGGACCGGGAGTAACGGTTCCGATGGATCCGGGCTGGGATGATCAGACGGTGTACGCCGTCGGCCTCGCCTACGCGGTGAATAATCAATTGAACCTGCGCGCGGGTTACAACTATGCCAAATCACCGTTTGGCAGCGAGAAAGTCAGCAGCAATCTACTCCTGCCCGCAGTGGTCGAGCACCACTACACCATCGGCGGTGATTACCGGTTCAACCAACACTGGGAACTGGCCGCCCATTACATGTATGCCCCGGAGGAAACCTTCACGGCACCGGATGATGATCCGATCGCCCCGGGGGCGGAGATCAAACTGGGGGAGACCTCTTTCGGTCTGAACGTCGGCTACCGTTTCTGAATCCGTTCGGTGCGGGGCTCCGGCCCCGCACCCCTGTTTGCAATCAGACTCTCCCCCTGACCTGCTCCGTATCGGCAAGAACACGCAGCGGTTATTTGCCTCCCAAACCGTTCTAGAACTTGCGGTCACTCCAACCCTCGGCATCGGGCATGCCCGACAGGGCCTCCTCGAATTCGGAGCCGACCATACCGGCTTCGGGAGATACTCCGTCTCCCAGTTCGCCTAGATAGTAGTGCTGGAGTATGTCGATAAAACGCATCGCCTGGGGGGAAAGGAAACGGCCCTGGCGCAGGACGATGCCGTAGGAGCGCTTGGGGAAGTAGCGCACCAGTGATTTGCACGCCAACCGCTCATCACCGGTCAGACAGACATCAGTCACAATCGAGATGCCGAGCCCCAACTCCACGTATTTCTTGATCACCTCCCAGCCACCGGCCTCCAGCGCCACCTTGTAATTCACATTATATTGCCGAAACACCAGGTCAACGATGCGCCAGGTGGAGAGATGGCGGGGCGGCAGTATGAGTCCATGGGGACCAATATCCTTGAGCGTGACTGTTTCCTTGTGCGCCAGTGGGTGGTCCTGCGCGGCAATCAGGGTCGGGTCATAGGTCACCACCGGGCGGTAATTGATCTCCTCCGGCACTTCCAGCATGGAACCGACGGCCAGGTCCACATCATCCGCGCGCAGCATGGACATACCATCCCGCCCCGTGACGTTGTGCAGCTTCAAGCGGATATTGGGATAAGCCTTGGCGAATAGCCGAAGCGGCTCGGCCAGTATATAAAGAATGGTTGACTCGCCCGCTGCGATATCAAGCTCCCCGGATTCCAGTTTTCCGTAGCTGGCTGCAAAACTCTCGTGCAGCTTGTCGATACCCTCCACCAGCGGTTCCGCGAGCTTGTAGAGCGCCTCCCCTTCCGGCGTCATCTTGATGTGGGGACCTCGCCGCTCGAAAACGGTCACCCCAAACTCCCTCTCCAGAGCCTGTATTTGCAGCGAAACCGATGGCTGGCTGAGAAACAGTGTTTCCGCTGCCAGGGTGATACTCCCCGCTCGCGCAGTGTGACAGAAAGCGCGTAACTGCTTGAGCCGATTCTGTTTGTAGTAAAGATTGGGTGTGGAATTCATGGCATTTGTTTGTGGCTTCGCGTCTCTATCATTAAGTTAGCCAATATTGAGCATTGAAATAATTGTCGTGTCAAATACACCCAGGATCACTAGGATTACTGCCGTGGCTAATGACTTAAGGTCACAAGCATTGGAATTTTCAATACTAAGAATCGAAGCCGCATCAGGGGGATGTAATGGCGTCAGTCATGCACATTGCGATTGCCGGGACGTTCATGGCGGGGCTGGGTGTTGCACTGGCTTCGGTGCTGGCCATTGCCAATCGTCGTCTGCACGTGGAAGAGGACCCCAGGCTCGACGACATCGAAGAGATGCTTCCCAGCGCCAATTGCGGTGCCTGCGGTAACCCCGGGTGCCGCCCTTTCGCCGAAGCCCTGCTCGCCGGCACGACCGAGCCGGCCAAATGCACCGTCAATCCGGTCGAAGTGAATCAGGCCATTGCAGACTTTCTGGGCATTGACCTGGGCACCCCCGATAAACGCGTGGCGCGCCTGGCCTGTGCCGGCGGCAGTCACGTTGCCTATACCCGCGCCCGCTATCGCGGCCTGAAATCCTGTCGCGCCGCATCCGTCGTCTCCGGCGGCGGCAAGGGATGCAGTTGGGGCTGTCTCGGATTGGCCGATTGCGAAGCCGTCTGCGACTTCGACGCGATCCAGATGGATCAACACGGGCTGCCCGTGGTGGACGCCGACAAGTGTACCGCCTGCGGCGATTGCGTGGACATCTGTCCGAAAGATCTCTTCTCCGTACAGCCAACCAGCCACCGCTTGTGGGTCGCCTGTAAAAACCGGGACATGGCCGATGAGGGCGAGGCCCACTGCGAGGTGGTCTGTAATGCCTGCGGTCGCTGCTCCGCGGACTCACCCGAAGGGCTCATCGCCATGGAGGACAACCTGGCGGTGATCGATTACGAAAAAAACGACCTCGCCTCAAAGGTCGCCATAGAGCGCTGTCCAACGGGCGCCATCGTCTGGCTCGATGTTGTCAAAGGCGCCATCAAGGGAGCCAAAGCGAAGCGGGTCACCCGCAAACAACCCCTGCCCGAACGGGTGGAGCCGCTGCCCCGACCCTGACAACACCGATCCCCCAAGATTAGAAGAAGTGGTGTTTTCCCATGAAGATGAAGCAGAAAGAGAAAGTGCAGATTAAATATCCCGGCTCCCGCCAGGCCATGGACGGCAACAGTGCTGTCATCATGTGCGAGCGCGAGTCCTCCGATGCTGCCGGCGCCTATCCCATCACTCCTTCGACGCAGATGGGGGAATTCTGGGCGGAAGAGGTCTCGAATGGTCACATCAATATCTCCGAACGGCCTCTCATTTTCATTGAACCCGAGTCGGAACATGCCGCAGCGGCGGTAACCGCCGGCCTGTCGATGACCGGCCTGCGCGCCACCAACTTCTCCTCGGCCCAGGGCGTGGCGTTCATGCATGAATCGCTCTACGCCGCAGCGGGCAAGCGCCTGACTTATGTCCTGAATATCGGCTGCCGTGCGATCACCAAAGCCTCACTGAATGTGCACGCCGGTCATGACGACTACCACTGCGTGGACGACACCGGTTTCTTCCAGATGATGGCCAACGACGCCCAGGGTGCCGCGGACCTGAACATCATCGCCCACCGCGTGGCGGAGCTGGCCCTGACGCCGGGCATCATCGCCCAGGACGGCTTCCTTACCACACACCTGATTGAATCCCTGCAGGTCCCGGAACGCGAGCTGATCGCCCAATACCTGGGCCGACCCGAAGACCTCATCGAGTGTCCCACCCCGGCCCAGAAGATGCTTTTCGGGGAGACCCGTCGCCGCATTCCCCTGACCTGGGATGTGGACAACCCGGTCACTTCAGGGTCGGTGCAGAACCAGGACGCCTACATGCAGGCCGTTGCCGCCCAGCGCCCGTTTTTCTACCGGCACATTCCGGCGCTGATGGAACAGGCGATGGAAGAGTACTACCAGCTCACCGGCCGCAAGTATGGACGTATCCACACCTACAAGACCGATGATGCGGACTATCTCATCGTCGGCCAGGGCTCCATGGTGGTACAGGCCGAGGCGGTGGCCGACTACCTGCGAAAGAGCCGCAAACTGAAGGTTGGTGTGGTCGGCATTACCAGCTTCCGGCCCTTCCCGGGTGATCGGCTGGGACAGGTACTCAAAGGCAGAAAGGGCGTTGCCGTGCTGGAGCGAACGGATCAGCCGCTGGCGGAGGACCTGCCGCTGATGCGCGAGATCCGTGCCACCCTCTCCAAGTGCATCGAAAACCATATTGCAGCCAATGGCCAGCTGCCCTGGCCCGATTACGCGGTCTACGCGAAAAACGGAGACATCCCGGTCCTCTACTCCGGCGCCTTCGGCCTTGGCTCCCGCGACCTGCAGCCCGAGGGTCTGATCGCAGCCGTGGAGAACATGCTCGATGATGGCCCTAAAAAGAAATTCTTCTATCTGTCGATCGATTTCCTGCACGACAGTCCCGAAAGCCCCAAGCAGGAGCTCTACCAGCAGGAGCTGCTCGAGGCCTACCCGGAGATCGGCGACCTCGCCCTGCGCGGTTCGGAAAACCCGAATCTGATGCCCGAAGGTTCGATCACCGTGCGCATGCACTCGGTGGGCGGCTGGGGTGCGGTGACCACCGGCAAGAACCTGGCGATGACCCTGTTCGATCTTCTCGATTACGACATCAAGGCGAATCCGAAATACGGTTCGGAGAAAAAGGGACAGCCGACCACCTATTATCTGTCCGCTGCACCGGAGCGCATCAAGATCAGCTGCGAGTACCACTTTGTGGATGCCGTCCTCGCCCCGGACCCGAATGTGTTCGAGCACTCCAACGCCCTGTTCGGTCTGAAGAAGGGTGGCACTTTCGTGGTGCAATCCAGTCTCGATACACCGGAGGCGGTCTGGAACAGCTTTTCCTACTCCACCCGCAAGTTCGTGGTCGAAAACGACATTCGCATCTTCTATGTGGACGGCTTCGGAATCGCCAAGAGCGAAGCCTCCAATGCCGACCTTCAGTTCCGCATGCAGGGCATCGCCTTCCAGGGCGCCTTTTTCAAGGCCTCGCCGCTGATGGAAACCGCGAATCTGGATGAAAAGTCCCTGTTCCGTGCCATCGAGGATCAGCTGGAGTCGAAATTCGGCTCCAAGGGTCGCCGCGTGGTGGAGGACAATCTGCGGGTGGTCCGTCGCGGTTTCGACGAGTGCACAGAAATCCTCGACAAGCCGCTCGGCAATGTGACTGCCCTCACAAAAAAACACAAGTCCACGCTGCCGATCACGCTCAAGCGGATGCCGCAGAACCGGAACCGGCTTACCGACATTCACCGATTCTGGGAGTCGACCGGCAACTTCTATGTCTCGGGCCAGGGCTCTGACAATCTGGCCGATCCCTTCATGAGCATGTCATTGATCCCTGCGGCCACCGGGATCTATCGGGACATGACCCAGATCCGATTTGAGTATCCGGACTGGATTCCCGAAAACTGTACGGCCTGCGGCGACTGCTACACCGCCTGCCCCGACAGTGCGATTCCGGGTCTGGTCAATTCCATACCGGAGGTGTTCAATACCGTCATCCAGCGCATCGAGGGAAGCGGTCGGCCTACCCGTCATCTGCGCCGGGCGGTCCGCTCCCTGGAGAAGAAACTCCGCTCCGGAATCAAAGCCGACGGTGAAAGCGCCAATGTGCAGGTGCTGATCGATCAGGCGATCGTCGAGACCATCGTCGAATCGGAACTGGAAGCAGAAGCCCTGGAGCGCCTCAACACCGAACTGGAGTGGTTCAAGGAGTCCATCGGTGGTTTCAAGTTTGCCAGTACCAAGCCCTACTTCACCGCCAGGGAGAAGCGCGGCAAGGGTTCCGGCGGCCTCTTCTCCATCACCGTCAACCCCTATACCTGCAAGGGCTGCATGGAGTGCGTCGAGGTCTGCGACGATGCTGCCCTCGTGGCGGTAAAGCAGACCCCCGAATCGGTGGAGCGACTGCGCGAGGACTGGAACTTCTGGCTGGACCTGCCCACCACATCACCGGACTACATCCGGGTGGACGACCTGGATGAAGCCGTCGGTGCGCTCGATACCATTCTGCTCGACAAGCGCAACTTTGGTTCCCTGATCTGCGGTGACGGTGCCTGTCTCGGGTGCGGCGAGAAGACCGCTATTCACCTGTTCACGGCCACCGTCACGGCGCTGATGCAATCACGGGTCAAGGTTCACCTGGCCAAAATCGAAGACTTGATCCAGCGGTTCGAAAAACATATTCGCCTGAAGCTTGCCGAGTCCATGGACCTTTCCGATACCGGGACCATCACGGCCGTGGTCGACCAGCACCGGGATGTTGACCTCACCCTCTCCCGGCTGTCGGCAGGCCTCGATGAGGGCAGGGACGGCAATCCGCTGGATGCCGACTGGCTGAAGTGGGCAACGGATCTGCTGGCGCGGCTCAAGGAGCTGAAGTCGAAATACGTCAGCGGACGCGACGGCAACGGCCGCGCCGAGATGGGCATCATCAACGCGACCGGATGCACCTCCGTGTGGGGTTCGACCTTCCCCTACAGCCCCTATCCGTTCCCCTGGACCTCGCACCTGTTCCAGGACAGCCCCTCCATGGCGATGGGTCTGTTCGAGGGCCATATGCAGAAGATGGCGGACGGTTTCCGGGCCGTGCGCATGGCGGAACTCGAACTGGAGGGAGACTACAACCCGGACACCCATGGTGAATTCTTCAAGTACTTCTCCTGGAAAGACTTCAGCGACGAAGAATTCAAGCTCTGCCCGCCGGTGGTCTCGGTCGGCGGGGATGGCGCCATGTACGACATCGGATTCCAGAATCTGTCGCGCGCCATGATGTCCGGACTGCCCATCAAGGTGCTGGTCCTCGACACTCAGGTGTACTCCAACACCGGTGGCCAGAGCTGTACATCGGGCTTCGTCGGGCAGGTAGCCGACATGGCGCCTTACGGCACAGAGACCCGCGGCAAGCAGGAGATCCGCAAGGAGATATCACTGATCGGCATGGCACACCGCACCAGTTATGTCATGCAGAGCTCGGTGGCCAATGTGACTCACCTGCTGGAGAGCTATATCGAGGGCCTGAACAGCCGGCGGCCGGCACTGTTCAACGTCTACACCACCTGCCAGCCCGAGCACGGCGTAGGTGATGAAGCGACCATGCGACAGACGAAACTGGCGCTCGATTCCCGCGCCTACCCGATGTTCCGCTTCAACCCGGACCGTGGCACCACGCTGGCGGAGTGCTCCGACATCGAGGGCAACCCGGCCGTCGAAGAGGATTGGGTCACCTACACCCTGCACTATGAGGAAGAGGGCCAGCAGAAGACCCTGGAGGTGCCCCTCACCTTCGCCGACTTTGCCGTGACCGAAGGGCGTTTCCGCAAGCACTTCAAAACGGCGCCGCGGGAAAGCTGGGATGACGACAAGATGTTGCCGGTGGTCGAGTTCCTGGAACTCGACGCGGATGAGCGCGAGGGCAAATTTCCCTATGTGTGGATGGTCGACGGCAAGAACCGTCTCAATCGGGTGCTGGTCTCCCGGGAGATCATTGATTCCACCGAAGAGCGTCGTGACTTCTGGCGGCAGTTGAAGGGGCTCGTTGGTGCCGACCAGACGGTCGATTTGAACCAGGTCGCCAATGATGCGCGCATCGATATGGCTCAAAAGCTGACCAATAGCCTGCTGGCAATGGCGACCGGCAACGCCGCCAACGGCAATGGCTTCGGGGAAACCCTGATGGGCCTGCCGGCCAACGGCAACGGCACACTCCAGTTCGAGAATGGCGCCAACGGCTCGGGCGTGGCCGACGCCGATTACGAAGCCGTATGGGTGGAAACCCCCGAATGCACCGCCTGTGACGAATGCATCGAGCTCGCCCCCAAAGTGTTCCAGTACAACGACAAGAAACAGGCCGAGGTGATCAACCCGCGAGGGAGTTCCTACAAGGACATCGTCAAGGCAGCGGAAAAATGCACCGCCGTATGCATTCATCCGGGCACCCCCTGGAATGCGTCCGAGGCGGACGAAAAATTGTTGAAACGGGCGGCGAAATTCGCCTAGGACAGTAGCGAGTAGCGAGTAGCGAGTAGCGAGTAGCGAGTAGCGAGTAGCGAGTGACTAGGCTCCCCTAGCCACTAGCCACTAGCAACTAACCAGAGCCACCATAAACATTGAGCTTGCCATGGGCCTCCTTAACCTTTTCAAGCGGAAAACTTTCTCCCACGGTATTCATCCGCCGGAGTACAAAGAGGAGACCGCGCACAAGCCGATCCGGCGACTGCCATTCGCCCCGGAAATGGTCATCCCGCTGTCGCAGCATTTCGGTGCAGCGGCCATTCCGCTGGTGCATCCGGGTCAGGAAGTTCTTCGCGGTGAACCTGTCGCGCGTGCCGACGGATTCATGTCGGCACCCATTCATGCCCCGGCGACGGGCATCATCGAAGACATACACCTGATGCCCACGGCGCGTGGCCCCAAGGTGGAGTCCATCATCCTCAAGGCGCACCCGGGTGCAAGCCAACGGGTACTCTACGGTGCCGAACTGGACGTGGATACCATGAGCGCCGAAGAGCTCGTGAAGGCCATCCAGGACACCGGCATGGTCGGACTCGGCGGCGCGGGGTTTCCAACCCACGTCAAACTCACGGTTCCTCCGGAGCATCCAGTCGATACGCTGGTGGTCAACGGCTGCGAATGCGAGCCCTACCTGACCACCGACCACCGCATCATGCTCGAGCATACGGATGAACTGATCCGCGGCATCCGCATTGCCATGCGCGCCAGCGGCACCAGACGGGCGGTCATCGGTATCGAGGACAACAAATCCGATGCCATCAAGGCCATTCGTGAACGTCTCAAGCCGGAGGACCCGATCGCGGTTCAGGAGGTCCGCACCAAGTACCCGCAGGGTTCGGAAAAATTGCTGATCACCGTGCTGCTGGGACGAGAGGTGCCCTCGGGCGGACTCCCTTTCCAGGTCGGTGTGGTGGTCAACAACGTCGGTACCCTGGCCGAGATCGGGCGACTGCTGCCAAAAGGCGAAGGTCTCATCGAGCGCGTGGTGACCATCGCCGGTCCCGAAGTCAAAAAGCCCGGCAATTATCTGGTGCCACTCGGCACACCGCTGCGCTTCATCCTGGAGCAGGTCGGCTATTTTGGCGACGCCGGTCACCTGATCCTGGGCGGACCGATGATGGGAACGACCGTGGCCTCGCTGGATGTCCCGATCACCAAACCGGTCTCGGGCCTGGTTGTATTGCCGGAAGAATCCGCCAACGAACACCCCGACCGGGTCTATCCCTGTATCCGATGCGGCACCTGCGTGGACGCCTGCCCGATACATCTCAATCCGTCACGACTGGGGCAACTTGCGGCAAGGCGTCAATACGAGACCATGGCCGCCGAGTTCCATCTGAACGACTGTTTCGAGTGCGGATGCTGCAGCTATGTATGCCCGTCCAACATTCCGCTGGTGCAGTATTTTCGCATCGCCAAGTCCGTCAATCGCGAACGGGCAGCGTAATGAATACGATTGAAAACCACGGGGGTCACGGGGAGCACGGGGAAACCCATTACTTTTATTGCCGTCCCCGTGTTCCCCGTGTTCCCCGTGTTCCCCGTGGTTAACAAATAGAGAAAACATGGTAGCCAAGGTCGAACTCAAGACATCGCCGCATCTGCGTTCGGCACCCAGTGTCGAGCAGATCATGCGCAATGTGGTTTATGCGCTGCTGCCAATCGTGGCATTCGCGATCTACCAGTTTGGATTGTCGGCCCTGGTCCTGACCATCACCGTCGTGGCGTCCTGCCTGGGAACCGAGCGCCTGTTCAATTGGCTGTCGGGGAAACCGAGTACCCTGAGTGACTGGAGCGCGGTGATCACCGGACTCCTGTTGGCCTTGACCCTGCCGCCGGCCTTTCCCTTGTGGATGGGAGCCGTGGCCGGATTCGCGGCCATCGCGATCGGCAAGGCCCTGTTCGGCGGACTCGGTTTCAACGTATTCAATCCGGCGCTGGTGGGGCGCGCATTCGTCCAGGCCGCATTCCCGGTTGCCATCAGTACCTGGACACCGGCCTTTGCTCCCGGACGCTTCATGGAATTCATTCCATCGACGTTGGCATTGCCCTTCATGAAACCGCCGGCAGTGGATGACTGGGTGGCCGCGCAGGCGGTCGACACCTTTACCGGCGCAACGCCGCTGGCGCAGTGGAAGTTCGATGGCGAGATCGTGGACAGCTGGAGCCTCTTCAGTGGCATGACGACCGGCTCAAGCGGGGAAACCTCTGCCCTGCTGATTTTGGTTTGCGGCGCCTATCTGGCCCTGCGGCGCATGATGAACTGGCAGATACCCGCGGCCATGCTGCTCGGTGCCGCCCTGACCGCCCTGCCCTTCTGGCTCTACGCGCCGGAAACGTACCCCTCGCCGGTTTTCGTCCTTTTCTCCGGCGGTCTCATGCTGGGCGCGGTATTCATGGCCTCCGATATGGTCGCCTCACCGGTGACCCCGCGGGGGCTGTGGATATATGGGCTGTTAATGGGCTTTTTAACGGTGGTGATCCGTTTCTGGGGGGGCCTGCCGGAAGGCGTCATGTACGCCATTCTGCTCGGCAATGCCGCCTCGCCGCTGATCGAATCCATCACCCAGCCACGCATCTACGGTGAACGAAAGGGTTGAAAAGATGCAAAGCGTGAGAAGGCAAACAGAGTACTTCAGGCACTTTCGAAATCTACTTGCGGACTTTGCACGGCTTGCGATGAAAACAGCATGACACCACAGCAACAGACACAGTCTCCGGCGCTCCCCTCCAGTAGTCGATTGATCGGCACACTGGGGGTGATTGCAATGCTCTCCGGTTTTCTGGTCGTGCTGGTGTACGAATACACCCGTCCCTTCATCCTGGAAAACAGACGTGAGGCCATCGAGCGGGCAGTATTTCAGGTCGTGCCCGGAGCAACAGACCGTCGTGACTTCGTGGTCAATGACGAGGGAATATTCCCCGCGGATTCAGGCAGGAGCGGTACCCTCCTTTATGCCGCGTATAACACAGCGGGGGAATTGGAGGGTATCGCCGCCGGCGCCGCGGCTCAGGGCTATGCCGACATCATACAGCTGCTGTTCGGCTACGACCCCGACTGTCAGTGCATCACCGGTTTTTCCGTCCTGCAAATGGCGGAGACGCCGGGGCTGGGTGACCGAATTCTTACGGACGAAGGCTTTCTGTCCAACTTCAACGATCCGGGGCTGGATGCGAGACTGGAGCCGAATCGTGAGGAGTTGGCCAATCCCATCGTCACGGTCAAACATGGCAGCAAAGAGCAGCCGTGGGAGATCGACGCCGTCTCTGGAGCCACTGTCACATCCAAAGCAGTGGGCAAGGCACTCAACAATGCCTCGCAGGAACTTCTGCCGAAGCTGTGGCCCCATTTGGACGAACTACGTAAAGGCGAGGTAACGCAGAGGCAAGAAGTCGCCAGGGATGCAAAGGGGTAAACCATGGCTATCGATTTGAAGAAAGGTGAAAGCATAACCGCGGATACCTTCCTCTCGGGACTTTGGCGGGAAAATCCGGTATTCGTGATGCTGCTGGGGATGTGCCCGGTACTGGCGGTGAGTAATTCGGTCATCAATGCCGTTGCCATGGGCCTGGCGACCACGTTTGTGCTGCTGGCCTCGTCGGGCCTCGTGTCACTGCTTCGAAGCTTTATCCCGAAACAGGTCAGGATTGCCAGCTACATCGTCATCATCGCAACCTTTGTAACCATCGTGGATTATGTCATCCAGGCCATCAGCCTTGACCTTTACAATCAGTTAGGCGCATTCATTCAACTGATCGTCGCCAACTGCATGATCCTGGGCCGCGCCGAAGCCTTTGCCTCGAAACAGCGCCTTGGCAAGACACTCATCAACTCCCTGGGGCAGGGGGCCGGCTTTACCTTCGCTCTCCTCTGTCTGGGTTCGGTCAGGGAACTGCTGGGCAACGGCACGCTATTGGGTATCGACATCTTTGGCGCCAACTTCGAGCCCTGGGTGGTGATGATTCTTCCCCCGGGAGGCTTTTTTGTCCTCGGCGGCTGGCTGCTGCTGTTCAACTGGATGAAGGAACGCAAGGCGCGCAAGCTCCGGGAAGCAGAAGATACAGAGGTGGCCCATGCCTGACTCACTCTCGTTCGTCTTTCTCAATGCCTTCATTATCAACAACTTCGTGCTGGCACTGTTTCTCGGCATCTGTCCCTTCCTGGGCGTATCCGGAAAGCTGCAGACGGCTTGGTCCATGGGTCTTGCTACCGCCCTGGTGATGCTCATCAGTTCGGTTTCGGCCTACGTCATCAATAGTCTGCTGGTGGAGTTCGGTCTCGAATTCCTGCGGCTCATCTGTTACATCGCGGTGATCGCCTCGGCCGTACAGCTGGTGGAAATGGCCATGAAGAAGTTCAGCCCCACGCTGTTCCGGGCACTGGGGATCTTCCTGCCACTGATCACCACCAACTGCGCCATTCTGGGACTGGCGCTGTTTCAGACTTTCAACGAGTACAACTTCCTGCAGTCGGTCGTCTACAGCCTTGGCGCAGGTGCGGGCTTTATGCTGGCCATCGTGCTGATGGCCGGCCTGCGGGAAAAACTGGAACTGGCGGAGGTGCCGAGCATCAGCCAGGGCGCTGCGATGAGTCTCATGCTGGCGGGCATCCTTTCGCTCTCCTTCATGGGCTTTGCAGGACTCGGTGGGTAGCACTCAAATGCGGAATCAAGTAACCGAAAACAGGCTTGTACCGCAGAGACGCAGAGTTCGCCGAGGACCGCGCAGGGATGGTCCAATTTTGTTAACGGGCCCCGTAGGGCGGATTAGGCAAGCCTTTGGCATCGTGATTTCCGACAAACACCCGCGCCGTAATCCGCCTTATACATCTCAGCATACTCCGCGTCTCTGCGTTGAAATTTTATTTTCTTTTGCGCATTTTCGGTAACAAAAGAGGTTTTGTAACCATGGCTAATTATTTCTTTGCAATGGGCCTCATCATGCTGCTGCTGCTGTGCTGGGTATCGGTTCAGCATCTGGCACGACTGTTTGCCAAGCGCCATCCGCAGTTTGGAGCGGTCCGCGAGGATGGCGGTGGTTGCGGCACCGGTTGTCTTTGCCGTGGTGGAAGTTCCTGTAAAAGCCGAAACTGATTGGTTCAATTCACCGCGAGGAACCTTGTCTTTGCGGCTAAACGTTTTAACGATTTGGGGGGAGTAACGTGGCGGACGAATACATCATCTGGTTCGACAAACTGGGCATGGACGACGTGGCGCGGGTCGGCGGCAAGAACGCATCCCTGGGCGAAATGATCTGCGGACTGGCGTCCGCCGGTGTGCGCGTGCCGGAAGGATTCGCAACCACTGCCCATGCCTTTCGGGACTTTCTGCGCCACGACCGCCTGGCGGATCGTATCAATGGGCTGCTGAAGACACTCGACGTGGAAGATGTCGATGCGCTGGTCGAGACCGGCGCCACCATCCGGCAGTGGATCATCGACACGCCCTTTCCTGAACCCCTGCATGCCGCCATCACCTCGGCCTACGGGAAAATGGCCGGTGAGCACCAGGGCGAGTTGGCGGTGGCGGTGCGCTCCTCTGCGACCGCCGAAGATCTTCCCGACGCCAGCTTCGCCGGTCAGCAGGAGACGTTCCTGAACGTCCGGGGCCTCGACGATGTACTAATGGCCGTGAAGCATGTGTTTGCCTCCCTCTATAACGATCGAGCCATCTCTTATCGTGTGCACCAGAACTTCACTCATGCGGAGGTGGCGCTTTCGGCGGGTATCCAGCGCATGGTGCGCTCGGATATCGGGGCCGCCGGCGTGATGTTCACCCTCGATACCGAGTCCGGGTTCCGGGATGTGGTCTTTATCACCGGAGCATATGGCCTCGGCGAGACCGTGGTTCAGGGCGCGGTCAACCCTGATGAGTTCTATGTCTACAAGCCAACCCTTGCCAAGGGTAATCCGGCCGTGCTCAGCCGCGCACCGGGCACCAAGGCCATAAAGATGGTCTACAGCGACCAGGCGGGGCATGGTAACTCCGTAAAGACAGTCAGCGTGGACGAGGAAGAGCGGCTGCATTTCTGTCTCACCGATGCACAGGTGGAGGAGCTGGCACGCCAGGCCGTGACCATCGAAAAGCATTACCGTCGGCCGATGGATATCGAGTGGGCGCTCGATGGTGAAGATGGTGCGCTCTATATCGTACAGGCACGTCCGGAGACAGTGAAAAGCCGAGGCGAACAGGTGATTGAGCGCTACAGCCTGAAAAAACCCGGAGTGGTTCTGGCCTCCGGCCGCGCTATCGGGCAGAAGATCGGAACGGGCCCCGCACGTGTGATCAAAAACGTCAACGAGATGAACCGGGTCCAGCACGGCGATGTTCTGGTTACCGACATGACCGATCCCGACTGGGAGCCGGTCATGAAACGGGCGGCGGCAATTGTCACCAATCGCGGGGGCCGGACCTGTCACGCCGCCATCATCGCCCGTGAGCTCGGAATCCCCGCCGTAGTGGGGACCGGCAACGCCAGCTCACTCATCAAGGAGGGCCAGAAGGTCACGGTCTCCTGTGCCGAGGGGGATACCGGCTACATCTATAAAGGGCAACTGGCCTTCGAGGTGAAGACCGCAAATGCCGACCAAATGCCTGACCTGCCGGTAAAGATCATGATGAACGTCGGCAATCCGGGCCGCGCCTTCGATTTCGCCAACCTGCCTAACGCGGGGGTCGGTCTGGCCCGCCTCGAATTCATCATCAATGCCATGATCGGGGTCCATCCCAAGGCGCTTCTGGAATTCGAAAAGCAGCCACCGGAGCTCCAGGAGCAGATCCGCCAGAAAATAGCGGGCTATGCGACTCCCGTGGACTTCTATGTCGAAAAGCTGGCCGAGGGCATCAGCACGCTGGCAGCAGCCTTTTACCCGCAGCCGGTCATCGTCCGCATGTCGGATTTCAAGTCCAACGAATACGCCAATCTGCTGGGTGGCAGCCGATACGAGCCTCAGGAAGAGAATCCCATGATTGGATTCCGCGGCGCTGCACGGTACCTCTCCGAGACCTTCCGCCCCTGCTTCGACCTCGAGTGTCGTGCACTTCGCAAGGTGCGGGACGACATGGGACTCACCAACGTGGAAGTGATGATCCCCTTCGCCCGGACGGTCGAGGAGGCGGAAGGCGTGATCGGCCTGTTGAGGGAGAACGGCCTGGAGCGGGGCAAGAACGGGTTACGAGTGATCATGATGTGCGAAATCCCGTCGAACGCGATCCTTGCGGACGAATTCCTGGAACACTTCGATGGCTTCTCCATCGGCTCCAATGATCTGACCCAGTTGACGCTGGGCCTGGATCGCGACTCGGGACTGATCGCGTCCCTGTTTGACGAACGCAATGCTGCCGTCAAGAAACTGTTCTCCCTGGCCATCGACGCGTGCCAGAGACAGGAAAAATACATCGGTATCTGCGGCCAGGGTCCATCGGACTATCCGGACCTGGCAAAGTGGCTGTTTGATCGCGGCATCAGCAGTATCTCGCTGAACCCCGATACCGTAGTCGAGACCTGGCTGCACCTCGCCGGTAAAAAAGTCGGCGAACAGGAGAGCGCAACAGCAGGCGGGTCCGTCGCCTAGGTGCCCATGACTCTTTCATAGGACGGCCTTCAGGCCGTCCTCGAGTTGGACAGCTACCCTGTTCACAAGGATCGAACCGGACGGCCCGGAGTAAACGTCTGGTTCGGCCTTGACTCCTGCAATTTCCCACAGGAGACTTTCTTCTCTCCGTGTTCTCAGTGGTTAATCCGATGCGCCGTTCCGTTTTCTTTCTCTCCGATCACACCGGCATCACTGCCGAGACGCTGGGCCGTAGCCTGCTGACTCAGTTTGAGGGGATCGAGTTCCAGCAGACCAGCTGGCCATTTCTCGACAACATGGAAAAGGCCGAAAGTGCGGTAAGCCGTATCAACCGGGCTGCCCGTGAGGACGGCTGCCGGCCTTTGGTGTTCTCGACCATTGTCGACACGGAGGTACGAAAAGTGATCCTCACCTGCCGGGGCGCCGTGTTCGATTTCTTCGATGCCTTTAATGACAAACTGGAGAACGAATTGGGACAACCGGCACTACATGCCACCGGCCGCTCCCATGGGATCGGGGATTTTCAGCGCTACGCATCCCGGATCGATGCACTCAATTTTTCGCTGTCCAATGATGATGGACTGATGGCGAGCAACTACCCCGCCTCCGACATCATTCTGCTCGGCGTCTCCCGCTCCGGAAAAACGCCCACCTGTCTCTACCTGGCACTGCAGTACGGTGTACTGGCCGCCAACTACCCGTTGACCGAGGATGATCTGAAGGCCGGCCTGCTACCCAAGGTACTCGCACCCTATCGTGACCGCCTTTTCGGGCTGACGATCGATCCTGACCGTCTCCATCGGATTCGGACCGAGCGCTACCCCGACAGCCGATATTCCCAGTTGAGACAGTGTCAATTCGAAGTCGATGCGGTGGAGTCCCTGTACCGCCGGGAGGCGGTCCCGTTTGTCAACACCACCTCCATGTCCATTGAGGAAATAGCCGCCACTATCATGCAGCGGGCAGGTATTCAGCGCCGTCTTTATGGCTAACAGCCTGTCGGACTCGGGAATAATCTACTCCGCAGCGTTGATGACCTGATGTCGACAGGCGGCTAAAAAACTAAACCAAGTCTGAATTTGCCCCAATCAATTGACACCATAGCCGCCCTTTCTAAACTGAAAATCGGGATGGTTAATGATCCCGATCTTCCGTTAATCACTGCAAGGGGGTGCCCAATGCGACTGAGTGGTGATCAAGTCCGCAACGCCTTTGACGAATACATCGATGCCATGGAAGACGCTGTCTCTTTCGAAGAGGAACCGGAGTGGCAGGAATTTCTCGCCGAGAATCCAGGCTTCGAAAGCTCCGGACGAGACGACTACGACTAAGTAGAAAAACAGCGATCCAGCGACCCCCTTCGAGGGTTGCGAAACCCATCAAGACCACGGGGAATACGGGGTACGCCAGAAACTTGATCACAGAGGAAGCCGAGGCCCGAGTCAATCGGCCTCCTCCTTACTGAACGGAAATTCTCGATGGGTTCATCCCACTATTGCGCTACCGAGTCATTAATTACACCGGGCGCACAGGGACAGTCCAAACTCGCCACCGCGAGCACCGAGAATCGAAAAGTCCCCTCGACTTCACGAGGGAAAAAATCGATACTGGCTCTTCCCCGTGTTCCCCGTGTTCCCCGTGTTCCCCGTGTTCCCCGTG
>NZ_FMWD01000001.1:376765-519328 GCF_900102855.1 Thiohalomonas denitrificans
CGATAGTCGCCCGTCCGTCGCGGACCTCGAGTACGGTACCGCTCTTCTCGCCACTGATCACTTCCAGCTGCGCCGGCCCCGTCCCCGGAGCGGAGAGTACGACAGTGGCGGTGTGGTCCTGGGCCCGTTCGTCGATGTATCTCAGTTCGTGCTGGCCGATGCGGATCGTATCGCCGTGCTTCAGGGCATGTTTACTCACCTGAACCCCGTTGACGAAGGTGCCATTGGTGCTGTCCAGGTCGGTGACCGCCGGTTCCGCGGCCATGGATACCGCAGCATGCTCGGAGCTGACGGTCTGGTCATCGAGCAGGATGTCATTGTCCGGACGGCGCCCGATGGTGTGGCGCTGGGCCGTAAGTGCATACTCCCGGAGACCGACTCCGTCCAGCGTGATCACGAGTTTCGGCATTGCTCGCTCCTGACTCCAAGAAAGGGATTAATGAATCTCGGCCACCAGGGCCGCAATGTTGTCTTTACCACCCGCCTGGTTGGCGAGCTCCATCAGTGCATTCACGGCGCGTTCGGGGGCAGGCTCACTCACCAGACAGGCGGCGAGGCTGTCATCGTCAACCAGGTCGCTAAGCCCGTCGGAGCAGAGCAACACCCGATCACCCGGACGGCTGTGGTGACTGACGACTTCCACCTCGACGGTAGCCTGGTGCCCCACTGCCCGGGTGATTACGTGTCGATGCGGCGAGTGGCGTGCTTCTTCGGCAGTGAGCATGCCGTCCTCGACCAGTTCCTGTACCAGCGAGTGGTCGCGGGTAAGCTGCGTCAGCTGGCCATCCCGCAGGCGGTAGAGACGGGAGTCGCCGACGTGGGCCACCACCAGGCGCCGAGGGGTAAAGCGCGCCAGCACGACCGTTGCCCCCATCCCCCGGTGGTGTTCCTCCAGCGTGGCCTTGGCGTGGATTCGACGGTTGGCCTCGGTCACTGTGCGGCGCAGCAGCCGCTTCATGTCATGCGACGAACGCCCATCAAGCAGCTCCCTGGCAGTCACCGCCACCAAATCACTGGCCACTTCTCCCGCCTGATGCCCACCCATACCGTCGGCCACCAACGCCCAGCCCTGTTCGGTACTCCATGCAACCGCATCCTCATTGCGTTCACGGCAGAGGCCCGGATCGGTCATGCCCCACATGCGCACCCGGTTCACGCCGCCGCCTCCATGGCTTCGCGCCGACAGCGGCGCAGTGCCTCGGCCATGGTCCTGCCGCTCTGGTAGCGGCGTCCGACCTCCTTGTGCAGGGCCTTGTTGATGAGACGGCTGACGCAAGCCGGCAGATTGCGGTAGCTGCGGATGTCCGCGTGACGCTCTTTGGCAATCAGATACATAAGGCTGGGCAGCGAGTCCGACTTGAACGGCAGATCACCGCTGAGCAACTGGAACAGTGTGGCTCCGAGAGAGAACAGGTCGGAACGGCCATCCAGACGCTTGCCGACCACCTGTTCGGGTGACATGTAGGAGGGGCTGCCAAGCACGGTACCGGTGCGCGTCTTGCTGGAATCGGTCAGACAGGCGACGCCGAAGTCGGTCACCTTGGCCACCGTCTCATCGCGGTCGTAGATAATGTTGGCCGGCTTGATGTCCCGGTGGATAACGCCCTGTTCATGGGCGTAATCGAGCGCCTCCGCCACCTGAATGCCGATGGCCATCACCTCGTCCAGCGGCAGCAGATTATCGGGTCGGCACCAGTTGGCGAGGCTCTCGCCCTTGAGATAATCCATGGCGATGTAGGCCAGCTCCTGCTCCTCGCCCACGTCATAGATAGTGACGATGTGGCGATGTTCGAGCCGCCCGGCGGTCTCTGCCTCACGGAAGAAGCGCTCTCGCACCGTGACGAGGTCCGCCCCCTCGAACTCCTGGGACAAGGCCATGGTCTTGATCGCCACGGCCCGTCCGATGCGGGGGTCGCGACCGAGATAGACCATGCCCATAGCTCCCCTTCCCAATTCCCGCTCCAGCTCATAACGGCCGAGGGTGGGTCGGGCCAGGCCGGCCGACTCGAGGATCACGGTGCCCGAGGGTGTGGTTGAACCGCGCTTGCCAAGCATGCGCTGCTCCGCCTCCCGATTGCGCTGCAGCCGCTCCTTCACATCCCGAAAATGGGGCGACGTGAAAGCGATTTGATGGAACACCGCTCCGGCCTTGGTGAAGTGACGCCGCCGCTCGAAGTCCACCCCAAGTCCATAAAGCCGGTCGAGAACCTCTTCATCGGGCGCACAACGCCGATAACGCTCGAGGGCGGCATCGAGCTGTCCCTGGGCCTGATAGGACTCGGCCAACAACCGGTTGGTAAGGCTCAGATCGGCCCGCAGGGCGCCGACTTGGGCAGCACCACGGGCCTTGAACCATAACAGTGGAGCACCCGCGAGCACCGCGATGCCGGGCATCAGCAGCGGTGTGTAGATCCCCTTGAGGACCAGAAGCCCGAATTCCGCCGTGAACACCACGACACTCCACAGCGCCAGCAGGATCGATCCGGACGTGACGCCCAGCCGCGGCAGCACCAGCATCAGCATCACGCCGGCGAGGGCGAAAGTGCCCAGATGGGCCCACCAGGACCAGGGTGGCACCGCCCAGTAGTGTCCCCCCAACAGTGCCGCCACCAGCCGAGCCTCGGCCTCCAGTGGCGAGATGTACCGGCCATCCGGCAGCCGCACCGGTTCGGCCGCCGCAGGCGCCATCGAGCCGAACAGGACCACCTGATCCTGCACGTCGATGGTTCCACTGAGCACTTCAGCGGCCGTGTGCTGTGCCACCTGCAGTTGCGCCAGGCGGGGGTGGACGCGATAGGCCACGTCGGTTTCGATAATGTCGTTGTCGAGTCGAATGGCCGAGCGCTCCAGAGGCGGGCTCTTCGGGTTTACCCCACGCGCCGCCATGACCAGGCGCAGTGCAAATCCGGGCAGCAGTTCATCCCCATAGGCATGCACCAGGGGGACCCGACCCGAAGAGGCACCCGGCGGAAAGTCCGCCGGAGCAGAGGCCGCACCATGGGAGAAGGAAGAGGTATCCAGCCAGGCGATACTCGGGGGCCGGCCGGTGATCAGTCCCGGCACCCGCGCCGGCCAAACCGGTGCTGGTGCCCGCGCGGCACTCCAGTTGGCGATCCCTTCCGGGAGCGGTGGGGGTTTGCGTGCGGAGCGTGAGAGGAAGGCACCGGCATGGACCAGCGGAAGTTCGCTCCCGACGCCGGGCAGCGCCAGCGAAGGCATTACGCCTATCCCCTTTGCGCCGGTCAACTGCTCCAGCAGCGGCCCACGCTCCATCGGAGCCAGGCCGTCGGCGTCCACCACCATGACTTTTGCACTCTCCGGCGGCGGCACAAACTCCCCGGCAAATGCCAGCAAGCGTGTCTCCAGCGTCACTGCCAGTGGGGTGGCGGTCAACAGCCAGAAGCTGATCAACGTCAGCAGGCCGGGAAGCCAGCTACGTCTTCGCTCGGGGCCTTCGCCCATGAAATCGTCCGCGTCGGAAACCTAACCTTTTTTACACGACAGGGTCAGTACCGAACCATGACCTGGTTCAAGAAATCCGGGATTGATTCCGCGAAAAGCGACCATGCTGAAGGAAGTGACAGGTCTCCGCCGCGACACTTGCGGCGACAATCAGGCCCATGTGGGAGACCGGCAGGTCGATCCTGTCGGTGGCGTTCTCCAGCGATGTCTCCTCGACGGCGACGACGCCGTCGTTGCTGGGCAGACGAACCAGGAAACGGCCCATGCCGAGCGCAAGGGTCCCGGCAATCACTCCCAGTTCCCGAACACCTTCCCATGGAGTCAGTTCAGAACAGAGGGCTTGTGCGCTGCGTCCCAGCAGCACCCGGCCTGCACGGAACCGTCGCAGGTACCTGGCCACAGCGCTGGCGTTGTGGGGAGTTCCGAGGGTGACGATACGCCCCGGGCGCTGCTGGGGAAACTGCTGGAACAGTTTCCGAATCACCAGTCCGCCAAGGCTATGACCCACAAGATGCACCGTGTCGCCCGGCACAGTCGCGAGGAATCGGTGGAGACGGTGTGCGTTTGCCGACAAATCCCTGCGCAACGAACGGTAACGAAACTGGTACGTCCGGTAACCGCAACGGGACAGACGCCGGCGCAGGAGCGCCATCTCGGCTCCCGTCATCCAGAGACCGTGAACCAGGACTACCGATTCCTTCATATCCGTGCGCCCCACCTGGAGAACAAAACCGCTTTACCGCACAGGCGCCAAGCTCCCGGCTTGGCGAACCTTGTGCTTTGGGTCAAACAAACGGCGGCTACGGAGAGACTTCCAGCATGCGCTCCAGAGCGAGCCGGGCCTGCTCGGCTTCGGTCTCGGGCACTTTGATCCGGTTGACCACGTTGCCCTCCGCCAGATTCTCGAGCGTCCAGGCCAGATGTTGGGGGTCGATACGAAACATGGTCGAGCACATACAGACGGTGGGCGACATGAAGTGCACACTCTTGCCTTCGTGCTGAAACTGCTCGTGAAGTCGATTTACCAGATTCAGCTCCGTGCCAACCAGCCAGCGGGTGCCCGGTTCGGAATCACGAACCGTGCGGATAATGACCTCGGTGGAACCGACATGATCCGATTTCTGGCACACCTCAAAGGAGCTCTCCGGGTGTGAGATGACCTTCGTCTCGGGAAAGCGCTCCTTGAAGCGGTCGATATGCTCGGGTTTGAACATCTGGTGCACCGAGCAGAAACCTTTCCAGAGAATGACCCTGGCTTTCCGGATCTGATCCGGCGTCAGACCACCCATGGGCTGATCGAAATCCCACTCCACCATCTCGTCCAGGGAAATCCCCATGTCGTAGCCGGTGTTGCGCCCCAAATGCTGGTCCGGGAAGAACAGCACTTTTTCGCGCCGGGAGAAAGACCAGTCCAGTACTCGTTGGGCATTGGATGAGGTGCAGACGATACCCCCGTGGCGGCCACAGAAGGCCTTCAGATCAGCGGCGGAGTTGATGTAGGTAACCGGCGTGACCTGCTCATCCGGCTCCAGCACCTCCAACAACTCCCGCCAGGCGCGCTCGACGTTGGCCAGGTTGGCCATGTCCGCCATGGAGCAGCCGGCGCCCAGGTCCGGCAGGATGGAGACCTGTTCGGGTCGCGAAAGGATATCCGCCACTTCAGCCATGAAGTGAACACCGCAAAACACGATGTACTCGGCACTGGAGTCCGCAGCCTGACGTGACAGTTTCAGGGAGTCGCCGGAGAAGTCGGCAAACTGGAAGACCTCCTGGCGCTGGTAATGATGGCCAAGAATCACCAGGCGATCGCCAAGCTGCTCCCTGGCCGCGGCGATACGCGCCTCGGCCTCGGTATCGTCAAGCAGGGTGTAATCCTGAATAGGCAGTGCAGTCATTCTCTTCTGTCCAACCTCCTTCAGTCCGGTTAGAGCCCCCGCTCTTCCCGTTTGTTCTGTTCGTGTTGTAACCACAGAGACCACAGAGGACTATAGATCAGGGTCTGATGAGGTCCCCTGTAGGAGCGAGCAGTCGCGATTCGACGTCTTTGCGGCTGCCGCTACCTAAAGAAACGGCATTCGATGTTTTTGGCCTTCTCTGTGCTCTCTGTGGTTAAAGCTTTTAGCCCTTTTTCTTTTCCTCGGCCCTCTTATAGTAGCGGATGCCCAGTTCCACCAACTGCTCCGGGGGCACCTCCGAGGGCGCCTCGGTCATCAGGTCGGCCGCGCTCTGGGTCTTTGGAAAGGCCATTACATCCCGAATGGAGCGGGCGCCGGACATCAACATGACCAGCCGATCGAGTCCGAAGGCGATGCCACCGTGGGGCGGACAGCCATACTTGAGGGCCGTGAGCAGGAAGCCGAACTTGGCCTGCGCCTCCTCATCACCGATCCCCAGCGCCTTGAGCACCCGTTTCTGCACCTCGGAGCGATAGATACGCATGGAGCCGCCGCCGATCTCGGTGCCGTTCAACACCATATCGTAGGCACGGGAGTAACACTTCTCCGGCTCGGAATCGAGCAGGTCGATGTGCTCCTCCTTGGGGGAGGTGAAGGGGTGATGCATGGAGTACCAGCGGTTGTCCTTTTCATCCCACTCGAACATGGGGAAGTCCACCACCCAGCACGGTCTCCAGCCCTGCTCGACCATGTCGAGATCGTGACCGATCTTGACGCGCAGGGCCCCGAGGGCCTCATTGACGACCTTGGCCTTGTCGGCGCCGAAGAACACCACGTCACCATCTTTGGCCCCGGTACGGGCCATGATCTGCTCCACCACCTCGTCCGGCAGGAACTTGAGGATCGGTGACTGCAGACCCTCGCGGCCGGCGGCCAGGTCATTGACCTTGATATAGGCGAGCCCCTTGGCGCCATAGATACCAACGAACTTGGTGTATTCGTCGATCGCCTTGCGGGAGAGTTCACCACCGCCCGGCACATGCAAAGCCGCGAGCCGGGAGTTCGGATCATTGGCCGGCCCGGAGAAGACCTTGAATTCCACCTCTTTCATCAGGTCGTCGACATCCACCAGCTCCAGCGGAATCCGCAGGTCCGGCTTGTCGGAGGCGAAGCGGCGCATGGCCTCGGCATAGGTCAGGCGCGGGAACTCCGGCAGTTCCACGCCCTGCACCCGTGTGAACAGATCCGCCACCATGCCCTCCATCAGCTCCATGATCTCCTCCTCGTCCATGAACGAGGTCTCGATATCGAGCTGGGTAAACTCGGGCTGGCGGTCGGCGCGCAGGTCCTCGTCACGAAAACAGCGCACGATCTGGTAATAGCGATCCACCCCGGAGACCATCAGCAACTGCTTGAACAGCTGCGGCGACTGCGGCAAGGCAAAGAAATGACCCTGATGGGTACGGCTCGGCACCAGGTAATCGCGGGCGCCCTCGGGCGTGGCCCGGGTCAGCATCGGCGTTTCGACGTCCAGGAAAGCGTGGTGGTCCAGGTAGTTGCGCAGTACCTGGGTGACCTGCGAGCGCAGCTTCAGGCGCTTGAACATGTCGGGACGGCGCAGGTCGACGTAGCGGTAACGCAGCCGATGCTCCTCGGAGACCTCATCGTCCTCGATATCCAGCATGAAGGGCGGGGTCTCGGAGCGGTTGAGAATGTTCAGTTCCTTGCCCAGCACCTCGATCTGGCCGGTGGGCAGATCCGGGTTGACGGTACCCTCCGGGCGACGCCGGACACGGCCTTTCACCTCCAGCACGAATTCGTTACGTACCCGCTCGGCAGTGGCGAAAATCTCCGGATCGTCCGGGTCGATGACTACCTGTACGAGACCTTCCCGGTCACGCAGATCGATGAAGATGACCCCGCCGTGGTCGCGGCGGCGATGGACCCACCCGTAAAGGTGGACGTCCTGGTCAAGATGTGTCTCGTGGAGATGACCGCAGTAATGGCTGCGCATACCGGTAGATCCCTACTCAATTCGTTGAAAAACAGGCCGGAAAGGTAAAGGCGGGAAATGTTACGTGGCGCCGGCGTGGTTGGCAACCGGGAACGCGGCCCCGCCAGTGTCGGTACAATGGACGACCCATCCGAAGCCAGAATGCAGGTTTTCGGGCGGATGCCAACAGGTGCAACCGTTTCCTCCCCGGCAATGATTTGCGCCCCCGCCCTTTTGCCGCGGCCGCCACCTTCAACCGCCCCCTAGGGCACAAAGTACCCGCGAAAGGTACTTCGCTTGATATTCGAAGCCGAGGAGAGGCGCGGCTACAGAATGACTTCGGCTTCCTTCTCCGTGAACGACTCCCGGCGCTCGGGCGGGACAACCGCCCCCATGGAAATGAGCATCTTCAGGCCCTCATCGACGCTCATGTCCAGCTCCACGATGTCCTCGCGCGGCACCATGATGAAATAGCCACCGGTGGGATTGGGCGTAGTCGGCACGTAGAGGTTAACCACCTCACGCGTGGTCCTGCGTTGGGCCTCTCCTACCGCCGTGCCGGTCAGGAACGCCACCGTCCACACATCCTTGCGCGGGAACTCCACCAGCACCACCTTGCGGAAGGACTGTCCGGTCGAGGAGAAGAGCGTTTCGGCCAATTGCTTGGCGCCGCCATAGACGGAGCGTACCAGCGGGATGCGCGCAAACACCGCTTCCCAGATCGATACCACCTTGCGGCCAAAGAGATTGGCCACTGCGGCACCGGTAATCACCACCACGGCTGCGGCGAACAGCAGCCCGAGGCCGGGGACGGAAAACCCCAGATAGGCCTCGGGCTGATAGGTCTCGGGCAGCAGCAGCAGGATTCGATCCATGAATCCCACCAGGAGTTTGATCACCAGCACGGTGGCTCCCAAAGGAAGCCAGACCAGCAGACCCGCGATCAGGTAGCGGCGCAAAGCCGAGAACATGGATAGCCGGCTCAATCGCAGGCGCAGCTGCCGCCGCAGGCCGGCGCCGGCGCCTTGCTCTCCGATTCGGCAACGTTCTTCTTACTGCCGCCCTTGAAGTCGGTCTCGTACCAACCGCCGCCCTTGAGGCGGAAGCCGGCCGCCGAGATCAGCTTGCTGAGCTCGTTCTTGCCGCAGGAGGGGCACTCGGTCAAGGGTGCATCACTCATTTTCTGGATGGCCTCCATGTGGTGGTTGCAGGCCTTACATTCATATTCGTAGATGGGCATCGCTTGAATAACCTCAGAATCTGACAGGGTCCGTTCCCCCGCATACAGATAGGGCCGCTCGGGGGGAAATCAAGGGGATGGAATCGAACCATTATAACCTATATTCGACACCAGCGGGTTCTTCGCCGAAATTCCGACGTAGCGTACCACCTGTTGTTGGGGAGCATAACCAGCTGTTCCGGCAAGAGATACCAAACGGATTTGCGACTGCGACCATTTTCAGCGAATACTTATATGACCATGCGAGTCCATCACACCGAAGCCCCCAACGCTCAGCGCAACGACTGGCGTACCGTTCGCTCCCTGCTGCCATATCTCTGGGCCTACCGGGGACGAGCAGCTATGGCGATCGGCTTTCTGATCCTGAGTAAACTGGCCAACGTCGGTGTTCCGGTCGCCCTCAAGGGAATTGTCGATGCTCTCGATACCCCCGAAGGCCGGCAGATTGCGCTTCCCATCGCCCTGCTGGTCGCCTATGGGCTGCTACGGCTGGGCAGTTCCTCCTTCAATGAGCTCCGCGACATGGTGTTTGCGCGGGTTCGCCACGGGGTCATGCGGCGCCTCTCTCTCATGGTGCTGGGACACCTGCACCGGCTCGGCCTGAGGTATCACCTCGAGCGCAAGACCGGCGCCATCTCCCGCGACCTGGAGCGCGGCACCAAGGCGGCCTCCTCGATGATGAACTACATGCTGTTCAGCATCCTCCCCACCTTCATCGAGGTGACGCTGATCGCTGGCATTCTGCTCATCAACTACAGCGTCTGGTTTGCCGTGATTACCTTTGTCACGGTGCTGCTCTATGTGGGCTTCACCTTCAAGGTCACCGAATGGCGGATGCGGTTTCGACACCAGATGAACGCCCTGGATTCCCAGGCAAACTCCCAGGCCGTGGACGGTCTTCTCAACTTCGAAACCGTCAAATACTTCAATAACGAAGATTTCGAGCACCGCCGCTACAGCCAGACGCTGGGAGATTGGGAAGAGGCGGCGGTGAAGACCCAGACCTCCATGTCGGGCCTCAATGTCGGACAGGGAATGATTATCGCCATCGGTGTCACCGCCATCATGACCATGGCAGCCCAGGGGGTGATGGCCGGCACCATGAGCCTGGGCGATCTGGTGATGGTCAACGCCTTCATGCTGCAAATGTTCATTCCGCTGAATTTTCTCGGCGTGGTTTACAGCCAGCTCAAGCATGCTCTCGCCGATATGGATCAGATGTTTCGCCTGCTGGGCGAAAAGCCCGAGATCCGGGACACACCCGATGCCCGACCGCTTGAGGTGGCTGACGGGTCGGTACGCTTCGAACACGTGGATTTCAGTTACAGCAGCGACCGGACAATCCTCCACGATGTGGATTTCGAGATCCCGCCGGGGAAGAAGGTGGCGGTAGTCGGCCACTCGGGGGCCGGCAAATCCACCCTGTCGCGCCTGCTGTTCCGGTTTTACGACGCTACCGGAGGGCGGGTCCTGGTCAATGGGCAGGATGTCCGGGAGGTCACCCAGGCCAGCCTGCGCGATGCCATCGGCATCGTCCCCCAGGATACGGTCCTGTTCAACGACACCATCTATTACAACATCGCCTATGGCGACCCGAACGCTTCCGAAGAGGCGATCATCCGTGCCGCCAGACTGGCCCAGATCCACGACTTCATCGAAAGTCTGCCGGAGGGCTACGATACCCTGGTCGGCGAACGCGGTCTGAAGCTGTCCGGAGGTGAAAAGCAGCGCGTCGCCATCGCCCGCACCATGGTCAAGGACCCGAAAATCCTCGTCTTCGACGAGGCCACCTCCTCCCTGGACTCCGCTTCCGAGCAAGCCATCCTCGCGGCCCTCCACCGCGTTGCCGCCGAACGCACCACCCTGGTCATCGCCCATCGACTCTCCACGGTGGTCGACGCCGACCAGATTCTGGTCATGGACCAGGGACGCATCATCGAACGGGGCTCGCACCGCCAGCTACTGGAGCGGAATGGGCAATACGCCCACATGTGGACACTGCAGCTCAAGCAGCAGGAAGCAAAGAGGGAACAGGAGACAGACCCGGCCGCAGCTGCGACCATCGTCGGTTCCGGCCGGTATTGAACCGATTCAGACCCGCAGGAGCGGCGGAAGCCGAGAAGGCTTACCGCCAAATCGAGACTTCCGCCGCTCCTGCCGAGAGAGGAAGAAGGACCATCCATTCACTAAACCGCTTCCATGCGGTAATCTGCAATTCGATTCAGCCCTCGTGATACCCGCATGATCCCTGTTAAACCGGTCCGCCCCGACGACACCCTGAAACTGCGCCGTGTCGCCATCGACACCTACCGTGAAAACGTGGCCTATATGCACCGCGAATGCGACTTCTATCGTGCGGAGGGCTTCCAGGCACTGACCAAGGTGGAAATCAGGGCCAACGGTTACACGATCTATGCGGTGCTGAATGTGGTGGATGACGAACACATCATCGGCACCGATGAACTCGGACTCTCCGAACAGGCCTTCGCACAGCTCAACATGGAGCAGGGCGAGCCCGTGCGGGTGGCGCAGGCGGAGCAGCCCGCCTCGATGGAGGCGGTACGGCGCAAGATTCTCGGCGAGCGCCTGACGCAGGAGGACTTTCGCGCCATTACGCGTGAAATCACCGATAATCGATACTCCAAGATGGAAATGGCCGCCTTCCTGGTCGCCTCCGGACAGACCGGACTGGATCGGGAGGAGATCCTCTTCCTCACCCGTGCCATGACCGAATCGGGAGAGCGGCTCGACTGGCATGAACCACTGGTTGTGGACAAACACTGCGTCGGCGGCATTCCCGGTAACCGCACGTCCATGATCGTGGTACCCATTGTTGCAGCTCACGGCATTCTGATGCCCAAGACCTCCAGCCGTGCCATCACCTCCCCGTCCGGAACCGCTGACACCATGGAGTGCCTGGCCAACGTGGAACTCACTCCCAAGGCGCTGCACGACGTGGTACGGAAGACGCGCGCCTGCCTCGCCTGGGGCGGGACGGCCCGGCTGGCGCCGGCGGACGACATCCTCATTTCCGTGGAGCGCCCGCTGGGTATCGACTCCCAGGGACAGATGATCGGATCAATCCTGTCGAAGAAGCTGGCTGCCGGCTCTACCCACCTGCTCATCGACATCCCGGTCGGTCCCACGGCCAAGGTACGCCACATGCGCGAAGCCCTGCAGTTGCGCAAGCTGTTCGAATATATCGGTGACCACATGGGCATTCACCTGGAGGTGATCATCACCGACGGCGCCCAACCCGTTGGGGGCGGGATCGGTCCGGTACTGGAGGCCCGTGATGTGATGCAGGTACTGAATTGCGATCCGGAGGCACCTTCGGATCTGCGTCAGAAGGCGCTGCGTCTGGCCGGACGCATCCTCGAGTTCGACCCGGATGTGCGCGGCGGCTATGGTTACTCCCTGGCACGCGACATCCTCGATTCAGGCAGGGCTTTGCGAAAAATGGAGGCGGTCATCCTGGCCCAGGGTGCAACCCCGAATCCGGGACCACCCGGACCGCTGACGTTCGAAATAACGGCCGAGCAGGACGGATTTGTAACCGCCGTGGATAACTACTGCCTGGCCAAGTTGGCTCGACTGGCCGGCGCACCCATGGACAAGCGGGCCGGCGTAGACCTCCTGAAAAAGCTCGGCGACGCCGTAAGTACGGGGGAGCCGTTATACCGTGTGCATGCCGAGCACCAATCCGACTTCAACTTTGCCCGTGCCTTTTCCGAAAAGAACAGTGGCTACACTGTGGGAGCCGAGGCGGAAATCTCAAAGACCTACTGGGAATTCTGACCACCTCTCCGACCGCGGCCAAGACCCATGATGATTCCGCGATGCGATAGCTGGAGCGCATCCCGGCATCTACTGAAAAAATGAACAACCGCCATGATTCTCGGATTTTCTGACTACGAAGCTCAGGGACGGCGCCTCGCCGAACGGCTCGAGCAGACATTTCAAGCCATTGATATCCACCGCTTCCCCGACGGGGAAAGCAAGGTGACGGTACCGGCCGAACTGCCCGAGCGGGTTATCCTCTGCCGGAGCCTCGACCGGCCCAATGACAAACTGATCGAGCTGATGCTCGCCGCCCGCACGGCCAGGGAAAGCGGTGCGAGGCATCTGACGCTGGTGGCCCCGTACCTGTGCTATATGCGCCAGGACATTGCCTTTTCTCCCGGCGAAGCGGTGAGTCAGCGGATCGTTGGACAATTCCTTGCCGGGCTTTTCGATGCGGTGATTACGGTGGACCCTCACCTGCACCGCATTGAACGGCTTGAGCAGGCAATCCCCACCGGGGCCGCTATCAGCCTGTCGGCCGCCCCTGCCATGAGTGCCTTTCTTGCCGATAATGAGACCGACCCGTTGCTGCTGGGACCGGATGAGGAGGCACGGCAGTGGGTTCGGGCCATCGCAGAACCGGCCGGTTTGGAATACGCGGTGGCACACAAGGAGCGCCGGGGTGATCGGGACGTGCGGGTAGTGCTGCCGAAGCACGATTTTGCCGGTCGGACGGTGATACTGATCGATGACATGATCAGTACCGGTCGAACCCTGATAACCGTCGCCAGGGCTTTGAAGGAGACCGGAGTCGGCTCAATCCGCTGCCTGGTGACCCATCCCCTGTTCGCCGACGATGCCACCCGCCACTTGCAGGAGGCCGGTGTAGACAGACTCTGGAGCAGTGACAGCATCACCCACGCGAGCAATGCGGTGGCCCTGGACCAGACACTGGCCAAGGCGATCAGGAGACTGGAATAGGACACCCTCGCGACTCCTTGCTTCGACGTAGGCGCTTGCCCTACTGTCCCAGCTCATCAGATGATTCACCGCAAAGACGCAAAGGACGCAAAGCTTTGATTACAATGCATCTTGCATTATCGCCGCGGTTCTGCAGTTTCCGTTGTTTTCGGTTATGTATACCGATAAGCAATTGAATTCTTTGCGCTCTTGGCATCTTCGCCTACATGGATGCAGGTCAGGGGCGTGAGCAGGAGCGGAAGCCTTGCGGTGAATTCGTGAATTTTCCGGGATAGGAGCCTGTCGGACGGCTTTTCGTCGCTAGATCGGTCAAGTCCGACAGGCTCCTAAAACTATCGAGAGTTCCTGTTGTAATGACGCCTTCGAGCATCATTTTTTTCCTCTTCGCGCTCACCTTCCTGGTGGCGTTCATTCAGGTGGGCCTGCTGACGATCGCCTTCGAAAAGCTGGGACTCTCCCAGGAGTCGGCCTTCCTGCTGCTGTTCAGTTCGCTGATGGGAAGCATGATCAACCTGCCACTATTCCGAATGCGTTCGGATCCGCCATCCCGGCCGCAGAATGACCCGATCACACCGCGCTGGTTTCAGCCGAAGCTCGAATACAACGGCCGTACGCTGATAGCCGTCAATGTCGGGGGCGGGATGATCCCGGTCCTGTTTTCCCTCTATCTAATGCAACACAACCCGATCGGTCTGCTGGAAATACTGCTCGGTGTCGGCGGAGTGGGAACGATCAGCTATCTCTTCAGCCGGCCGGTACCGGGGGTAGGTATCGGTATGCCCATCCTGATTGCGCCGTTGGCCGCCGCCCTGGTGGCACTTGTCCTGAATCCGGAGCAAAGCGCCCCGCTCGCCTACGTGAGTGGAACACTCGGCGTGCTAATCGGGGCGGATCTGATGCGATTTTCCGATATTCGCCGCCTGGGTGCACCATTGGCATCCATTGGCGGTGCCGGTACCTTCGACGGCATCTTCATCACCGGCATCGTGGCCGTGCTGCTGGCCTGAGCGGCTCGAAAAGCGGGCTCGCCCCCGGGGTCACCGCATGGTTGTCGGCACCACTACTCCCCATTTCTCTCGATCCGGTGTTAGGGTAGCGGCGAACCCGCCACTCTCGCACCTGCATGGAAACCGATCACACCCACAGCATACTCATTACCGGCTGCTCCAGCGGCATCGGTCGCTGCGTGGCCGAAGGGCTGGCAAAACGCGGCTACCGGGTATTCGCAACCGCCCGCAGGCCGGAGGATGTCGCGACGCTGAATGAATCGGGTCTGGAGGCGCTACAACTCGACCTCGACGACCCGGATTCCATCACCCGTGCCCTGGATGCGGTGCTGGAACGTACCGGTGGAAATCTTTATGCGCTGTTCAACAACGGCGCCTACGGGCAGCCCGGGGCCGTGGAAGACTTGAGCCGCGAGGTATTGCGCGCGCAGTTCGAGACCAATCTCTTCGGTACCCATGATCTGACCCGGCGGGTGGTTGCCGTCATGCGAAGGCAGGGATATGGCCGCATCATTCAGAACAGCTCGGTACTGGGACTGGTCAGCCTTCCCTTTCGCGGCGCCTACAATGCCAGCAAGTACGCCCTGGAGGGGCTGACCGACACCCTGCGCCTGGAGCTTGCCGGCACCGGCATCCGAGTATCGCTGGTGGAGCCGGGGCCGATAACCAGCCGCTTCCGAGCCAACGCCTGGGCCAAGTACCAGGCAAATATCGATGCCCGCTCCAGCCCGTTCCGCGAAATCTACGGTCGTATGGAAAACCGTCTCGCCAAACAGGGCTCCGCAGCGCCCTTTACGCTGCCTCCCGAAGCGGTGCTGAACAAGGTGCTGCACGCGCTGGAATCACCGCGTCCCAAGGTGCGTTATTACGTCACCTTTCCCACCTACCTGTTCGCAGCCCTTCGCCGACTGCTGCCGCACCGGGTGCTCGACAGCGTACTCACGCGCATCGGTTCACGGGAAAACCGGTAGCCGGACACAGTTCGACTGTTGTACGGTAAACGATGTGAGCCCGTTCACGGCTGTCGATCGAGAGGCCGTGGCAAGGTGATGGCGAATCGATACGCAAGCGGGTAACTCTAGAAATGGTCTTGAAAAAACTGCTCGCCGCGGGGGTGTTCCTGGCACTGGCGCCGGTGGCATTCGGCGGACAATATGACGCCACCATTCCGATGACGGACAAGGGATCCATCAGCTATTACGTACAGGGACACATCGACGGTGCGGGAGATACGGAATTCATGGTCGATACCGGTTCCAGTTACATGACCATCAACGAAGAAACTCTCGCCGCCCTCAAAAAAGAAGGCAACGTCCGCTACGTACGCAAACTGCGCGGCCGTCTCGCCAATGGCGCTGAACTCGAAGTGCCGGTCTACTCCGTCAAGACGGTACGGATCGGCAGCGGCTGTCACTTCAGCAATGTGGAAGCAGCCGTCTTTCCGGGCAAGACCCGGCAGATTCTCGGCCTGTCCGCCCTGTCCGAGGCCGCACCATTTGTCTTCTCCATGGACCCGCCTTCGCTGGTGTTGAGCCACTGCACAAAAGGTCCGGGGCAGGAACTCGCCGCAGCCGAACTGCAGCGTCTTCCGTAAACCGGCCAAGAGTCCGCGAACACTGTTTTGCAGGTTGGGGTGAGTTATGCGAACCCCAACGCTGATTTGTTGGGCTTCGTTCCTCAGCGCCAACCTACATATTGGGGTCCATTCCCCTTCTCCGAAGAGATTTGGGGGCAACAAGCGGTCGATGGAGCCACTTCTCCCGAAGCGCGGGTCCCAATTCGTTACTCTTCGGCAGCCTCCTCTTCCCTCTCCTGCTCCGGGGACAACTCGGGTGACGAAACTTCCCCCTCGAAGGCACTGAACTCCGCATCATCAATCGACCCGTCACCGTCGGTATCGGCAGCGTCGAAACGCTCACTCAACATCGTCGATTGCTGCGCCTCGTCTTCACTGATCCGGCCGTCGCCGTCCTGATGCAGCTCGGAAAACTCCGCCAGGCCCTCGTCCATACAAGCCGGCGTATCTTCGGCCAGCCGTTCGCCAGTCGGTGCTCGAAATGGCTCTCCACCCGTGTGCTCCAGGTGCTCTCTGCCGACATGTCCGGCCATTCCGAATCGGTGAAATGCGGTGCTTCGGTCAATCTTTCCTTCGAGATATCCAGTACCGGCGTGGCTACCCAATCTTCCCTGATACGCAACAACTATAGTGGGCCATGCGGACTTTTCCCGATTATTGCGGGGAAAAGCCGTAGTCACTCAGTAACCGAACCAGGCGGTCGACAACCACCTGATAGTTGCAGCTCACGACCGTCTCGCCATCACCCACTTCGATGGCGAGGATCACCAAGTGTGTGGGCAGTTCATCGAGAGCCTCGGCCATGGCCAGTGCTTCGGCGACGCCGAAGCCATGGGTGGAAAGGCTGGCATTTTCAGTCAATGCAGCCGCATCCAGGACTCGCGACTCTCCCTGCACGCCTCCGAGCAGCGCGTCGATGATGATGACCAGGTCCATGTCGGCAAACCACTCCATCAGCCGGGGGCCCGGGCGATCCAGTATCTGCCAATCAACACGGGGAAAAAGCTCCGGAAAGCCGGCCTCCTGCAGATACTCGACCACTCGCCAGCCAGTACTGTCCGCACCGAAGGGCGATCCCACACCAATGATGCGTCCGCGGGGCAATCGACTCATCGACGCACCATGCCACATCCATCGCACAGAAGATGTCGGGTTCTCATTTTCGCGTCACCAGATGTCGGGTTCTCATTTTCGCGTCACCGTTTCAGTCTGCGGCCGCAGCCCGGGAAGGACACTGTAGGCCAATTCAGGGCATCCAGCGGGCAAACGGCCCCGAGCCCCCCGAGCCTCAAGAGTTGGAAATAAAAGCGCCCTTCAGATTAAGGGATCTCTCCATTCACAGGTGGTACCGGTATCGGGGAACAGGCTCCGCAGACCGTTGGGGGTACCAGGGACCACGGCAGAATACCTTTCACCGGCCGGAGGGATGAATTACCCTCATCTATATACCAGGACCATTGAGCAACTTGTACGACATGGCTCAGGAAAAAGACAACTCCGTCCTCACCCCGGAAGAAGCCATGAACCGGGCGCTGTTGGCCGAACAGGAAGCGGCGGAGGCGATTCGGCAGTGCGAGGCAGAAGCCGAGCAGCAGATTACCGATGCGCGGATACAGGCCCAGCGTATCGCCGAGCGCACCGATGAACGCATCAGCCGACTGCAGGAACGCTGCACCGTGGCAATCCGACACCGGGTCGACGCACTTTCCCATGAACAGGCACACCTCAAGACATCACACTCGCCTGAACACCGGAGCAGACTGCTGAAACAGGCGGTCCGACAGCTCGCCGAACAGCTGACCACTGCCGAGCGGGAGGAGCAGGATAGCGGCACACCATGAGTCGACTCCAGCGCTTCGCCTATGCCCAAACCCGTATTCAGGCCAGCCACGCCTGCTTCCCGGGTGACGCCGAATGGCAGCGCCTGGAGGCCATCACCCATACCGAACATCTGCTCGACCGGTTGCGAAACAGCCCTTTGCGTCCCTGGGTGAGCAGCCTGAACGCCCGGATGGATGCCCACCAGGTGGAGCGCATCCTTCGAGCCCATTGGCGGGAACATATCGAAACAGTGGCACTCTGGCAGCCCCCGGAGTGGCGGGCTGCCGTGCAGTGGACTAAACAGCTGGCGGATACCACCGTCCTCCAGCACCTCCTGGAACACTCTGTCATCGCCGAGTGGATACGAAGCGACCCGGCCTTGCGACCCTTCGCGCTGGACGATCCGGACCGGCGGATCCGGGCCCTTCGCGAATCGGCCTATGCCCCTATGATTCAGACGTGGCGCGGTGAGCCGCGGCACCTTATCAGTGGCTGGCATCGACGCTGGCGGGCCCTCTGGCCCCGTACCTCCGCCGGTGAACGTCAGGCGCTGGAATGGCTGGCCGGCCGGCTCCATGAGCAGCACGAGGTGCTGGCCTCCGGTGAACTGCACGACAGCCGTGCGGCACGCCAACGGCTGTTAACGGGTCTCCTGCCGGAGTTCCGACAGCGGACCTTCCAGCCGGCAGCCGCCTTTTTACATCTGGCCATCACTGCCATCCACCTGGAGCGGTTGCGGGGAGTCCTCCTGCGGCTGCTTCTGTTCGGAGGCGAACGGGTGGCGTGAGCGAGGCTGTCGAAACCACCAACGTAATCCGCCGTCCCGGCTTCACTCTGCGGCCGGTACCGGCACGCTGGTTCGAGCTCCTGACCTGGCGCGAGGATCTCACCCGGGCCGTGGAGGCCCTCGCCCGTACCAACCGGGTGGAACTGGACACCCGAAGCGAAACCGCCATACCGATCATGCTTCCGGATCTCCAGCAGCACCTGGAGGAGTACAACCGGCTGGCACAGCGTTTCCGCAACTACTGGCCCGAAGAGGGTCTGGCACCGTCCGAGATTCCGGGTGACCCCGGCGTGACGCTGGAGAAGGCCCTGCGGCAGCTGCAGAGCTGGCGCACTGCAGCCGAGCCGATCGTGCGCGAGATCGAATCCCTCCGCGGAGAGCGTGCCGAACTGGACCTGCTGCGGGAGATGCTGAGTGGGCTGATCGGCAATCGACTCAAACTTTCGCTTCTGCCTCACGCCGGGCCCGCCCTGAGCGCCCGCGCCTTTGTGCTGTCCCATAGTGGTTCAATGAGCCAAATGCCCCCAGGCATCATCGCCACGCGTAGCGCAGGCAGTCACCACGGTTTTCTGCTGGCCGTCGGACCGCCGGCCGAGATGGATGGGCTCGAACAGGAACTCGGCATGCTCAAGGGTCGACGCATACAACTGCCCACCTGGCTGGAGGCCGACCCGGGCGCGGCGATCATGCAGGTGGATAGTCGGCATTCGGAGATCGACGGGCAGATCAATGCACTGTACGGGCGACTGGAGGCACTGGAGGGTCAACACCGGTTACGCGCCGCACTCGGGGACATCGATCGCATCGAGTGGTTCCTGACCCATGTCGGGGAACTACCGGTCACGGAAAACTTCGCCTGGATCACCGGCTGGACTTCCGAACAGGATATCGGGCTGCTGGAAAAGAATCTGCAAAAGGCCGAAGTCCGCTCACTGCTGCGTTTTCCCGAACCGCCGGCCGACAAGACGCCACCGATGGTGCTGAGCAACCCCGTTTGGGCCCAGCCCTTCGAACTCTTCGCGCGACTGTTAGGCACACCGGCCGCCAATGAGGCCGATCCGAGCCGTTTGCTGGTATTCATCGTACCGCTACTGTTCGGCTACATGTTTGGCGATGTCGGCCAGGGACTGGTGCTGTTTCTGGTCGGGCTCTGGTTATGGAAACGCTATCCGGCATTGCGGCTTCTGGTACCCGGCGGATTGATGTCGATGCTGTTCGGCTTTCTGTTCGGCAGTGTCTTCAGCCGTGAGGATTGGCTGCCCGCACTCTGGCTTCGGCCACTGGAGGAACCTCTACTGCTGCTGGTGATCCCGCTTTTTGGAGGAGTGCTGCTGCTGGTTCTGGGGCTCGGCCTCAGCGGCATCGAATCGCATTGGCGCGGCGTCATCAGGCAGTGGTGGCTCCTCGATGCCCCGCTGTTGCTTCTCTACCTGGCGCTGGTGGCTCTGGTCATCACCCCCTATGCCGCGCTGGTGGCCTCGGGTGCAGCCCTGTGGTATTTCAGCGGACGGGTTTACCTCGCCGGGGGCGATCTGCGGGTGCTGGGCGCTGCCGTCGGCCGGCTGCTGGAAGCGATGCTGCAGTTGCTGATCAACACCCTCTCTTTTACCCGCGTCGGCGCCTTTGCACTGGCGCACGCCGGGCTCTCCGCGGCGGTGGTCGGACTGGCCGATGCCACGGGACACGCTGTTTTCTACGCCATTGTCATGATCGTTGGGAATATTATTATCATGGTACTGGAGGGGCTGGTCGTATCGGTCCAGATTACCCGACTGGTCCTTTTTGAATTCTTCATCCGTTTCCTGCGCGGCGAAGGACGCACTTTCCACCCGCTCACCGCCCCGGAAGGACGGAAGGAGAAAACCTGAACCAAAAATTCACCGCAAAGACGCAAAGGGCGCAAAGAACGGAATAAGCTCGACAGAAGAAGAGCAATCTCCGGATTCCGTTTCCGACCTTTTAGGCCAACAGGAGCTTACATGCGACACAGAATCCAGGAACCGCAACGGTGCACCGAGCCAACCGGCTACATCCGGGCTACACGATTTGAAGTTTCTTTGCGCTCTTTGCGCTTTTGCGGTTAGAAAAATCTAAAACAAGGAGCACTCAATGAATCGGCGATACAAGACCGCCCTGGGATTAATAATGGTGGCCGGGCTGTTCAGCCTCGTCGGCTCACTGATGCTGTTTGTTCCCGATGCGGTGCAGGCGGCCGAGACCGGGACTCCACCCTTGCCGGAAAGCGTGTTGCGCTGGGCATTCATGGCAGCCGCATTGGCCACCGGGCTCTCTTCACTGGCGGCGGGTTACGCCGTGGCCACCGTCGGCAGCGCCGCGATGGGTGCGCTCGTGGAGAAGCCGGAGCTGCTGGGCCGCGTCCTGGTGCTGGTAGGGTTGGCCGAGGGTATCGCCATCTACGGCCTGATCATCTCCATACTGATCCTGAACCGGGTCACCTGAGGTGACGGCACCGGTCTTCATCGGTGATGAACTGAGTGCAGCCGGCTACCGGTTGGCGGGCGTGCGAACCTGGACGCCCGACGACGAGGAGCTGCTGTCCGTCTTCCGTCGCGCCCGCGAAGAGGCGGATCTGATCCTGCTGAATGTCGAGTACGCCCGCCGTCTGCCCGCGGCGGAAGTCCAGGAGGCGCAGCGGGCGTTGCGGCCCCAACTGTTCATTGTTCCCGATATCCGCCATCAACACTCCATGCGCGATTTGCTCAGCCGCATTCACAACCAGTTGGGGATGCAGCCATGACGACACCGGCCGGCATTGTCGACGCCCAACTGCACTCACTGCTGGAGTTGATCGAGCAGCACCGCAACGAGCGCTGCCGGGCTATTTCCGAGCAGGCCGAAGAAAGACGCCGGGAACTGCTGACGGAGGCACACAGGCGAGCTCGCCAACAGATGCACCGGGCCATCCAGAGCGAACGTCGGCGTGCCCGGTCGGAACTGAACGCCGCCCGGGCGCGGCTACAGACCCGTGCCCGACAGCAGCAGTACCGCATCGCCCTCGGACTGCTGCACGAGGGATGGGACAGGCTTCAGGAGATCGTCCGGGAACGCTGGTCAACGGCTCAAAGCCGCCGTCTCTGGATTCGCGCACTGGTTGCCGAAGCGATGGTGGTGCTGCCGCAATCCCGTTGGCGGATCGAGCATCCGGTCGGCTGGGATCCATCGGAAATGGAACAGGAGACCGTACGCATCACCGCCTATTGCGAATCGCCCCCCGAGTGGGTAGCCCGGAACGATATCGAAGCCGGACTGCGCTTTTCCACCGATGGCGCCTGTCTGGACGGCAGTGCCGCGGGCCTGCTGACCGAACGCACCGCCCTCGAGGCGCGTCTGCTCGCCGAAGTCAATTCCCTGCTGGGAGAGGACATCCTCAGCGGACCGCCCGAACGGAATCCACAGCGCGATGAGTGAGGCGGTTCTCAGTCAGGTCAGCGGACCGGTGTTGCGGGCGAGACGCCGGGGCGATTTCTTCATCAACGAGGCGGTCGCCATCGGCGAGCGCCGACTGCTTGGCGAAGTAATCCGCATCGAAGGCGAGGAAATCGTGGTCCAGGTCTATGAAGACACCAGCGGCCTGCGGCCCGGCGTACCCGTGATTGGCAGCGAAATGCCGCTGGCCATCCGCGTGGGTCCGGCCCTCCTCGGCCGTATCTTCGATGGGCTACTCCGTCCCTTATCCATGGATATCGGCCACTACGTCCGACCCGGTCTGGCCGAGTTGGCGCCACGCACCTTTCACTTCGAGCCACGGGTGGAGGTGGGGCACGTCATCCCCCATGGCGGAGTATTCGGCCGGATCGTGGCGGACAGCGCCCGCGAGCAGCACGCCCTGCTGGCGCCGGATATCGGTGGACGGGTGGTGTCGATCGCCCCGGCGGGTGACATCCGCGACGATGAGATGGTGTGTGAACTGGAGACCGAGAGCGGTGTACGCCACAAGGCGGCACTGAGCCACTACTGGTCGGTCCGCAAAGGCCGGCCCGTGGCTGAACGTCTGCCGGCGGAGAAACCCCTGCTGACCGGCCAGCGGATCCTCGATTCCCTGTTCCCGGTCGCCCGCGGGGGCAAGGCCGCCCTGCCCGGCGGCTTCGGCACTGGCAAGACGGTGCTCCAGGAGAGCCTCGCCAAGTGGTGCGATGCCGACGTCATCGTCTATGTAGGCTGCGGCGAACGCGGTAACGAAATGGCCGGCGTACTGCACGAATTTCCCGAACTCGAAGACCCCCGCACCGGCCGGCCCTTGATGGAGCGTACGGTCATCATTGCCAACACCTCCAACATGCCGGTGGCCGCCCGCGAGGCCAGCATCTATACGGGACTGACGGTTGCCGAATATTTCCGCGACCAGGGTCTGCATGTGGCATTGATGGCGGATTCCACCAGCCGCTGGGCCGAGGCCCTGCGGGAGGTCTCCGGACGCCTGGGTGAACTGCCGGGCGAGGGCGGCTATCCGGCCTACCTTTCCAGCCGCCTCGCGGACTTTTATGAACGGGCGGCGCGGGTCACGACCCTCGGTGGCGATGAGGGTTCACTGACCCTGATCGGCGCCGTAAGTCCGCCCTCCGGTGATTTCTCCGAGCCGGTCACCACTCATACCAAACGTTATGTGCGCTGCTTCTGGGCCCTGGATCGGAGCCGCGCCCAATCGCGGTTTTTCCCGGCCGTGCACCCACTGACGTCCTATTCCGAAGATGTCGAGGACCTCACCCCCTGGTGGGAGCGCGAGGGCAATACCGAATGGCCCCGCATCCGGCGCCGTTTTCTGACGCTGGTGGAACAGCAGGCGCATATTGAACGCATGGCGCGCATCATCGGCAAGGATGCGCTGCCACCGAAACAGCGCCTCACGCTGCTGGCGGCCGAACTGGTCTCGGACGGATTTCTGCGCCAATCCTCTTTCTCACCGACAGACCGCTACTGTTCACCTGCAAGGCAGACCGCCATGATGCGACTCATCGATCACTTCATTACCCTGGCCGACAACGCCGTGGAGCGGGGAATCGATGTGGAACGCATTCAGAAAATGTCCATTCTGCGCCGGCTGCGACGCATGGGCGAGGAACTCGGCGACGACCAGCTGGCGCGCTACAAGCTGCTGGGAACCCGCCTGGAAGCCGAATTCGCCCACCTCGTCAGGGAGGCCGGGCATGCGGGGTAACCTCTACTCCAGCGGCAACATAACCCGCATCGATGGGCCACTGATCTTTCTCAAACGTTCCGTCAATGTCGGCCTCAACGAAGCAGTAGCGGTAATTGGCCGGGATGGTCAGCCACGTACCGGGCGTATTGCGGCCCTGGACGAGGAGTATATGACCGTCGAAGTGCTGGAGAGCACCGAAGGGCTTTCCCTCTCCAACACCCGGGTGCGTTTCACCGGTAGGACTCCCCACTTCGATGTGGGCCCCGGGATCCTCGGGCGCATCTTCGACGGAATCGGTCGGGTGCGCGACGGTGGACCACCGATACCGGCAGAGCACAGCCTGCGTATCGATGGCATGGCCATCAACCCTGCGGCACGCGGCAAACCCTCCGACTTCATTGAAACCGGCATCACCACGATCGATCTGATGAATAGCCTGGTGCGAGGCCAAAAATTGCCCATCTTTTCCGGCGGTGGCCTGCCTCATGATCGCATCGCAGTGCAGATTGCCGGTCGTGCCCGGTTGCGGGGCCAGGAAGCAGGCGACTTCGCCCTGGTCTTCGTGGGTATCGGCGTGCCCCACCATACGGCGGAAAGCTTCCGACAGGCGATGGAAAACAGCGGAGCCCTGGAGCACACGGTGATGTTTCTCAATCACGCCTCCGAGTCCAGTACGCAAAGGCTGCTGACACCCCGCTTCGCCCTAACCGCTGCCGAATACCTGGCATTCGTGGAGGGCCGGCATGTACTGGTGGTGATGACCGATATGACCAATTACTGCGAGGCACTGCGCGAGGTCTCGGCCTCCCACGGCGAGATCCCGAGTCGCAAGGGTTATCCGGGCTACATGTATTCAGACCTGGCCGCCCTCTACGAGCGGGCGGGCACCCTGAGGGATCACTCCGGATCGCTGACACAGCTACCCATCCTTACCATGCCGTCGGATGACATCAGCCATCCCATTCCGGACCTCACCGGCTACATCACCGAGGGGCAGATCGTCCTCGACCGGGGCCTGGACCGAAAGGGGATCTATCCGCCGGTCCAGGTACTACCTAGCCTTTCACGGCTGATGAAGGATGGAACCGGTGAAGGCTATACCGATCCCGACCACCCGGCACTGGCCAGCCAAATCTATGCCGCTTATGCCCGGGCCGCACAGGTACGGGTGCTCGCCTCGGTGGTGGGTGAAGAGGGTTTGCCAGCTGTCGACCGCCAGTATCTGGCATTCGGCGATGCCTTCGAAACGGCCATCATTCACCAGGAGGATTCCCGTACACTCGAGGAGAGCATGGCCGCCGCCTGGCGGTTGCTGAACATGCTGCCCCGGGACGAGCTGAGCCGTCTTTCGGACGCCCAGGTAGAAAAACATCTGACCGCCTGATCTTTTGCGAAGCTTTAAGTGATTACCCAAAAATCCGGCAGCAAGGTCAAGGACCACGAAGGGACAGACGCCAGATCATCAGTTTTCTTGCGCTCCTGGCACCTTCGCCTACAGGGATGTAGGTGAGGGGCGAGAGCACGACTGCATGGAGGCAGGAGGTAGAGCAATGCAGGAGCAATTGCCGAGAAGCGGAAGCTTTGCGGTAAATGAGTGGAAGATTGAGGCAGGAGGTTTCGATGGCAGATGCTGGAGGACTTACACCGACACCCTCGGTTTTGCAGGAACTTCAGAATGAACGCCTGGTGGTTCAGGAAGGCTACGGTTTTCTGGATGAAAAGCGTCTGCTACTGGCGGCCGAGATCCTGCGCCAGCTCGACCGCTACAGGCACCTGCATCGGGAATATCTCGAACTGCATGAATCGGCCGCCGGGGCCCTGCGGGAGGCCGTGGTCCGGCACGGGCTGGAAGGGCTGCAGATCTATCCGCCGGCCACCGACCTCGAATCGGCCGAACTGCAGGGGGAAAGCCGTACCGTACTCGGCGTCACCGTCACGGACAGCCGGCTGCACGGCGAGACCAACCTGTCACCACCCCCCGCCGCCGATCCCTCTCCGGAGGCCCGCCGGTGCCGGGACCTTTTCAATGAACTGGTCAAACGCAGCGCCCCGCTTGCCGCCATCACCGGAAATCTCGAGCGGCTACTGGACGAGTACCGCCGCACCGAGCGCCGTGCCCGTGCCCTGGAAGATGTGTTGCTGCCCGAGATCGAACATCAACTGCGCGAGGTATCCACCCGCCTGGAGGAGCTGGACCAGGAGGAGACCGTCCGCACCCGCCTCAGTTTACGGTGACAGTGTGCGGTTGAAGAGCACTACGCCGGGTGCCATCGATACGCTCTGGACGACTACCGGCCGCGGGTGGCAAACGAGCGTGCCCGGAGACCGTCGAGCCCCGCCTTCACCTCCTCCATGGGGGCACTGAGGATCTCGGGGCTGTAGGCGACTTCAATGAACTGGGCCATGACTTCGTCCTCCTCGTTGAGGTGAGTAACGAACCACACGCCGGGAATACCGCTCTCACGAATGTGGGTCAGCCCCACCCCCTCCACTTCGGCCATGACCTCGCCTTCACCAAGTGCCTCGTTGAGCAGTTCATAATCCGCATCGGTCAGCGGCAGGCTGCCGAGATCGATGCTGGACTCCTCCCCCTTCTCCAGCAAATCGCGAAGCATCTGTTCGAGTTCGAGCAAAATCGCCCGTGCATGACCACCCTCGGCCCGGACGTTCGCTGTGTGTTCGATCCTGGTCCGGACGTCATCCATCGAATATACGGCCGCCACCCGCGGGAGAGGCGCCACGGAACATGCCGCTATCCCCCGAAAATAATGGTTCTGAATTACGCGATCGCATGGGTGTCCTTCACTCGCTCTGCGGATTGTTGCCGAGTCGGGCAACAGGCAGTGACAGAGACGGAAAATCTGTCTCTCCGTGGCATTTGCGGAAATGCCCTCTGCGCTGAACTCAACCTATAACACTGGATCGTCCCTTGTTCCAGTCGCCCGGCAATTGCCAATCAGCCCTGGCTCATGACTATACTGTGGAGCATTGCAGTTGCAAACATGCGGTTACAGGCCCCGGCATCCCGATGGAAAATCGTCACACTTATGCATGAACTCTCCGTCTGTCAGGGAATGCTCGGTCAGGTGAGCAATATCGCCCGGGAGCATGGCGCGGAATCCGTCAGCCGCATAACCGTGCGCATCGGCCCCCTCTCGGGAGTGGAGCCACGACTGCTGAAGGAGGCCTTCACCATTGCCCGCATGGGCAGCGTGGCCGCGGAAGCCGAGTTGCTTATCGAAGAGCTTTCGGTACGAGTCCACTGTAGCCAGTGCGGCGCGGATAGTAACGTGACGTCGAACCGGCTGGTTTGTGCCAATTGCGGCGACTGGCAGACACAACTTGTCAGCGGTGACGAACTGTTGCTGGCGAGCGTGGAACTCAACAACCCGACTCATGAAGAACCGCTCTCGCCAGGCCTGCAAAGCGAATCCCGATGAATGCTGCAGCGACAGTGAACTCGGCGGCCTCTGCAGCGCTGCGAGCCCTACCCCCGCTTCGCAGCTCCGAAGCAGTGAAGAACTGGCAACCACGGGAACACGGGGCGCACGGGGGAGAAAAAACCCGGACAAGCTGTTTTACCCCGTGGTTCGAAAAGACTGAATAAAGGAAATCAGTGATGTGTGATACCTGCGGCTGCAACATAACGTCCGGCAATCTTCATTTGGCGCAAGAGGCGCACGGCAATGATGGGCGCAATGCCGTCGAGGTGCTGACCGGACTTCTCTCGGCAAACGATCACAAGGCCCTGCACAATCGGGCACATCTGGACGCACACGGCGTGTTGGCCGTTAACCTGATGTCTTCACCCGGCGCGGGCAAGACCGCCCTGCTGGAGGCCACCATCGAGGCTGTCGGCGAGCGCTACAATGTAGCGGTGATCGAGGGCGACCTGGAGACCGAGAACGACGCCCGGCGGATTCGGGCCAAGGGAGTCCCGGCAGTACAGATCACCACCGGAACCGCCTGCCACCTGGATGCCCACCTGGTGCATGATGCACTTCATGAACTGAAGCTGGAGGGATTGGATATTCTCTTTATCGAGAACGTCGGCAACCTCGTCTGTCCGGCAAGTTTCGATCTGGGCCAGCACAGCAACGTCACCCTGCTTTCGGTCACCGAGGGCGATGACAAGCCGGCAAAATATCCGGTCATGTTTCGTGCCTCCGACCTGATGCTGGTCACCAAATCGGACCTCCTACCGTACCTGGATGACTTCCAACCGGAACGGGCCGAGCACTGCCTGAGGGAACTGGCCAGCGAGGTGCCGATGCTGACCCTCTCGGCCCGCAAGGCGGAGAGTCTCACCGAGTGGATCCATTGGCTCGACCAGCGCCTGATCGCCCACCGGACTGCCCTGTCCGAACGCCCTGCAGGAACACACCACCACCTGGGTTAACCACGGGGCGCACGGGGAATCCCGGGAGTTAAACCCCCGGTGCGCTCTTTGTGTGCCCCGTGGGTGCTTTTTCTTTCCGCGAGCCTAGTCAGAGGCCGCGATCGGCCAACCAGCGCCAGAACCACCCCTCCGGACGCTCCTCGCCGGTGAGCAGATAGCGCAGGGTGTTGGGGTTACTCAGGGTCCAGGCGATTCGTCGTGCCGTCCCGGAGCTGCCGCAAAAAAGGATTCGATCACCACTTCGCAGAACAAAATCGGGCTTGGGGATTACAAAAGTGGCGCTCCCCCGTGCCAGCATCAAGGGGATGCAGGGCAGCTCCTCGTTTCTATCCCCCGGGTCATGCAGCAGCAATCCGAGTCGGACCGATTCCGCCCCGGTCAGTGCCTCACGTACGGCTGGTGCCTGTTCCCGATCCAGCGTTATCGTCCAGATCTCCGGGACCAGATCACCGGTGACAGCGCTGATTCGGCTTACCAGTTCGTTGGCCCAGTCGTTACTCCGGGTGCGGGTTTCACGAAGGAATTCCGTAAGCAGCGGAGTGGTCAGGGTAGCCAGTATTTTGCGGGCAATGATCTCGCTCCGCTCCATCACCAGATCGAGCCGGGCAGCCTCGAAAATGACATCATTGTCCTGCCGATTCTGCCGTGCGACGCGAAACAGGTGGGGATTGATCTCGCCGGCGGTCATGACAATCGACAGGTTGTTGGCGTCGTCATCGGTGCCGGCAACGATTCCCGCAGCCTGGTCGATGCCCGCTGCCTCAAGGGTTTCCGCTTCAGTGCCCCGCCCCACCACACAAAACCCGGTACATCCGGTGCCTTCCGGATCCGCTTCAATGACGACACTCTCCACCCCCTCCCCTTCCAGGCTGGACTGCACCGCTTTTCCGAACCGGCCATAGCCACAGAGGATCCAGGCCCCGTGCGGAGGATAGAGCGGCATCGGCAGCGGGCTGTTGGGGATACCGGTCAGCCACTCCTCCAGCAGATGCGTACCGGGAGAGTGCAGAGCCAGGGCCAGCCGTTCACCGAAACTGTCAAAAGGATTGATGATGTATTCGGTCCCGAAGGAGGCCATATTGGCCTCTGCGGCATGAGATTGAGCGCGGCAGATCACCAGAAGATCGGGACTCAGCAGCTTGCTGGTGATTGCGATCTCGAGATTGATCTGGTCATCGTTGGTCAGGGCCACCACACCCCGGCAACATTCGTGTTTCAGTCCCGCCTCCAGCAGCGCAGCGGGGACGCTGGCATCGGCGCAAAGCCCCGGCACATAACCAGCCAGGGTCTGCAGTTTCAGCTCGTTGATACGCTCCTGATCCAGGTCGATTACCACCGAATGGAGGCCGCGCCGATCCATGGACCGCACCAGCATCCTGCCGGTGTCGCCATAACCGGCGATGATGAAATAAGGTTCGTTGATGCGTTTCACCGCCCGACTGAAATTGCGTTTGGTCACCACCCGCCGGAAGGTGACGTCCTGCACCGTGGTGAGGATCTTGCCGATGGCATAGAGCCAGGTGATGACCGTCAGGTAGATCGAGAATGCCGTCCAGAGGCGCTGCGCGGGTGTAAATTCGTAGGGGAGCTCGCCGAAACCGATGGTCGTGGCCATGTAGCTCACGAAATAGAAGGCATGGAAAAAATCCATGTGCCATTCCGCACCCTGCGCATCCCGGCCCGGGATCAGTACCAGACCCAGAATGGAAATGGCATAGGCGACGATGAGCGCCACCAGCGGCGCCCGCATGCGGCGCAGAATGAGAAAAACGATGGGATCCACGGTCCGTCAGCGGCGCAGGTTGACGGTTTCGGCGATGAGCAGGGTCACCGACGTCACGTTGGCCAGCATCGCCCCTCCGGCGAGTGAAACGATGCTGCTCATGGTACCGGGGCTGATACCGGCATCGGTCACCTGCCAGGCAAAACCCCAAATTACCGCGGCAGCCAGCAACTGCAAGTCGGCCACCAGGCTGGTAGCGAGCAGTACCGCGCCCATCTGGGTACGATCACCAAACTTGAGCACCGTGGCGATCAGATTGACCACAATCGCCGCGAACAGCTCATAGACATTGTGGTGGTGGGGATTATCGATTTCGCCGACGAAAAAACCGAAATTGAGTGTCAGCGCCAGTACGATGAAAAATCCGAAGACGACCTTTTCGAGGTTCATTGTTATCGGCCTTCCGGTTAGGGGCATGCATTAAGTGTATAGAGTCCTTGTCCTCAGACAAATGGAGGACACACCTTCGTAAGAGATTGGCTTCAGGTGCGGCAGACCGCCAGGAGTCAGTCGCAGGAGGCGAGGCGGTGTGCCCGGCGGGTGGTCTCGGGCAGGCGATAGCGCGTGGTACAGGCCATCACCCACTCCACCGCATGTTCCAGCCCCATCCGGTGACCGGGTGAAATAAAAAGCGGTTTGACGCGGGATCGCGTGCGCAGTACCGCGCCGATACGCTCCCCCCTGTCCACCAGCGGCACCGACTCCCCGCGCCCCTCGGGCACCGCATCATGCGTTCCCACCAGGCGTGTCTTTGCCACGCCGATAGCCGGCACATCGAGCAGCACGCCAAGGTGACTGGCAATCCCGAAGCGACGCGGATGGGCAATACCCTGCCCGTCGCAGAGCAGAAGATCGGGGCGACTATCCAGCCGCGCCATCGCCTCCAGGACCGCCGGAACCTCCCGAAACGACAGCAGACCGGGAATGTAGGGCATCCGAGTGGGCTGCCGGGCAATAGCATGCTCGTGCAACTCCAGGGAGGGATAGGCCAGCACGGCCACCGCCGCCCGAGTAATCGTATTCCGCGCCTCGAAACCCACATCGACGCCCGCCACCCAGCGGATCTCCCCGTACCGATCAGTGATCTCCACCCGGCCGCGGAGCTCCTGCTGAAGCGCAATCGCCTCCTTGGGCGTCAAATCCCAGCGATGTTCGAAAACGGGATGTAGTGCCAAGCCGGCACCTCGATTTAAATTCTAAAACCACAGAGGACACAGAGGACAGATTGTAATACGAAGAATGGCAAATCGGATCAACGCATCTCACATGCAGAATGACCCCAACGTTCACCTCTCACCTCTCACCTCTCGCCGCTCGCCACTAGCTACTCGCCACTAGCCACTCGAGACTAGCCACTCACCCGTCTCTTGCCGTTAGAATGGCGCTTTTTCCGGCATAGACAGCAATCATGAGCGATAAGAGTCCGTTTATCTTCGACGCCGACGTCGACAACTTCAATGAAACCGTCATCGAGGCCTCCCGCGAAACGCCCATCCTGGTGGACTTTACCGCGGACTGGTGCGGCCCCTGCCTCTCCCTCGGGCCCATTCTCGAACGGGTGATTCCTGAATACCAGGGGGCAGTCATCCTGGCCAAGGTGGATGCAGACGAAAACATGAAGCTTTGTGGCCATTACGGTCTGCGCGGCTTCCCCACCGTGCTGCTGTTTCGTGATGGTGAAGAAATGGAGCGCTTCAGCGGCGCCCAGTCCCCCTCCTTCGTGCGTGATTTCGTCGACCGGAATATCGACTGATCCGGCGCATCGTCTGGAACGAATCGCCGTCACACCGTTCCGGTCGGCAACGGGTGCCCCAACCTGCTGCGGCGCCGGGTGCTATCCTGCACCTCCATGGAGAAGCGGAAAATCGGGGCTGACCCTCTCCCATGTCTTGAGAACTGCCGTCGATGTTTCTGGAATTGCACAACCTTGCCAAAGAGTATCTGGAGGGTAAGCACCGACGCACGGTGTTTTCCCACCTGGACCTCGGGGTGGCATCCGGTGAACGGATCGTCCTGCTGGGCCGCAGCGGCTCGGGGAAGTCGACGCTGCTGAATCTGATCAGCGGTATCGATCTGCCCTCCGCCGGAGAGATCCGGGTGGGTGAGGCGCAGCTGACTACGATGAACGAGTCGCAACGAACCCGCTTCCGGCGTCGGCATATCGGTTTTGTCTATCAGTCCTTCAACCTGATACCGACCCTCACGGTGGAGGAGAACGTGCGCCTTCCGCTGGAACTGAACGGCCGACGATCGGAAACTGAACTGCGGCGTGCGGCCGATCTTCTGGAACGTGTGGAACTGGGTGACCGGCTCGACAGCTTCCCCGACACCCTCTCGGGCGGCGAACAGCAGCGGGTGGCACTCGCCCGCGCCCTGGCTCACCAACCGGCTCTGCTGCTGGCGGACGAGCCGACCGGCAATCTCGATGCAGAGACCGGGGCCCGCATGCTGCAGCTGATCGACGAACTAACCCGGGAGGAGCGTGTCACCCTGCTCATGGTCAGTCACGGCACCGAAGCCTTGCCACTGGCCGATCGGGTGCTGCGGCTCGAACAGGGTCGGCTGCTGGAGGGACTGCGGGAGCCACGGCCTTGACCCCTACACTCTGGCTGTCGGGGTTACGCTATCACCTCCGTCACCGCTGGCAGCTGGTTCTGGCAGTAGTGGGCATTGCTCTCGGGGTGGCGGTGGTGGTCGCCGTGGATCTGGCCAACGAGAGTGCACGGCGTGCATTCGCCCTCTCCATGGAGAGTATTGCCGGACAAGCCACCCACCAGATCGTAGGCAGCCCCCTCGGCATCGACGAAGCGCTGTACGCCCGCCTGCGCAGTGAGGGCCTGCACCCTTCCGCGCCCGTGGTCGAGGGGTTCGCCGAAAGCCGCGGACGCACCTTTCGTCTGCTGGGGCTGGATCCCTTTGCCGAACCGCCGTTTCGACCCCACCTCTCCTTCCGAAGCCGCAGCGAGATCGATCTCAACCGCCTGCTGACCGAACCCGGAACGGTGGTGATCAGCCGCTCCAATCTTCGTGAGCTGGAACTCGGCAGCGGCGATTCGCTGGAGCTGGACATCGGCGGCCGACCGGCCGTGGTGAAGATTGCCGGGACCATGGATTCGGACGATCGGATGGAGCGGCAGGCGCTGGATGGCATGCTGGTCGCCGATATCGCCACCGCACAGGAACTGCTCGACATGGTGGGACGGCTCAGCCATATCGATCTCATCCTCGAACCGGCCGAAGTCGAGCCCATACGGACACGGCTTCCCTCCGGGATTCACCTCCAGCGCGCCGAAAACCGTACCCGGGTAATGGAGCAGATGACCCGCGCCTTCTCGGTCAACCTCACGGCGCTCAGCCTGCTGGCACTGCTGGTGGGTCTGTTCCTGATCTACAACACCATGACCTTCTCGGTTGTGCAGCGCCGCCCGCTGCTCGGCAATCTGCGCGCCCTGGGTGCGAGCCGCCGGGAGATCTTTTGGCTCATTGCCGGCGAAGCCCTGTTCCTGGGGGCGGTGGGCACGGCCATCGGGATCGGCGTGGGCATCGCTCTCGCCCAGGGATTGCTGGGACTGGTCACCCGCACCATCAATGACCTCTATTTCGTCCTTAATGTCACCGCGCTGACCGTCACACCGACGGCTCTCGCCAAAGCAGTACTGCTGGGACTGGGGGCGACCCTGGCCGCAGCCGTTGCACCGGCCCTCGAGGCGACCCGCACCCCGCCCCGGCTGATCACCACCCGCTCCCGGGAGGAGATCCGCTACCGCACGGTCGCACCTCGGGCGGCCGCCATCGGCGGGGTGGCCATGGCGACCGGCGGCCTGCTCCTGCTCTACCCCTCGCAGGCCCTGGCTCCGGGATTCATCGCCCTGTTCCTGATCATCCTCGGTTTCGCACTGGGCGTGCCCTGGATCACCGGAAACATCGTGGCCCTCGCAGAGCGGCTCGGTCGCCGCCGGCTCGCAACACCGGAGCGACTCGCCCTGCGGGGCGTTCGCGCATCGTTGAGCCGCACCGCCGTGGCAATCGCCGCCCTGGCGGTAGCCGTATCGGTCAGCGTCGGCATGGCGGTGATGGTGGAGAGCTTCCGGCAAACCGTACACCAGTGGCTGCAGTTCACTCTTCAGGCCGACATCTATGTCTCTCCCGGTTCGGCGGTCTCGGCCCGCCGCTCGCCGCCGCTGCTCCCGGAGGTGATTTCGCGCGTGCGACAGACCTCCGGCGTCGCCGACCTCTCCACCTACCGTGGCCTTGAGGTGGGCAGCGAATTCGGTCCGATACAGCTGCAGGCACTACACCTCAACCAGCAGAGCCGCACCGGTTACCGGTTCCGGTCCGGGGAGCCGAAACGGATCTGGCCCGCCTTCGAAGAGGGCGCCGTCCTGGTCTCCGAGCCATTCGCGCATCGCTCCCAAGTAGTGCCCGGTGACCGGCTGAACCTCGATACCGCTAGCGGGGCCCGGACGTTTCCGATCGCGGGTATCTTCTACGACTACGAGAGCGACCGCGGCACGGTGGTGATGGCCCGCGCGGTCTACGAGCAGTGGTTCGCGGACCAGACGGTAAGCGGCTTGGGGGTTTACCTGGAGCCGGGGGCCGATGTGGAGCAGACCATGGAGCGTCTGCAGAGCCGGGTGTCCGATCTGCAAGGCGTGAGAATCCGCTCCAACCGGGATATCCGGGAGGCTTCCCTGGCCATCTTCGATCGCACCTTCACCATCACCGAGATCCTGCGCCTGCTGGCAGTGGCCGTCGCCTTCACCGGGGTGTTCAGCGCCCTGATGGCGCTCCAGCTGGAGAAGGCACGGGAGTTCGCCATCCTGCGGGCGATCGGCATGACGCCGGGCGAATTATGGCGCCTGGTTACGCTCCAGACCGGTGTGATGGGGCTGATTGCCGGACTCCTGGCCCTGCCCCTGGGTCTGCTGCTCGCCGCCATCCTGATCGAGGTCATCAACCGGCGCGCCTTCGGCTGGACGCTCTGGCTGCAACTCCCCCCGGAGGCGCTGATCCAGGGAGTGCTGCTCGCGGTGGCCGCCGCCCTGCTGGCGGGGCTCTATCCCGCCCATCGCCTGGCCTCCTCGCCACCGGCCACGGCACTACAGGAGGAGTAGCCAAATGAAAAAACGGTCCATAGGGCATGGCACAACAATGCACCACTGAGACGCAGAGGGCGCGGAGGAACAACATGAAAACTTTTCAGTCATTCAATTCTCTGCGTTCCTCTGCGTCTCCGCGGTGCAAAAAAATCAGTTTTTCCTGCGCGGTCCCTCTGTTGGCGCTCCTGCTGAGCGGGTGCGGACCGGCACCCGACCAACCGGCGGACGGAGGCAGTCTGGCCGTTTCGGAGGCGTTGGGCGGCGATATCGAAGGCTACGCCCGCGCCACCGAGCCACGCGAGTTCAAGTTTCCGGCGGATCACGGACCGCATCCCGAGTTTCGGACCGAGTGGTGGTATTTCACCGGCAATCTCGCGGATCGCCGTGGAGAGCGTTACGGCTTCCAGCTGACGCTGTTCCGGAATGCCCTCGCTCCGGAGCCGCTGGAGGGCCCCTCCCGCTGGCGAAAGCGGCAGGTCTATATGGCCCACCTCGCCCTGACCGATGTGGCGGGCGGACGTTTCGTGGCCGAGGAACGATTCGCCCGCGCCGCTCTGGGGCTGGCCGGTGCGCGTGCCGCACCCTTTCGGGTATGGCTCGAGGATTGGGAAGTCTCCGGCGGCGAGGGCCGCCACCCCTTTCCCGTGACCCTGCGCGCGGGCAATGATAAGGACGGCATTGAGCTGACCCTCGGTATGGAGAAAACACCCATCCTGCAGGGCGAGGCGGGCCTGTCGCAGAAGAGCGAGGAACCCGGGAATGCCTCCTACTACTACTCCTACAGCCGCCTCTCCGCTAGCGGCCGTATTACCATCGATGGCGTCCAACGACAGGTGGACGGCAGCGCCTGGATGGACCGGGAGTGGAGCACCAGCGCCCTGGGGCCGGAGCAGAGCGGTTGGGACTGGTTCGCGCTGCAACTCGATAATAACGTCGACCTGATGCTGTATCGGCTGCGCCGCCGGGACGGCTCCACCGATCCTGCCAGTGCCGGCAGTCTGGTGTCCCCGGAAGGCGAGCGCACGGCGCTCCGGGAAGAGGACTTCGAAGTCACTGTGACCCGTCACTGGGAAAGCCCCCGGGGCGGCCGTTACCCTGCTGGCTGGCGGCTGCAGCTTCCGCAACAGCAGCTCTGGCTCCGGGTGGAGCCCCTGCTGGCCGACCAGGAACTCGATCTGTCGGTCCGCTACTGGGAAGGCGCGGTGCGGATCAGCGGCGAGCACCGCGGGCAGCCGGTCGCGGGGTACGGTTACGTGGAGCTGACCGGCTATGCGGAGTAGCCAGTAAACACTTCCCACGCCAGACCGTGCTGCACCCCTTCCGTGACAGCGCGATCCGGAAAGGCTCCTGATGGAGTGTCCACCCCTCGAGACTTATGGAAAACCTGCAGTGTCAGGCCTGAACGGGATCCCGTCGGGTTGAACCCGACCTCCGGCAAAAACCGCAGGTCGGGCTTTAGCCCGTCATATCTCTGAGAAAGAATTGCGGATCAGACCGCTGCGGCTTCGCGTCCGAAGGCCATGCGCCCGTCGACAACATCGATGACGACAGTGTCCCCCGGGCCAAAATGCCCCGAGAGGATCTCCTGCGCCAGCGGGTTTTCCACCTGCTGCTGGATGGCCCGCTTCAGTGGGCGTGCCCCATACACCGGGTCGAAACCGGCTTCTGCCAGCCGGTCGAGCGCGGCCGGCGTGAGCCTCATGCCCATGTCTCGGTCCGCCAGACGCTGGCGCAGATAGTCGACCTGGATATCGGCAATGGCACGGATCTGCTCCCGGGCCAGCGGATGGAAGACCACCACCTCATCGACACGGTTGATGAATTCGGGCCGGAAGTGCTGCCCGACCACCTCCATCACAGACGACTTCATCTCGTCGTAGTGCTCCTCTCCGGCCATCTCCTGGATCAACTGGGAGCCGAGGTTCGAGGTCATCACCACCACCGTGTTGCGAAAATCGACGGTACGACCATGGCCGTCGGTCAGGCGACCATCTTCCAGCACCTGAAGCAGGATGTTGAAGACATCGGGATGCGCCTTCTCGATCTCATCCATAAGGATCACCGAATAGGGCTTGCGACGCACATGCTCGGTCAGGTAGCCGCCCTCTTCATAGCCGACGTAGCCCGGCGGCGCGCCAATCAGCCGGGCCACCGAGTGCCGCTCCATGAACTCCGACATGTCGATGCGAACCATGGCATCCTCGGTATCGAACAGGAACGCAGCCAGGGCCTTGCACAGTTCGGTCTTGCCGACGCCGGTGGGTCCGAGAAAGAGAAATGAACCGTTTGGCCGGTTGGGATCGGAAAGGCCGGCCCGCGAGCGGCGAATGGCATTGGCGACAGCGGTGATCGCCTCGTCCTGGCCCACCACCCGGGTATGGAGCATCTCCTCCATTTTCAGCAGCTTTTCCCGCTCGCCCTCCAGCATCCGGGTCATGGGAATACCGGTCCACTTGGAGACCACTTCGGCGATCTCCTCCTCGGTAACCCTGTTGCGCAGCAGCCTGGTTTCCTGCACCTCGGCCACCTGGGCGCTCTCCAGGGATTTCTCCAGGTCCGGGATACGTCCATACTGCAATTCCGACATGCGTGCCAGATCGCCGGCACGACGCGCCGTTTCCAGTTCCAGGCGTGCCCGCTCCAGCTCTTCCTTGATGTGCTGTGCACCCTGCAGCGCCGCCTTTTCCGATTTCCAGATCTCGTCCAGGTCGCCGTACTCCCTTTCGAGCCGGGCAATCTCATCCTCGATGTGCTGCAGGCGCTTCTTGGAGGCCTCGTCGGACTCCTTGGCCAGTGCCTCACGCTCGATCTTGAACTGGATCAGCTTGCGTTCGAGCCGATCCATCTCCTCGGGCTTGGAGTCGATCTCCATACGGATGCGCGAGGCCGCCTCATCGATGAGATCGATGGCCTTGTCCGGGAGTTGCCGGTCGCTAATGTAGCGGTGGGAGAGCGTCGCGGCGGATACGATCGCCGGATCCGTAATCTCCACCCCGTGATGGACTTCATATTTCTCTTTCAGCCCGCGCAGGATGGCGATGGTGTCCTCGACGCTGGGTTCATCGACCAGCGCCTTCTGGAAGCGTCGCTCGAGCGCCGCATCCTTTTCGATGTGTTGCCGGTATTCATCAAGCGTGGTGGCGCCGACGCAGTGCAGTTCACCGCGGGCCAGGGCCGGCTTAAGCATATTGCCGGCATCGACGGAACCCTCGGCCTTGCCGGCCCCCACCATGGTGTGGATCTCGTCGATGAACAGGATGATGTTGCCCTCCTGCTTGGCGATATCGTTCAGTACCGCCTTCAGGCGCTCCTCGAATTCCCCGCGGTACTTGGCACCGGCGATCAGGGCCGCCATGTCCAGAGAGAGCAGGCGCTTGCCCTTTAGCCCCTCAGGCACCTCGCCGTTAACGATGCGCTGCGCCAGCCCCTCGACGATTGCGGTCTTGCCGACACCCGGCTCACCGATCAGCACCGGGTTGTTCTTGGTGCGCCGCTGCAGCACCTGGGTCACGCGACGGATCTCGTCATCGCGGCCAATCACGGGGTCGAGCTTGCCCTGTTCGGCTCGCTCGGTGAGATCGACCGTGTACTTCTCCAGTGCCTGGCGCTGCTCCTCGGCATTCGGATCATCGACACTCTGTCCACCCCGCAGCTTGTCGATGGCCTGCTCCAGAGCACCTTTACTGGCGCCTTCCTTGCGGAGCAACTGGCCCAGCTGGCCCCGATCTTCGACAGCCGCAAGCACAAACAGCTCGCTGGAGATGTAGCCATCCTTGCGCTGCTGGGCGAGCTTATCGGTCTGGTTCAGCAGGCGCCCGGTGTCGTTGGAGATGTGCACATCGCCGCCGGTGCCCTCGACCCGGGGCATCCGCTCCAGGGCCTCTCCGAGCCGCGAACGCAGGCTGTTGGCGTTGACGCCCGCCTCACTGAGCAAATGGCGTGTGGTGCCTCCCTCCTGGTCCATGAGGGCATTCAGCACATGCTCCGGCTCGATATATTGATGGTCGCGTCCGACCGCAATGCTCTGGGCGTCTGCCAGCGCGGTCTGGAACTTGGTGGTCAGCTTGTCCATTCGCATCGGACAAATACCCCCTGAATTTTTAAGTGGTTTGCAATTACCCGATAAATGGGGCAGGAAGAGAGGAAAATCAATGCGGGGTCGAGAATGGGGTGATCAAGCGCTTGTAGCCGTTCAGAGTGTCGCGGCAATAGCAGAAAGCGGGTCCGGGGCCATCCCGATGGATTCGTACACGGCATCTAGGCAGGTCGAGGCATCGCCGGAACAGGTGATCGGCGGATGCGCGAAAACCCGGATACGGCTGCGACGCAACAGCGCCGACACGATACGTCCCTCTCCCGCTATGCCCTCGATATGCAGCGGATAGATGGGACACCCGGCGAGCTGTGCCAGTTTCCATACACCGCGTTTCAGGGGCGGACGCTTGTCGCCGGTATGGATTCCGCCTTCGGGAAACAGTGCCACCACTTCTCCCGACTGCAGCGCCTTGACGGCCTCCCGAAAGGCCCTCTCCGGTCGACCGGCCCGATCCACGGGAATGCAACCGACGGCCTTGAACAGCGCCCTCAGGCCCAGTCGCTCGTACTCCTCCTTGGCGATCAGAAAGCGCAGAGGACGCGGACTGGCAGCGATCATGACCAGCGGGTCCAGCCCGGAAAGATGATTGGCCACCACCAGGGCCGGTCCCTCCGCCGGCAGCGGCACCGGATCGGCCTGCATGCGATGATAGCCACGGCAGAAGGCGCTGTTGAGCCGGTCGATCGCATTCAGCCAGCGGGCTCCCCAGTCGGGCCGAACCACCTGTGAGACTCCCTCGGGCATGTTCGAACTCAAGCAGTTTTGCTCTTCTTCGGTTTCTGGTAGCTCTTGCGCCGGAACAGGTCGTTGCGGCGGCTGACCAGCCGATCCAGGAACAGCAGCCCGTCCAGGTGATCGACCTCATGCTGGACCGCCTTCGCCTCGAAGCCCTCAAAGCGATACTCCTGCGGCTCGCCACCGCGGTCCAGTGCGCTGACACTGACCCGTTCGGCACGAATCACATTGCCCGTGTAATCAGGCACCGACATGCAGCCTTCGCGACCCACCTCCATACCCTCCCACTCGATGATCTCCGGATTGATCAGGAACAGACGGCCGTGATTGGGGACCGGTTTGCGCGCCTTGGAGCAGTCCACGATGGCGATACGCTGCAGCCGGTCCACCTGGGGAGCGGCAATGCCGACACCACCGGGGCCTGCGTCCATGGTCTCTTCCAGATCGGAAAGAAAGGCCTGCAGCTCCTCGTCGAAGCGATCGACCGGTTCGGCGATGCGCTTCAGGCGTTCATCGGGATAGGTCAGAATGTCCAGGATGGCCATCTCTCCTCACCCGATCATGGTCTGGACAGGGGTCAGGCGCGCCTCGACGCCGCCTTCGGTCACGATCTCCAGCGCCGACTGCAGTGCCTCGACGCCCTCGGCGGCGTGGCCCTCAATGGTCATGACGTAAATCGGTTCGGCCTCGCTACCCGCCACATCCGACTCGAAGTCGAGGATATGCAGGCCTGCTTCCGCCAGGGCGCCGGTCACCCGGGCGACAATACCGGCCTTGTCGGCGCCATAGACGGTGATGCGCACATCCGGCTCCAGATGCTGATGCAGATGGCCTTCGATACGGTCGACGTGGTGATGCAGGTCCATCGACTCCGCCACCGGGGCGACCAACTCATCCAGCTGACGGGTGCGACCTTCGAACTCGACCATCAACATGATGGTGAAATTGCCGCCCAACCGCATCATTGAGGCCTCCCCCAGATTGCAGCCCCCCTCGAACAGCGCCGAAGTGAGGTGGGCGACGATTCCCGGTCGATCCTTTCCGACCAGGGTCAGCATGTACCAGTGTTTCATCTCAATTCCTCAGAATAACGTGGGCTAACCCGGATTTCTCACCGCAAAGACGCAAAGGGCGCAAAGCAAATGATTGCAAAAGCAATTCACCACAGTAGTCAGCATTTGCCGGTGACACCCAGTTTTGCCGCATACCCCGATAAGCCACGGACTACTTTGCGCTCTTGGCGTCTTCGCCTACATGGATGTAGGTGAGGGGCGTGAGCAGGAGCGGAAGCTTTGCGGTTAATGCTTTTTCAATGGGCCACACCGTGGGCCCAGTAAATCACCACCACGCCAAGACCGATCGCAACGATCTGCTCCACGATGGCCCGGGGCTCGAACCGGGCGTGCAATCCCGGAATCAGGTCGGCCACGGCGATGTAGATAAAGCTGGCGGCGGCCACCACGAGGACATAGGGCAGCAGACCCTCTGTCGCTCCCAGGGCAAAATAGGCCAGCACAGCGCCCAGCAGGGTCGTGCTCCCGGAGAGGATATTCAGAAGCAGTGCCCGCAAGCGGCTGCGCCCACTGCCCAGAAGCACCGCAAAATCGCCGAGCTCCTGCGGGACCTCGTGCGCGGCGACCGCCAGACTGGTGGCAATACCCAGGCCGATGTCAGTCAGGAACGCCGCAGCGATTAACACTCCGTCGACGAAATTGTGCAGCGCGTCGCCAAAGAGCACGAGAATACCGGGAGATCTCCCTATCTGGCCAGTCCCGGCACCCTCGACAGCGTGGGCATGACGGGTGCCGACGTGGCAGTGCCGCCAGAGTACGAATTTTTCCAGCAGGAAAAAACCCAACAGACCCAGCAGGGCAGCCAGCATCAGGCCGTGGGGGTCGACCTCATTGTGAAGAATGGCATCGGGTAGCAGCGCGAGAAAGGCGGCGCCGAGCAGGGCACCGACTGCGAAGCTGATCAGGTGCGGCATCGCCCGTTCGCGAAATCCGGCGGGCAGGACCAGGAAAAGCCCCGCAGCCAAAATACTGAAGACACTTCCGACCAGGGAGAAGAGCAGTATCCAGGCCAGAAGAGGCATGGTGGTCAGCCTTCCATCCAAATCAGGGTGGCCATGCGGCCCGTAACCCCGTCCCTTCGATAGGAGTAGAAACGTTCGGTGTCCGTGTAGGTACAGTAGCCCCCGCCATAGATCCCGCCGACACCGGCGCGTCTCAGCCGTCGGCGCGCCAGCCCATACAGATCCGCCCACCAGCGCCCCGAAGGCGATGGCCGAAAGGCCTCGCCTGCGCCCGGGTCGGACACCAGAAACGCCTCCCGCACCTCCGGGCCGACCTCAAACGCGTCCGGTCCGATGGCAGGGCCCAGCCACACAAGAATCTCTTCGAAGGGCGTATCGAAGGTGTCGAGCGTCGACTCGAGGATGCCCGCCTGCAGTCCTCGCCAACCGGCGTGTGCGGCCGCAATCCGGGTGCCGGCGCCATCGCAGAACAGCACCGGCAGACAATCGGCGGTCAGCACGGCGCATACACTCTCCGCTGTGTCGGCGTAGATCGCATCCGCCTCGCGATCCACCCCCTCCCTGGCAGAAACGACCCGCGTACCGTGTACCTGGCGGAGCCAGATGGGTTCGCCCGGCAGATGCAGCACCCGCCCGAGCCGCCGTCGGTTTTCGGCCACAGCCCGGGGGTCGTCACCCACGTGGTCGCCCAGATTGAGCGAGTCGTACGGCGGGGCACTCACACCCCCGATGCGGGTGGAGACGGCAGCCTTGACGCTGGACGGCGCCGGCCAGCCCGGCCGCAGGACCGTAAGCTCTCCGGTGCTTTCCAGGTAATCCGTCACGCGCTCTCCTCTTGCTCCGCGTCGTTTCTCAACACCTCCAGCAACCTGCACATATCGTCCGGAAGTTCCGCCTCCCACTCCATCGGCAAGCCGCTGCCGGGGTGTTCCAGTCCAAGCCTGCCGGCATGTAGCGCCTGTCGATGAAACCCGCGGAGTACCTGGCGCAGGTCCTCCGAACAGCCTTTGGGCAGCTTGAGACGTCCCCCGTAGACCGGATCCCCCACCAATGGATAGCGGATGTGCGCCATGTGTACCCGGATCTGATGGGTGCGACCGGTCTCCAGGCGGACCCTGATATCAGTGTGGCCCCGAAACCGCTCGACCACCCGATAATGGGTCACTGCCGGCTTGCCGTTGGGGGTCACGGCCATTCGCTTGCGATCGACGGCGTGCCGGCCGATGGGCGCGTCGACCGTGCCGCCGCCGGTCATGACACCGGCAACCACGGCGCGGTATTCGCGCGTCATGCTGCGCGCCTGCAACTGGGCGACCAGGGCCGTCTGGGCCTGCAGCGTACGGGCCACGACCAGCAGTCCGCTGGTCTCCTTGTCGAGACGGTGCACGATTCCCGCCCGCGGCACCGACGCCAGCTCCGGGGCGTGGTGCAGCAGGGCGTTGAGCAGGGTCCCGGCGCGATTGCCGACCGCCGGATGAACCACCAGGCCGGCCGGCTTGTTGAGCACGATGAGCTGTTCATCCTCGTAGCGGATATCGAGTGGAATCGCTTCCGCCTCCCAGCGCTGCTCGGGCACCACGACCGGCTCGAGATCGATCTGCTCGATCCCCTGCAACTTGTCCTTGGGACGCATCGGTTTTCCGTCTACCCGCACGCGCCCCTCTTTCACCCACTGCTGGAGACGGGAGCGGGAATACTCCGGGAAGAGTTCCGCGAGCACCTGGTCGAGTCGGCGGCCGGCCGATTCCAGGGGAACCGCCACCCGTCTCGGTGACTCATCTTGTTTCATTCGTTCATGACCCACGGTTATACTTCTTAACTTGGATATCCATAAAAATGAGTCGAGATGCGCATTTTCACGCTTTTACCCCTCCTCGTCCTGCTTCTGACCGCAGGCTGTGCCGGCCTCCCGGAGGCCGATGAGACCGCCGACTGGAGTGCCAGCGAGATTTACGAAAAGGCCAAAGCCGCCCTGGACAACGGCAACTATGAACAGGCGCTGGGCCTCTACAGTAAGCTCGAGGCCCGCTATCCCTACGGGCGCTTCGCCCAGCAGGCGCAACTCGAAACCATCTACGCCCATTACGAAGCGGACGAGCCTGAAGCGGCCATTGCGGCGGCGGATCGCTTTATCAAACTCCACCCCCGTCATCCGAACGTGGATTATGCCTACTACATGCGCGGGCTGGCCAGTTTCGATATCGGCGGTGGCTTCCTGGAGCGATTCTTTCCCAGTGATCCGGCGGAACGCGACCCTGCACGGGCTCGCGAGGCATTTCGACACTTCCGGGAGCTGACCACGAAGTTCCCCGAGAGCCGCTATGCAGAGGACGCCATCAAGCGCATGGCCTACCTGCGCAATAATCTGGCACGCCATGAAATCCAGGTAGCCCAATACTACATGAGGCGGGATGCCTACCTGGCCGCCGTTGAGCGCGCGCGCTATGTGCTGGAGAGCTACGAATCCACACCCGCCGTTCCGGATGCGCTGGGGATCATGGTCACCGCCTACCGCGCGATGGACATGCCGAAACTGGCCGATGATGCCTTGCGGGTACTGCGCCAGAACTACCCTGAACACAGGGTCACCACACAGCTGGAAAAGGACAACTGAGGCAAATCTATGTGGGATTTCTTCGAAACCGTGCGCCATCGCCACTCGGTGCGACGCTTCCGTAGCGATATGCCGGTCGAGCGGGAAAAGCTGCACGCCGTCCTCGAGATGGCCAGCGCCGCTCCCTCGGCAGGAGACCTCCAGGCCTACCGCATCGTAATCGTTTCCAGCGATGAGGGCAGAAGAACCCTGAGCCGCGTCGCCGGTGATCAGACCTTTCTCGCCGAGACATCGGCCTGCCTGGTGTTCTGTGCCGACCCGCTGCGTTCAGCCACCCAGTATGGGGAGCGGGGGCGGGAGTTGTATGCCGTGCAGGATGCAACCATCGCCGCCACCTACGCACAACTCGCCACCGTGGCCGCAGGCCTCGGCTCCACCTGGGTGGGCTCTTTCGATGAAAAAGCGCTGGTGGAAGGCCTGAAACTCGAGGCGAGCCTCCGGCCCGTGGCCATTCTGGCGGTCGGTTACCCGGCCGAGTGGCCGGATCCGACCCCGCGACGCCATCTCGACGAGATGGTCGAATATCGCTGAAACTCGGTTAGCACCGGGGGCGGCCCTCCTTCCGGTGAGCGGCGGCACTGAACAGGTAGGAGGCGCGCCCCCGCGGCGATTTCCGTCACGGACAGCATCGCGCCGGGGCGGCCCTCCTACCGGGAAATTCCCCGGGCAGGGGGACGCCTCGCGGCGATTTCCCGTCAGATCGCGGCGGGTCCTTCCTCTCCGGTGCGGATGCGCACCACGCGCTCCACGGCTGTAACAAAGATCTTGCCGTCACCGATCTTGCCGGTGTGGGCGGCGTTGGTGATCGCCTCGATGCACTCATCCACCTTGCCGGCCTCGATCACCACCTCTATCTTCACCTTCGGCAGGAAATCCACTACGTATTCGGCCCCGCGATAGAGCTCGGTGTGTCCCTTCTGGCGTCCGAAACCCTTTACTTCCGTTGCCGTCATGCCGGCGATACCGATCTCCGACAGCGCCTCGCGGACGTCATCCAGTTTAAAGGGCTTGATGATGGCTTCGACCTTGTTCATTGCGCGCTCCTCGACCGAAAATCAAGTGTAGGGTTGTTCAATCACGGTAGCCGTTGGTGATCGGGTAACGCCGGTCGCGGCCGAAGGCACGGCAGGTAACGCGCACGCCCGGCGGCGCCTGCCGGCGCTTGTATTCATTTCGATCGACCATTCTCACGACCCGTTCCACCGCGTCCCGATCATAGCCCTGGCGGACAATATCGTCGGGGCACAGGTCGCGTTCGACATACATTTCCAAGATGGGATCCAGTACATCATACGCAGGCAGGCTATCGCTGTCCTTCTGATCCGGCGCCAGTTCGGCAGACGGGGGACGTTCGATGACCCGCTCCGGGATCACCGGACGGAGGCGGTTGCGATAGCGGGCGAGCCGATAGACCAGCGTCTTCGGAACATCCTTGAGAACGGCAAAACCGCCGGCCATATCCCCGTAAAGTGTGGCATAGCCCACAGCCATTTCACTCTTGTTGCCGGTGGTCAGCACCATCTTGTGCTTTTTGTTGGAGATCGCCATCAGCAGCACCCCGCGGCAGCGCGCCTGGATGTTCTCCTCGGTCACGTCCGGCTCGGTACCGGCAAACTCGTCCGCCAAACTCGCCAGAAAGGCATTGAACAGCGGCTCGATCGGGATCGTCCGGCACTCGATGCCGAGCGCCGCGGCTTCCGCCCTGGCATCCTCCACACTCATATCGGCGGTATACCGGGAGGGCATGGTGACGGCCTCCACCCGTTCCGGGCCAATGGCATCGACGGCGACGGCCAGGGTGAGGGCTGAATCGATGCCTCCGGAAAGGCCTAGCACCACACCGGGGAAGCCGTTCTTGTCAATGTAATCGCGCGTACCCAGCACCAGCGCGCCGTAGGCGCTCGCCTCTTCGGACAGCTTCGGTGCGCATTCGGACGGCAGCGGCCGGACCGCGTCGCCGATGTCGAAGTCGGCAATCCAGAGCCCCTCTTCAAAGGCCGGGGCGCGCTGCACTACCCGCCCCCCGGCATCCATCACGAAGGATTCGCCATCGAAGACCAGTTCATCCTGTCCGCCGACCAGGTTCAGATAGGCAATCGGCAAACCGGTCTCCTCGACCCGTCTCTGTAGCACCCTCTCCCGCTCATCGCCCTTGGAGAGATGATAGGGAGAGGCGTTGATGTTGATGAGAAGCTGCGCGCCGGCGGCAGCGGCCTGGGCCGCGGGAGCGGGTTGCCAGATGTCCTCACAAATCGTAATCCCAACCGCGACGCCCTTCACGTTCACCACGCAGGGCTCGTGACCGCCGGTAAAGTAGCGTACCTCGTCGAACACGCTGTAGTTGGGCAGATGCTGCTTGTGATAGGTCGCGATCAGCTCCCCGTCCCGAAGCAGGGAGGCGGCGTTGTAGAGACCGCCCATGGCCATGGCCGGATAGCCGAACAGCATATCGATGCCGTGTACCGCGCGCTTAATCTCTTCCAGTCCCTGCAGGACCCGCAACTGAAACCCCTGGCGCATCAGCAGGTCTTCGGGTGGGTAACCGCAGAGGGCCAGTTCCGGGAACACCACCACATCGGCCTGGAGTTCATCGCGAGCGCGCCCGGCGGCAGCGATGATGCGCTGCACATTGCCGGCGATGTCGCCGACATGAAAGTCCAGCTGCGCCATCGCAAGCCGAAGCCGCGACCGAGTTGCCACGGTAGCTATCATCGTCAGCCCTTCAGGGCTTCGGCCATGCGCTCGCCCATCTCGGCGGGCGAGCGGGCAATAGTCACCCCGGCGGCCTCGAGGGCGGTAAACTTCTCCTCCGCGGTGCCTTTCCCACCGGCAATGATCGCCCCGGCGTGCCCCATGCGCTTACCCTTGGGGGCGGTCACTCCGGCAATGTAGGCCACTACCGGCTTGCTGACGTGATGGCGGATAAACTCGGCCGCCTCCTCTTCCGCCATCCCGCCGATTTCCCCGACCATGATGACCCCGTCGGTGCCGGGGTCCTGCTCGAACTGCGCCAGGCAATCGACAAAGCTGAGCCCGTGAATCGGGTCGCCGCCGATACCCACGCAGGTGCTCTGGCCCAGTCCCGCACGGGTGGTCTGATGCACAGCCTCGTAGGTCAGCGTGCCCGAACGGGAGACGATGCCGATACGCCCCGGGCTGTGGATCGCGCCCGGCATGATGCCGATCTTGCAGGCGCCGGGAGTAATGACGCCGGGGCAGTTAGGGCCGATGAGGCGCGATTCCGTACCGCGCAGTGAGGCCTTCACCTTCAACATATCGAGGACCGGAATGCCTTCGGTGATGCAGACGATGGTCTCGATGCCGGCGTCCGCCGCCTCGAGAATGGCATCAGCCGCGAACGGCGCCGGGACATAGATCATGGTGGCATCGGCACCGGTCTCCGCCACCGCGTCATGAACGGTATTGAACACCGGCCGCTCCAGGTGCATCTGCCCGCCCTTGCCGGGCGTAACGCCGCCCACCAGGCGGGTGCCGTAGGCGATGGCCTGTTCCGAATGGAAAGTACCCTGTTTGCCGGTAAAACCCTGGCAGATCACCCGGGTATCACTGTTGACCAGAATCGACATCAGGCCTTCCCTCCCGCGGCCATTACCGCTTTTTGGGCCGCATCCGTAAGGTCGGCCGCCGTATCGATGGCCAGTCCGCTCGCAGCCAGCAGTTCACGCCCGCGTTCCACGTTGGTCCCCTCCAACCGGACCACCACCGGCACGGCGGAGGACACCTCCCGGACCGCCTGGATGATGCCCTCGGCGATCAGGTCGCAGCGCACGATACCGCCAAAGATATTCACCAGAATGGCTTCCACGTTCTGGTCGGAGAGGATCAGTTTGAAGGCCTCAGCCACCTTCTCCGCGGTGGTACCGCCGCCCACGTCCAGGAAGTTGGCCGGTTCGCCGCCCTGCAGCTTGATGAGGTCCATGGTGGCCATCGCCAATCCGGCGCCGTTGACCATGCAGCCGATATTGCCGTCGAGACGGACATAGTTCAGACCGTGCTGCCGGGCGCGGCATTCGCGCTCGTCTTCCTGGGTGGTGTCGTGGAGTCCCGCCAGGGCGGACTGCCGGTAAGATGCGCTCTCATCGAGGTTGATCTTGGCATCCAGAGCCAGCAGGTGGCCCTCCCCGGTCACCACCAGAGGATTGATCTCCACCAGGGCGGCGTCGCGCTCCATGAAGAGCCGGTAGAGCGCCATCATCAGCTTGCCGAGTTCCTTGACCTGCGAGCCGTCCAGCTCCAGCCCGAAGGCCACCCGGCGGCACTGGTAAGGCTGCAAGCCAACCACGGGGTCGACCGCCACGCTGCAGATAGCCTCGGGGCGGGTTGCGGCCACCTCCTCGATGTCCATGCCGCCGGCCGCTGAGGCCATGATCGTTACCCGCTGGCTGGTGCGGTCCACCACCATGCCGAGGTAGAGTTCACGGGCGTTCGGGGAGACGGCCTCGACCAGGACCTTGTTGACCGGCTGTCCCTCCGTCCCGGTCTGGTGGGTCACCAGCCGGCTGCCAAGCAGCTCATCGGCCGCGGACGTCAATGCCGCCAGGCCTTCCACCAGCCTGACGCCACCCGCCTTGCCGCGACCCCCGGCATGGACCTGTGCCTTGACCACCCAGCGGCCTCCGCCCAGCGCCTGGGCCGCATGCTCCGCCTCGGCGAGGTTGGCCGCCACCTGCCCCTCCGGAACCGGGATGCCATAGTCGCCGAACAGACTCTTGGCCTGATATTCGTGGAGATTCATGCTTTCCCCGCCTCAACGAAAAAACGGTATTGTGTCCGAAAGCCGGGACCTTGGCAAAAGCCCGGCTTGGCCTTTTTGCAGCAGGACCGATACAATCCGCCGAGGCAATATTCCTTATTGAAAAGCGGGAATCCGAACAACATGGGACTGTTTCGTCTTCTTATCCTGGTGGCAATTATCTGGGCCATTTATGCCCTGGTGCGCCGCTTTCGTGATCGTCGCGCTTCGATTGCGCCTTCGCGCTCGAAACCGGAAATCGGGCAAATGGTGCGCTGCCGGCAGTGCGGATTGCATGTTCCCGAACAGGAAGCATTCAGGCGCGGAGAAGATTGGTTCTGCAGTGCCGAGCACAGGGATCAGGCAGACGGGTAATGGATGGCTCACTGACCACCGCTCCGCTATCGCTCTCATCGCCCGAAAACAGTGCCAAGACCTGGCAGCCGCTGCGCTTTTTCAACATCTACCGCCTGCTACTGAGCAGCGCCTTCGTCTTTCTCGCATCGGATCAGCGCCCGCCGATGCCCCTTGGCGCCCACGACCCCGGTTTTTTTCTTAACGTTAGTATCGCCTACGTCATATTTGCCGCCATTTCCATAATCCTCTCCGAACGACGGCAGCCCGCCTTCCCCATCCAGCTATATGTACAGGTCGCCGGAGACATTACCGCCTTGACCCTGCTGATGCATGCCAGCGGAGGTGTCGCCAGCGGATTGGGAATGCTGCTGGTGGTGTGCATCGCCAACGCAAGCATGATCACCGGGGGGCGAACGGCTGGACTATTCGCCGCAGTGGCAACGATAGCCCTGCTTCTGGAGCAGCTGTACTCGCATTTAACGGTACCTGATGCAGCCGTGGCCTACCCCCAGTCGGGCCTGCTGGGCGCTGCGCTGTTTGCCACTGCTGCATTGGCCCATGTACTCAGCCGCCACGCCCGCGCCAGCGAAGTACTGGCCGAACAGCGGGAGATGGATCTGGCGAACATGGCGCAGATGGCCGAATTCATCATCGAACACATGCAAACCGGGGTGGTGGTGGTCGACAACTACCAGCGTGTCCAACTGATGAATGTCGCGGCCAGGCGCCTACTCAGTTCTACAAGCAGCAATACCCGCTACCTGGGTGAAGTCTCTCCCGACCTGGCCCAGCGCGTCGCGCGCTGGCTACAGGGCGGGCAGCGACCACGCACCGTGAAACTCGAGGATGTCGATTACGAAGTAATCCCGCGCTTCATGAACATCGGCCCCGACGGACGCGCAGGGACCCTGATCTTTCTCGAGGATGCCAGCCTTGCCGCCCGACAGGTCCAGCAACTGAAACTCGCCGCCCTCGGACGACTGACCGCCAGTGTGGCCCACGAGGTCCGCAATCCGCTCGGAGCCATCAGCCACGCCGGTCAGCTACTCGCGGAGTCGCCTCACCTCGACAAGACCGACCAGCGCATGACCGAGATCGTCCTGGAGCAGTCACAGCGGGTGAACACCATCATCGAGAGCATCCTCCAACTCGGTCGCAAAGATCGCTCCAAGATGATTGCACTGACGCTGTCCCCCTTTGTGAAGACCCTTATAGCCGAGTTCTGTTACAGACACGACATCGATGCAGGGAAAATCCCGGTGGCAATCCCTCCCGATCTGGAAATCGGTTTCGATCCCACCCACCTGCAGCAGATCCTGAGCAACCTGCTCGACAATGCCGAACGGCACAGCCGCACCAGCGACTTCCCGCGGATCCGCCTGAAGGCGGGCTACTCAAAAACCGGACGGCCCTACCTGGATATCGTCAACAAAGGAGAGGGGATCCCGGACAGTGTCGCCAACCAGTTGTTCGAACCCTTCTTCACTACCCAGCGCTCGGGGATCGGACTCGGACTCTATATTTCAAGGGAGCTTGCCGAATGCAATAATGCAGAACTGGCCTACCTACCCGATAAGCGGGGCGGAAGCCGATTTCGCCTCTCATTCAGCCACCCGAGCCGTTAGATCCTCTCGCCATGAAGCAAGCCCAATACCACGCGTTGATCGTCGATGATGAGCCCGATATCCGGGAGCTGCTCGAGCTGACCCTCACCCGCATGGGGGTGGCTTGCGAGGGGGCGGAAACCCTGGAAGAGGCCAGAGACCACCTCAACCGTTCCGATTTCAATCTCTGCCTGGCCGACATGCGCCTGCCGGACGGTAGCGGCATCGAACTGGTGCGCCATATTCAGCAGCACCGGCCAGAGCTCCCGGTCGCCGTCATAACGGCCCACGGCAACATGAGCCTGGCCATCGAGGCCCTCAAGGCCGGCGCCTTCGACTTTGTGAACAAGCCGGTAGAACTGGCCACCCTTCGGGAACTGGTCAGTACAGCACTGAAGATGGGGCGAAGAGATGAAGCCCCCAACCCCACAAGCCCTTCAGGTCGACAGTTACTGGGTGAATCGGAAGTCATCCGTACCATTCGCGCCACGATCAACAAGCTGGCCCGCAGTCAGGCCCCCATCTATATCAGCGGAGAATCCGGCACTGGCAAGGAGCTAATCGCCCGACTGATCCATGAAAACGGCCCTCGCGCCGACAAGCCCTTCGTGCCGGTGAACTGCGGCGCCATCCCGGCAGATCTCATGGAGAGCGAGCTGTTTGGCTACTGCAAGGGGAGTTTTACCGGCGCCACCCATGACAAACCGGGCCTGTTCCAAGCCGCCCAGGGCGGCACGCTGTTCCTGGATGAACTGGCCGACCTGCCCCTTGCGATGCAGGTCAAGCTGCTACGGGCCATTCAGGAAAAGGCCATCCGGCCGCTGGGCGCACAGAAGGAGGTCCATATCGATGTCCGCATCCTCAGTGCCACCCACCAGGACCTCGCCACGCTGGTCCGCGAAGGACGGTTCCGGGAAGACCTCTTCTATCGCATCAACGTCATCCAGCTGCAAGCACCAACCCTGAGAGAGCGTCCGGAGGATATTCCGATCCTCGTCGAACACATCCTCGAGCGGCTCGCCGGCGAGCTGGGAGTCGAACCATTACAGCTCGATGATTCCGCCCGGGAAGCGCTGGGCTCCTACGCATTCCCCGGCAATGTGCGCGAACTGGAGAACATCCTTGAGCGTGCCGTAACGCTGTGCGAACAGGCCACGATCGGCGAAGAGCTCCTCCAACTCCCCGAAGGCGTGCCGGTTGCGTCCAGTGAAGTCGGCGGCGGGGACTTCGAACTGGAGTCCTACCTGATGGAAATCGAACGCAAGATCATCCTCAACGCCCTCGAAGAGACCCGGTTCAATAAGACCGCCGCCGCCAAACGGCTCGGCCTCTCCTTTCGCTCACTACGCTACCGCCTCAAAAAACTCGACATCGAGTAGACTCAAGGTGACAAATTTTGTCACCCAATGGACGTAGTTAGTCACCTAACGCCCAGTCCCTACACCTTTTTCTGCCCCTTTCCCGGCCCCCCCCCGCAGGGGTCGAAAGAGACACCGATGAAAAAGCCGCAGCAAAGTGCCGCGATGTGACCCACCGCACAATTTCTTTTTCCCTAACAATGCACATTCATGGTGCTGGAAACGCCATAGGTGATTGGCACAGTAACTGCATAACTTTCAAAGGAGTCCCGGCCCAGAAAAAACAACACCATGGCCGGAAAGTTTGCGGAATCGCTATTCAATGTCTGAGGAGAGAATTCATGAAGAACGTACAACAGGGCTTCACCCTGATCGAACTGATGATCGTCGTCGCGATCATCGGCATTCTGGCCGCCGTCGCGCTGCCGGCATACCAGGATTACACCGTTCGGGCCAAAATGTCCGAAGTGGTCCTCGCCGGCAGCACCTGCCGCACGGCGATTACCGAGGTTTATCAAACCATGGATGGCACGACCAGCCCTGGTGCAAGCAACTGGGGTTGCGAAAGCACCTCCGGCACAGCACCATCGAAATACGTAAAATCGGTAGACACTGATGCCAACGGCAAGGTGATCGTGACTGCTGATAACTTCGGCGACACCGCTATCGATGACAAGAAGATCGAGATGACGCCATATCACGATGACTCCACCACGAAGGATCCTACCACCTCCGGCCATCTCGGCTCCCCGGTCTATAAGTGGACTTGTGGTCCGGCCGCGTCCGATGGGGTTCCGAAGAAGTATCTGCCGGGCTCCTGCCGCAGTTAGGCCCTTAGGCTAGCACGAAGCAAAAACCCCTCTCTGAGGGGTTTTTGTTTTTCTTCAAACGGTTCCGCGACACCATGCACACCATTGATCGAGCTTCACAGCATTTTCCGGCTCGCCGTTATATCTTTGCGCTCGCCGGCCTGCTGATGGTTACCAGTTGGCTGATTCCCAACCACTACCTGCCCTGGAGCGCCTTCTACAATGAATTCATTGCGGCCGTTGCGCTGGTCATGCTGGCCGTTGCTACCTTCACCGGTGTTTCGCATTCGAACGATCATCAGGTAGGTACTCGGATCCCGCGCGGGGTTCTTGCGCTTCTACTGCTCGCTGCAATCCCTCCCCTTCAATACGGGTTCGGTTTGATCACCTTCTCCGGTGATGCCTGGACCGCGTCACTCTATCTGGCCGGATTGGCACTCGCCTATGCGGTGGGGTTCGCCCTTGCCGGTGAAAACCGTGAAGTCACTGCCCGGACAATGGCATGGGTCTTTTTGATCGGCGCGTTGCTGTCCCTGTTTCTGGCCGCAGCCCAGTGGCTCCATCTGAACCTGGGGGTTTGGCTGGTCGATATCGCACCACGCGGCCGTCCGTCCGCCAATCTGGCCCAGCCCAACAATCTAGCCACGCTGTTCTGCCTGGGGCTCGCCGCCGCGATCTACCTGAACGCCCGGGGCCACATGGGCCGACCGGTCGTCACTCTATGCTCCCTATTGCTTTTTGCGGGTATCGCGATGACCGCATCGCGCACCCCATTGATCATCGGGCTGGTCATCCTCGGCTGGACCCTGCTGCAGCGCAGACAGGTAGGCATCACCCTATCCAGCCTGCAGATTACCACTGGCTTTGCCGTCCTGGTTTCCCTGTGGTTTATCTGGCCGGTCCTCACCGATGCCATACACCTCAACTCAGTGCCTTCGGGGGCTCCCGCAGCATCCTTGCAGATACGGTCGGAATCCGGACTACGGCCGACGATCTGGCTCCAGCTCCTGGATGCTGCAGTGCGAGCACCACTGTTCGGCTACGGCTGGAATCAGGTGACCTTGGCTCAAGTCGCCGTGGCCGGCGACCACGGGCCCTCGGTGATGGTCGAGCACAGCCACAATATTGCGCTCGACCTTTTGCTCTGGAACGGTTTGCTGGTGGGCGGGGCGATACTCTTGCTGCTTGGGGGATGGTTCCTATCGCGAATGAAGCGGCGCCAGAACCTGGAGAGCTGGTTCGGCTTACTGGTGCTCATGGCCGTGTTTACACACGGCATGCTGGAGTTTCCGCTGGAATACACCTACTTTCTGTTTCCTCTGGGGGTTTGCGCCGGCATCGTCGATCGCTCGGTCGATATCCGAGGTATGGCCATGCCCGCCTGGAGCAAGCCGGCGGTGCTACTGGCAAGCGGGTTAGCGTTGGTTCTCGTGGTTTCCGAATACCGACTGCTGGAGGCGGATTTTCGCCACATGCGCTTTGAGGGCATCGGGATCGAAGCCCGAAAACCCGCCGATCAGACCACCCCTGCCAAGATTCTCACGCAACTCTCGGCCTATACCCGCTACGCCCGCACGGAAGCTTATGCCGACATGACGGCCGAACAAATCGCGTGGATGGGCCGCGTGGCCCACCGATACCCCCATCCACCGGCTCTGTTTCGCTATGCCCTGGCGTTAGCTCTCAACCAACGCTACACCGAAGCCGCACATCAACTTCTATTGCTGGAAAAGCTGCACCCCCGTCAGCGGGACAGTGCCAAGGCGAGTTGGGCTGCGGCAGTCCACCAGTACCCCAACCTTTCACAGGTCAAGCTCCCCGACTAATATCGCCAGAGCACTATCGCCTGGCATCAGCTGTTGAAACAGTCCGTGAACGGCAACACAAACCTGTAGCAACATACATGCAAGACTTGTCCTCTACAGAAATGCTAGGACAGCTCCCGGGTTTATTCGGCGACCGTTTCTCGTTTGATTGAACCTTTTCCCGGTATCAACGTAGTATTGGCACTATTTGCGGATTCGGCAGCTAGTCAATGGTAACTTCTACAGCAAAGATTGCGCTTAGCGGACTGGCTCGAAAGCTGGTCAGTGAGGGCTTACTGACAGAATCGGATGCCGAAAGCGCCCTGAAGCAGGCGAGCAAGGAACGGATGCCGCTGACCACCTATCTGGTGGAAAACGGCGTTGTTAGTGCCCGTGAAATCGCGATGGTGGCGGCCAGGGAATTCGGGGTTCCGGTCTTCGATCTCCGGGTGATGGACCTCGACACGGATGTGATCAAGCTCGTCGAAGAGAAACTGATCCGCCATCACCACGCCCTTCCTCTGCTGAAACGCGGCAACCGGTTGTTTGTCGCGGTTTCCGACCCCACCAATCTCAACGCCCTCGATGAAATCAAGTTCCATGTCGGGATGAATACCGAGCCGGTATTGGTGGAGGAGGACAAACTCAGTAGCACAATCGAAGCGGCCCTGAACGCCACGGATACGAGCCTGTCCGACCTGGGCGATGAGGACCTGGATAATCTCGATATCTCCGCCGAGGACAACAAGGAGAAAGAGGATAGCGCCGATTCGGACGTGGATGATGCGCCGGTGGTGCGTTTCATCAACAAGATCCTGCTGGATGCGATTAACAAGGGAGCATCGGACATTCACTTTGAGCCTTACGAGAAGATTTATCGCGTGCGGCTGCGGCAGGATGGCATCCTCAGCGAAGTCGCGAAACCGCCGGTGCAGTTGGCCAACAAGATCTCCGCCCGCCTCAAGGTCATGTCCCGCCTGGATATTTCCGAACGGCGCATCCCCCAGGATGGCCGCATCAAGCTGACGCTCTCCAAGAACCGCGCTATCGACTTTCGTCTCAGTACCTGCCCGACCCTCTATGGCGAAAAGATCGTCCTTCGTATTCTCGACCCCTCCAGCGCAAAGCTCGGCATCGACGCACTCGGCTACGAGGAGGAGCAAAAGCGGCTGTACCTGGACGCCCTGGCCAAGCCGTACGGAATGATTCTGGTCACCGGGCCGACCGGTTCCGGTAAGACCGTTTCGCTCTACACCGGTCTCAATATTCTCAATACCGCGGACGTCAATATCTCCACGGCCGAGGACCCGGCCGAAATCAATCTGCCCGGAATCAACCAGGTGAATGTCAATCCCAAGGTGGGACTGACCTTCTCATCGGCACTAAAGGCCTTTCTCCGCCAGGATCCGGACGTCATCATGGTCGGCGAGATCCGCGATATCGAAACGGCGGAGATCGCCATCAAGGCAGCACAGACCGGCCACCTGGTGCTCTCCACACTGCATACCAATGATGCCCCGCAGACACTGGGCCGCCTGATGAACATCGGTGTCGCCCCCTACAACATCGCCTCCGCAGTCAGTCTCATTATTGCCCAACGACTGGGACGCAGACTCTGTGACCACTGCAAGCAGCCCGAGGATATTCCAAAGGAGACGCTCCTGCAGGAAGGCTTTGCCCCGGAAGAGATCGGCAAGTTCACCCCCTACAGGGCCGTTGGCTGTGACCGCTGCAACAAGGGCTACAAAGGGCGGGTCGGCATCTATCAGGTGATGCCGGTTTCCGAGGAGATGGGCCGAATGATTATGCAGGGATGCACGGCGATGGATCTGGCCGATCAGGCGGACAAGGAAGGTATTCCGGACTTGCGGAAGTCGGGTCTGAAAAAGATCAAGGACGGCATAACCAGTCTTGAAGAGATTAACCGCGTGACGAAGGACTAAACTATGGCTGAAGCTGCCAAGCAGGACACCTTTATCTGGGAAGGTACCGATCGCAGTGGCAAACGGGTCAGCGGAGAGAGTGCAGGCCGCAACGTGACTCTGGTCAAGGCGAATCTTCGGCGGCAGGGCGTCAATCCTTCCAAGGTCCGGAAGAAACCGAAACCACTGTTCGGGGGACAATCCAAAAAGAAGATTACCCCCAAGGATATCGCCCTCTTCAGCCGGCAACTGGCGACCATGATGTCCTCCGGAGTTCCGCTCGTACAATCCTTCGAGATCATCGGACGAGGGCACGAAAACCCCAGTATGCGAGAGCTGGTCGGGGCGATTAAAGCGGATGTGGAGGGCGGCAACAACCTGGCGGCTGCGCTGCAAAAGCATCCCGATCAGTTCGATCGGTTAACGTGTAATCTGGTCCATGCCGGCGAACAGGCCGGCATCCTGGAGGACCTGCTGGACAAGATATCGACCTATAAGGAGAAGACGGAGGCAATCAAATCGAAGGTCAAAAAAGCACTCTTTTATCCCACTGCAGTACTCGCCGTCGCTTTTATCATTACCGCCATCCTTCTGATATTCGTCATCCCGGTATTTGAAGATGTATTCAGCAGTTTCGGTGGCGAGCTTCCCGCCCTGACGCTAGCGGTTATCGGACTTTCCGAGGTTTTCCAGAAGTGGTGGTGGGCAATCTTCGGGGCAACCGGTCTCCTCATTTACGCCTTTGTACAGGCCAAGAAGAAATCACGCGCCGTCCAGGAGGCGATGGACAAGATCTCACTCAAGATACCGGTAATCGGCGATATCCTGAACAAGGCGGCCATCGCCCGATATGCCCGCACGCTGTCGACCATGTTTGCCGCGGGCGTCCCGCTCGTGGAAGCGCTGGAGTCGGTCGCCGGGGCCGTGGGCAATGTGGTCTACGGTAATGCCGTTTTGGCGATGCGCAACGAAGTCTCCACGGGTACCTCACTTACCGATGCCATGACCCATACCAATGTCTTCCCCAACATGGTGGTGCAGATGACCTCCATCGGCGAAGAGGCCGGCTCGGTGGATCAGATGCTCGGCAAGGTCGCGGATTTTTATGAACAGGAGGTCGATGATGCGGTCGATTCGCTGAGCAGCCTGCTCGAGCCGCTCATCATGGCCATTCTCGGTGTCCTTATCGGTACACTGGTCATCGCCATGTACCTGCCCATCTTCAAGATGGGTGAGGTCGTTTGATGGGAGAAATTGCCACCTATTTCACGGCTTATCCGGCGCTGTTTGCCGGTGCCGTTTTCATCCTGGGCCTTGCCGTCGGCAGCTTCCTCAACGTGGTCATCTATCGTCTGCCGGTGATGATGGAGCGTGCCTGGAAGCAGCACTGCCAGGAACTGGTCGGTGAGACCGGGGCCCCAGCCGATTCGGAGCCTTTCAATCTGGCACGGCCGGCGTCCCGCTGTCCCCACTGCGGGCACAGCATCGGCCCCCTGGAGAATATTCCGCTTTTCAGTTACCTGTTTCAGAAAGGGCGGTGCAGGCATTGCCAGGGCCCAATTTCCGCGCGCTATCCCGCGGTTGAGCTCACTACCGCCATCCTCAGCGCAGTGACCGCCTGGCATTTCGGCTTCGGCTGGCAGGCGGGCTTCGCCCTTCTGCTGACCTGGGGGCTGGTCGCACTGACCTTTATCGATCTCGACCATCAGTTGCTGCCCGACGATATCACGCTGCCGCTGCTGTGGCTGGGGCTGCTGCTGAGCCTGGCGGGGGTCTTCGTTCCACCGACGACGGCGATCATCGGTGCGGCGGCCGGCTACCTTTCGCTCTGGAGCGTCTACCAGTTGTTCCGCCTGGCGACCGGCAAAGAGGGAATGGGTTACGGCGACTTCAAGCTGCTGGGCCTGCTCGGTGCCTGGCTAGGGTGGCAATCCCTGCCGGTGATCATCATCCTCTCTTCGGTAGTCGGTGCGGCAGTCGGGATCGGTCTTATCCTGTTCCGGGGTCACGAACGCGGCACACCGATCCCCTTCGGTCCCTATCTGGCGGCTGCGGGCTGGCTGGCCCTGCTGTGGGGCGAAGACCTGACCCGTGCCTACCTGCGTTTCGCGATCTGATGGTCCATGCGGGAAGTAGTGTCGCACTCAGAGCCCCGCTAATGGGCCAAGGCAAGGCGCACTGCGTAGGGAATGGCGTGCCCTTTTCAAGCAGCGCAACGCCGCATTGGCCCATTAGCGGGGCTCCCATCGGGCCGGCTCACAAGCACCCTCGGCTGCGTTGCAGTCACTTGAATTGGCTACAGCCAATCCTGCGCTCCTGCGCCTTGCCCAGAGCGCTTGTGAGACCGGCTGAGTGTTACACTACTTCCCGCATGGACCATTAGCATGCTGCGGGTGGGACTGACGGGGGGAATCGGCTGCGGCAAGTCTACAGTGGCCCGCATCTTTGCCGATGCCGGTGTTCCCGTCATCGACACGGACATTATCGCCCACGAGCTGGTGGCGCCGGGCTCTCCCCTGCTCACCAAAGTAGTCAGGACTTTCGGAAAGGATCTCCTCCACTGCGACGGCTCACTGGACCGGAGCCGTCTGCGCGAGCAGGTGTTTGCGGATCCGGATAAACGGGGGCAACTGGAATCGCTGCTTCACCCCGCGATTCGCGACGAGATGATTCGTCGGGCCGAAAGCGTGCAGAAGTCCTATGCGATCCTGGTGATCCCGCTTCTGGTGGAGAAAGGCTGGCAGGGACTGGTCGATCGGGTTCTGGTGGTGGATTGTCCGCCATCGCTCCAGCTCCAGCGCACCATCTCCAGGGATGACACGGATGAGAGGCAGGCGCGTGCGATCCTGGCCAGCCAGGCATCCCGCGAAGAACGACTTGCCGTCGCGGACGATGTAATCCCGAACAGTGGGACGCTGGACAAACTCCGCCAGCAGGTCCACGATCTGCATCGTTTCTACCTGCGACTTGCCGGAAATTAAATCCGCTAATGTTCACTCATCTTCGAGGCGGACTGCCGCCCTGTTGCCGATATCGTGCATAACGCCATTACCTACGAACATCCGGTCAACGAGAAGGTCCGCAATCTGCTGCGACTCGAGCACCTGTTCAAACAGGTGAGTCACTTCCTGCGCGGCCAGTCACCCTGGGACAGCCGTACAACCATCGTGACCTTCATGGAGATCCTCGACGTATTTGGCCGCGGTGACCTGAAGACGGAATTGATGAAAGAGATGGAACGGGCCACCGTCAACCTGGAGCCCCATCTGGAGCACCCGGATGTGGACCATGCGCGGCTAGGCAATATCCTGCGGGCGCTTGAGCGACTGCGCGGAAACCTCAACAGCTATCCGGGTCCGCTCGGGCAGGAACTGCGCGACAGTGAATTCCTGAATAGCATTCGTCAGCGCACCACCATTCCGGGAGGCGCGTGCGATTTCGACCTGCCCGGATACCACTACTGGCTGGAACAGCCCGCCGAAGTCCGTCACCGGGACCTCGAGCGCTGGTCCGCCAATCTCGATGCCGTACGCCAGCCGGTGGAGCTGTTGCTGAAGCTGATCCGCAACAGCGCCGACTTCCACCCCAGAACCGCTGAACGCGGGGCATACGGGCAGTCGCTCAGCGCTAGTCTGCCCTATCAGCTGATCCGCATTCGCGTTCCCGTAGAACAGCCCCATTTTCCCGAGGTCAGCGGTGGAAAACATCGGTTCACGATCCGTTTCATGCAACCCGGCGAGGGCCGACCGGTCCAAGTTCATGAGTATATCGATTTCCAACTGAGTTGCTGCAGCCTATGACCCAAACCGTTCATTGCCCGACCTGCGGCCGTCCCGTGCGCTGGGAGCCGGAACAGAAGTGGCGGCCGTTCTGCTCGGAACGTTGCAAGCTGATCGATCTCGGCGCCTGGTCCGACGAGGATCACCGCATTCCCGGCGAGCCGGTCGACCCCTGGGAGATCACCGATCGGCCACCCGATTCGGGTTCCCACTAAGGCATCCCCCGCGCCCGCCTCCCGCATATCGGCCGCTAGCGCCATTACGGTTTCGAACCACGGGGAACACGGGGCACACGGAGAGAAAATAGGACAACCTGTTTCTACTCCGTGGTTGCCTGTGGTTTCCATTCGCATGCAGAGAAATCCGTAGGATGGGGTGAATAAAACGAACCCCATCATTGGTTCGCATACGGTTGTTTCTTGATGGGGTTCGCGGGCTCACCCCATCCTACATTCCTGGCAAGCCCAAACGATGTTCGAACCACGGGCACACGGGAAAGAAAAAATAGGACAACCTGTTTTTACCCCCCGACCCCCGTGTTCCCCTTCGCTGTTGATTCGGAGGCGCGGAGCGGCGGTGCTCGCAGATACTGCTAGGGAGCTAGAAAATTCAACGGATGGGATTCCAGAGCGCCCGAATGGCGGCAATGCCCTGTGCGCCGGACTGCCAGGCACGCTGGCGATCGGCCGGTCCGAGTCCCCCCAGTGCATAGACGGGCACACGGCTCGCCTTGCAGAGGACCCTGAGGCCCTCCCAACCGAGGGTTGGCGCCCCGGGATGACTCGCCGTTGGGAGGACCGGCGACACGAACACGAAGTCCACCCCGATCGAGAGCGCCCGCTCCAGCTCCTCCAGGTCGTGACAGGCAGCGGATACCCAACCTTCCGGTCCCAGAGGCCGCTCCGTGAGCTCTCGCAGCCTGGCCCCGTTCAGGTGCACACCGGCGTGAGGAATGGCTTCAGCGGACTCCACCGGACCGTTGAGGAGCAGGTGAGCGCCAAATCGGTGGCATAGAGCGGCGACCTGTTCCGAAAGTGCCCGAAAGGCGCTCGGCTGTAACGCTTTGGCCCGCAGCTGAACTAGGCGAATCCCGCCATTCAAGCGGCTCTCCAACTTCCGGAGGAACGCCCCCCATTCCGCCGGGCGGCCAGGGTCCGGCGTGATCAGTCCCAAATCGGGCAGCTGTGCCGCGGTGACAATCGGTCGATTCGCCGCCGGGAATGCATATTGGCTCAACGCCTCCGGACACACCCAGGCAACCGGCTGACCTTCCCGCCCGTGGGCCACCCCCTCGAAGCCATCGACCCGCCAGACGTCCAGCAGGACCTGTCTGTCGCCATAATCGTGGGGGATTCGAATGAGCGGGCGGGCGTCGGTTATGGTAACACCCAGTTCCTCATCCAGCTCCCGCTGCAGGGCGCTCCCCACGGCTTCACCGGGCTCGATCTTGCCGCCCGGGAATTCCCACAGTCCCCCCTGATGGCGATGCTCGGCCCGGCGGGCGATCAGGATGCGGCCCGCCTGGTCACAAATGACCGCTGCGGCGACATGAAGGAAACGGGAGTAATCAGGGGTTTGCATTCAGGTGGCATTCGCCGCGGGGCGGACCCCGGTGGAAAGATTATGCTTCCGCGCCGCGACAGAGCGTTGCGGAATCGCCGCGGGGGCGCGCCTCCTACCTACCAATGGCCGCTGTTGCTCGGCTGAGATTGTCCCAGGCGCGACATCAGGTTCGGTATTCGGCGTTGATACGGACATAGTCATAGGAGAAATCGCAGGTCCAGACCGTCGCCTCGGCCGAGCCGCGGGAGAGATCGACGCGAATGGTAATCTCCTCCTGATCCATGACCAGCTGGCCCCTAGCTTCTTCGTAATCCGCTGCCCGGCCCCCATCGCTGACGATACAGACCTCATTCAGGTGAATGGTGACGGCCTGCAGGTTCAGGTCCGGGACTCCGGCCCGGCCGACGGCAGCGAGGATCCGGCCCCAGTTCGGGTCCGAGGCGAAGAAAGCGGTTTTCACCAGTGGTGAGTGGGCGATGGTATAGGCCACATCCGTGCACTCTTTCTGGTCGCGACCCTTCACCACCTTGATGGCGATAAACTTGGTGGCGCCCTCGCCATCGCGCACGATGAGCTGCGCCAGTTCCCGGCAGACCGCGGTCACCGCCGTCTCGAGGGTCTCGAAATCGTCGCTTCCCGGTTCGGGTTTCACACCGCTGGCGCCGGTGGCCATCAGCACACAGGCGTCGTTGGTCGAGGTGTCCCCATCGACACTGATGCGATTGAAGGAGAGGCCGGCGGCCCGCTTCAGCAGGCCATCGAGAACGTCCCGCTCAACGACCGCATCGGTGGCGATGAAAGCCAGCATGGTCGCCATGTCCGGCCGAATCATCCCGGCGCCCTTGGAGATCCCGGTGATGGTCACGGGTCGACCGCCGATCTCGACCTGCCGGGAAGACCCTTTCGGGACCGTGTCGGTGGTGAGAATGCCATCGGCGGCGTTCGCCCAACCCTCTGCCACGAGAGCGGAAAAGGCAGCGGGAATGCCTTGGGTGAGGGTCGCGACCGGCAGCGGTTCGCCGATCACGCCAGTCGAGAACGGCAGGACGTCAGCGGCTTCGCAGCCCCCACGGGAGGCAACCGCTTCACAGCAGGTCTGCGCGTCGACAAGGCCCTGCCTTCCGGTGCCGGCATTGGCGTTGCCGGTATTCACCAGAAGGTAGGAGGGTTCGCGGGCCGACAGGTGCTCGCGGGCAAGGATGACCGGTGCCGCGCAGAAGGCGTTGCGGGTGAACACCGCTGACGCCGTAGCGCCGCGAGCCAATTCAATCAGGACCAGATCCGGGCGGCCGGGTTTCTTGATGCCCGCAGCGGTTGTACCGAGGCGCACGCCCCCCACCGGATGCAGCTTCGGCAGCCCTTGGTAACCGACAGCCATGATTTCTCCTTAATCCTGCAGGACTTCACCGTAACGGTACAAAACGAGCCGGGAAACCCGATTCGCTCGCAACCCGCGCTGGAGTCACAACGAAGAGTTTTTTACAGTGAAGTCTTTTGGCTAACTCAACTGCCCGTGGCACTGTTTGTATTTCTTGCCGGAGCCGCACGGACAGGGTTCATTGCGCCCGACCTTCCGGCCTTCACGAACGAAGGGGCGGTGCTCCTCTTCGGTATCGCGCGGCTCGGAAGCGCCGGTGTCGGCCATGGCGGGGGCCTCGGCATGCTGGAACTCCATCTTGGCAGCCGCACGTCGCTGCTCCTCGACGGCCGCCACATCCTCCTCGGCTTTCACCTGAACCTTGGAGAGTACGCCGATCGTTTCCCGCTTGATGCGCCCGAGCATTTCGTCGAACAGCGTGAAGGCCTCGCGCTTGTACTCCTGCTTGGGATTTTTCTGGGCATAGCCACGCAGGTGAATACCCTGGCGCAGGTAATCCATTGCCGCCAGGTGCTCTTTCCAGTGGGTATCGAGCACTTGCAGCATGACCGCTTTTTCGAAGTGGCGCAGTACCGTGCTACCCGCCAGCTCCTCCTTCTCCTTGTAACGGGCGATCATCTCTTCAAGGATGCGCCGGCGCAGGTTCTCTTCATGCAGGTCGTCATCTTCATCCAGCCACTGGCGGATGGGCAATTTCAGCCCGAACTCGTTCTCCAGCGCCTCCTCCAGGCCCGAAACGTCCCACTGCTCCTCAATACTCTGCGGCGGGATGAAGCCGTCGATGACCTCGTTGAGCACGTCTTCCCGAAGGGTTTCGATGGACTCGGAGATATCATCCTGCGCCATGAGATCGTTGCGCTGCTCATAGATGACCTTACGCTGATCGTTGGCCACATCATCGTATTCCAGCAGCTGCTTGCGGATATCGAAGTTATGGCCTTCCACTTTACGCTGGGCATTCTCGATGGCGCGCGAGACCCAGGGGTGCTCGATGGCCTCGCCCTCCTCCATGCCGAGCTTCTGCATGATCCCCGCCACCCGGTCAGAGGCGAAGATCCGCATCAGATTGTCTTCGAGCGAGAGATAGAAGCGGGTTGAACCCGGATCGCCCTGACGCCCGGAACGGCCACGCAGCTGGTTGTCGATACGCCGCGATTCGTGGCGCTCCGTACCAATGATATGGAGGCCTCCGGCCTCCAGCACGGACTGATTGCGCCTTTGCCAATCCTCGCGCACCCGGGCCTTCTGCTCTTCCGTTGCCTCGTCACTTAACGCATCCAGTTCAGCGCTGAGATTACCACCCAGGACGATATCGGTACCGCGACCCGCCATGTTGGTGGCAATGGTAACCGCGCCGGGCATACCGGCGGCAATGACGATCTCCGCCTCGCGCTCATGCTGCTTGGCGTTCAGCACCTCGTGCCGAATCTTTGCCTTGTTCAGGAGCTGCGACAGGTACTCCGAGACCTCGATGGAGGTGGTACCCACCAGAACCGGCTGCTGACGCTGGTGGCAGTCCTTGATGTCCTCGATGACGGCGTCGAACTTCTCCTGCTGGGTGAGGTAGATCAGGTCACCCATGTCCTTGCGGATCAGCGGATGGTGGGTGGGGATCACCGCCACCTCGAGGCCGTAGATCTGCTGGAACTCGTAGGCTTCCGTGTCGGCCGTACCGGTCATGCCAGACAGCTTGTCGTAGAGTCGGAAGTAGTTCTGGAAGGTGATCGACGCGAGGGTCTGGTTTTCACTCTGTACCGGGACTCCCTCTTTGGCCTCGACCGCCTGATGCAGGCCATCAGACCAGCGCCGTCCGGCCATAGTCCGGCCGGTGAACTCGTCGACGATCACCACCTGGTTGTCCTTCACCAGATAGTGAACATCTTTCTGGAACAGGACGTGGGCGCGCAGGGCGGCATTGAGATGATGCATCAGCCCGATGTTGGCCGCGTCATAGAGGGTTTCACCCTCCTCCAGTAATCCCGCCTCGGTGAGCATCACCTCGACGTGTTCGTGCCCTTGCTCAGTCAGATGAACCTGGCGCGCCTTTTCGTCGAGGCTGTAGTCGCCCGGCCCCTCTTCCTCTTCCTGTCGTGTCAGTTCGGGGACCAACTGGTTCATGCGATGGTAGAGTTCAGAGCTGTTCTCGACCTGCCCCGAAATAATCAGGGGTGTGCGCGCCTCATCGATAAGGATCGAGTCGACCTCGTCGACAATGGCGAAGGGACGCTCCCGCTGAACCCGCTCTTCCGGCTTGAAGGCCATGTTGTCGCGCAGGTAGTCGAAGCCGTATTCATTGTTGGTGCCATAGGTGATATCGGCAAAATAGGCGTGGCGCTTGGACTCGTGGTCCATGCCCGGCACCACCACCCCGGTCTCCAGACCCAGGAAGCCGTAAAGGCCGCCCATCCAGGCGGCATCACGTCGGGCCAGGTAATCGTTCACGGTGATCACGTGTACGCCCTTTCCGGGCAGCGCATTGAGATAGGCGGCGAGTGTTGCGACCAGGGTCTTGCCCTCGCCGGTCTTCATCTCGGCGATCTTGCCGAGGTGCAGCACCATGCCGCCAATCAGCTGCACATCGTAGTGGCGCATGCCGAGGACCCGCTTGGCCCCCTCACGCACCACCGCGAAGGCCTCCGGCAGCAGATCGTCGAGACTGGCTCCCTCATCGAGGCGCCGCCGGAACTCGGGCGTCTTACCCTGAAGTGCCTCGTCAGAGAGCGCCTCGAGTTCCGCTTCCAGGCCATTGATGCGCGCGACATCCTTGCGCAGGCGCTTGAGCAGCCGCTCGTTTCGGCTGCCGAAAATCTTGCTCAACATGTTGGTGACCATAAACGTCCCGGATTGCTCCGAATTGGATCCTTGCGCTCAGCCGTGTCGACCGGGCCAAAGCAGACTATTTTAGCGAAGGCGGATGGTTTTGCGCAGTTTGGCGCGCACACTTTAGATACCCTGACGGAAGCAAAATTCCCCGGGCGGTCGATGATCGGGCGGGTCTGCACCAGACTTGCAGTTTTACGTGTTGACAGAACGAGTGGGCCATGCGGAAAAGAGTGTGACACTCAGAGTCCCGCCAAGGAGCCAAGGCAAGGCGCGTTACGCAGGGAATGGCGAGTCCTTTCCAAGGAGTGCAACGCAGCATTGGCTCCTTGGCGGGGCTCCCTCCGGGCCGTCCACAAAGCCCATAGTCGGCGTTGCACTCGCTTGACCGCTCCTGCGCATCCATGCGCTCGCGGCATTCGTGCATCCCTGCACATAAATTAGGCCCGCTAGTCCTGCGCTCGTGCGCCTTGCCTATGGGCTTTGTGGAACGGCTGAGAGTTGCACTCTTTTCCGCATGGCCCACTAGCCCGCCACCTTCAGGTACTTGGATGGATTAACGGTTTTGCTATCGAGAATGACCTCGAAGTGCACATGGGGTCCGGTGGAACGACCGGTACTGCCCATGGTGGCGATCAACTGGCCCTTTTTCACCGTATCCCCGACGTTAACCGTGATTTCCTTACAGTGACCGTAACGGGTCACGTAGCCATTGCCATGGGTCACCTCGACCAGATTGCCGTATCCGTAGCGATCGCCTGCCCATGTCACCACGCCGGAACCAACCGCCATCACATCAGAGCCTTCCTTACCGGCAAAATCGACGCCCTTATGGTAGTCCTTCTTACCGGTAAAGGGGTCGTTACGCCACCCGAAGCGCGAAGAGAGCCATCCTCCCTGGATGGGCTTTCCCCTCGGATGCACCTCAGCCTGGAGATTCCGATTCATCAGCAGGGTTTCCAGCACCGTGAGTTGGCGATCACGACTCTCCAACTGTTGAGAGAGTTCATCCAGTTGGCTCATGAAATCGGGTACCGAAAGTGCCGTCTGTTCAAAATCGCCTTCGGGACCACCCTGGGCCGGCAGGCTACTGAAATCGAACTCACCGTTGTCCAGTCCCCCGATCCGGGTGAGGCGTTGCCCCAGCGCATCGAGACGAATCACGTGGGCCTGCATCTGCCCCAGCCGCAGTGTGAGGGCGTTGAGATTCTCCTCGGCGGTGCGGGAGGCCTCCGCCACCTGGGCCCGCTGTTCGGCAATCTCCTGTTCGAGACCCTGGGCGAGAATCTGACTGGTGCCATGCTCCGTCCCGAGACGATAGCCGGCATAGAGGCCCGTTACAGGAAGCGCAACGGCGAAAACCACCAGGGCAAGAAAGGCATGGCCGCCCAGCTCGAGGCATTTGGAGCGTCCGGATTGTTTGGAAACCAGCAGGATATTCATAGTGTGCCTGTCTCGGTAACCTTTGTTCGTTTATTATTGGTTATTATGCTTGATTTGGCGCGCGGATCCCAAAGTGTTTCGACTTCGAATTCTCAAATCACTGCTTTCCGGCGGCCTGGGCCAAACGATTGATCGTGCCAGGGCGCTGATTCGACTGGAACAACAGGTAGTCGACTGTCTGGAGACAAAGCTGGCCGGCCACTGCCGGGTCGCCAATCTCAAGGACGGTATTCTGGTCCTCCAGGTGGACTCCCCCGCGTGGGCGGGCCGCCTCCGCCAGCAAGCCCCCAAACTGCCCGCCCAACTGCGGGAAACCGGAGGAGATCTGGCGTCCGTCAGACACGTCCGCGTGACGGTACGTCCCGTTGAGCACCGAAGCGTTCCCTTACGACATACAGCCCAGCTTTCAGCCAAAAGCGCCGAAGGCATCGAAGCAGCGGCTGAAACCATCGACGACGAGGCCCTCAGCGCCGCACTCAAACGGCTGGCCAGGCACGGCCGCCCATCCGGTCGCAGCTGACGAACAGGCTGTCAAACTAACCTTATATGCTGCTGCGGAAAAACGCTACAGACTCTAACCGACCGGCAGCGGCTGGACATAGGAAATCGGTGCACTCTTCGGCTCATCAAAGGTCACGACTTCCCAGGCCTCCTCGTCCGCCAACAGCGCCAGCAGCAGCTGGTTGTTGAGGGCGTGGCCCGATTTGTAACCATTGAAGGCCCCTATGAGACTGTGGCCCAGCAGATAGAGATCACCGATTGCGTCGAGAATCTTGTGCTTCACGAACTCGTTCTCGTAACGCAGACCATCTTCGTTCAAGATGCGGTAATCGTCGACTACCACGGCGTTATCCAGACTACCGCCCAACGCGAGATTCTGTGCCCGCAGCGCCTCGACCTGGCTCATGAAGCCAAAGGTCCTCGCCCGGCTCACTTCCTTGACAAAGGAGGTGGTGGAGAAGTCGATTTCCGAATGCTGGATATCGCTATTGAAGGCCGGGTGATCGAAGTCGATAGCCATTCCAACCTTGAAACCGTCGAACGGCTCGAAACGCACCCATTTGTCATCTTCGCGGACCTCGACCGTCCGCTTGATGCGGATGAATCGCTTGGCCGCCTCCTGCTCCTGAATGCCCGCCGACTGGATCAGGAACACAAACGGACCGGCACTCCCATCCATAATGGGAACCTCGGGGGCAGAGAGGTCAATGTACGCGTTGTCGATACCCATCCCCGCCAGAGCGGAGAGCAGATGCTCGACCGTAGAGATCCGCACACCCCCCTTCACCAACGTGGAGGACAGGGTGGTCTCTCCCACGTTGCGTGCTTTTGCCTCCACTTCCACCGGAATCTCAAAGTCCACCCGACGGAAGATGATTCCGGAGTCTATCGGCGCCGGCCTGAGCGTAAGATAGACTTTCTCCCCCGTATGCAGGCCGACCCCCGTGGCCCGAATGACGTTCTTCAGTGTGCGTTGGCGGATCACTGTAAGTTCCTGATTTTTTATAATTAACTCGGAATCATACCATGGGGAAAATCCCGTGCCTAGTGGAGGTTTTCACAGTAAACAAGTGCTACCCGTGCTGTCAGTCGGCCTGGCGGCGCAGGAAGGCCGGGATATCCAGGTAATCCATATCCCCCTCTTTCGCCTTTGCCTTGGCGGTTTCGGCTGCGCGCTGACGAAGCACCGTAGGCCGATCGTAATCCACATTGTCGGTACCGGTGGCCTGCTGGTTGACTACCAGTTTGACCGACTCCTCCGATTTTGCACCATCCGGTCCCAGACCGGTGGCGACGACCGTGACCCGCAGTTCATCCGACATCTCGGGGTCGATCACCGTACCGACAACGACCGTGGCGTTTTCAGAGGCAAATTCGGCAATGGTATCGCCCACATCCTGGAACTCACCCATCGACATATCCATACCGGCCGTCACGTTGACCAGGATACCGCGTGCACCCGAAAGGTTGACGTCCTCCAGCAAGGGACTGGAAACCGCAGCCTCCGCCGCCTGGCGGGCGCGTGTATCACCCGACGCAGAACCGGTCCCCATCATCGCCATGCCCATCTCGCTCATCACCGTACGCACGTCGGCAAAGTCGACGTTGATGAGGCCGGGACGGGTGATCAGATCGGCAATGCCCTGGACCGCACCCAGCAGCACGTCGTTGGCCGCTTTGAAGGCGTCCAGCAGGGTGGCGTTCTTTCCCATCACCGACAACAGCTTGTCATTGGGAATGGTGATCAGGGAGTCCACATGTTTTTTCAGCTCCTCCATGCCTTCAACGGCCTGGGCCATGCGTTTTTTACCCTCGAAAGGGAAGGGCTTGGTGACCACTGCCACGGTGAGGATACCCAACTCCCTCGCCACCTGTGCTACGACGGGTGCGCCACCCGTACCCGTGCCGCCGCCCATGCCAGCGGTGATGAAGACCATATCGGCGCCCGCCAGGACCTCCTGGATACGGTCCCTATCCTCCATGGCGGCCTGGCGGCCAATCTCTGGATTGGCTCCGGCCCCGAGGCCCTTGGTGATGTTGCTGCCGATCTGCAGCACTGTCTGGTTGGAGAGCTTCATCAGTGCCTGGGCATCGGTGTTGGCACAGATAAAATCCACGCCCTCGATGTTCTGCACGACCATATGCTCCACGGCGTTTCCTCCGCCGCCACCTACACCGACGACCTTGATAACTGCGTTCTGAGCCTGTGCATCCATTAGTTCGAACATGTCGTCACCTCCTGATTATGGTTATAGGGCAACGCCCCTTCCCCACTACTTCTTATTGTCAAAAATTTCCCTGGAACCAGCTTTTCATACGCTGGTAGACACTGCGCAGCCCGGCCCCGGCGAGATCCGGAGCCTGGCCACGGTTATGCTTGCCGAACAGCAACAGCCCGACGCCGGTGGAATAGATGGGATTCCGGACCACGTCGGACAGGCCGGCAACACCCTCGGGCAGCCCCAGGCGCACCGGCATGTGAAAGATCTCTTCTGCGAGTTCGACCACGCCTTCCATCTTGGCGGTACCGCCGGTGAGTACCACGCCTGCCGCGCAGAGGTCCTCATAACCGCTGCGACGTAGCTCTGTCTGTACGAGCGTGAACAGCTCGTCGTAACGGGGTTCCACCACCTCCGCCAGGGTCTGGCGTTCGAGGCGCCGCGCCGGCCGGTCCCCCACACTCGGCACCTCAATCGTGTCATCGGGGCTCGCCAACTGAGTGAGGGCACAGGCGTATTTGATTTTGATGTCCTCTGCATGCTGGGTCGGCGTACGCAGGGCCACGGCGATGTCGTTGGTCACCTGGTCGCCGGCGATGGGGATCACCGCCGTATGGCGAATGGCCCCTTCGGTGAACACCGCGATATCGGTAGTGCCCCCACCAACATCGACCAGACATACCCCCAGTTCCTTCTCGTCTTCGGAAAGTACCGCGTAGCTCGAGGCCAGTTGCTCGAGGATGATGTCGTCGACTTCCAGGCCGCAGCGGCGCACACACTTGATGATATTTTGAGCCGCACTCACCGCACCGGTCACCAGATGCACCTTGGCCTCCAGGCGCACCCCGGACATGCCGACCGGTTCGCGAATGCCCTCCTGATTGTCGATAATGAATTCCTGTGGCAGCACGTGCAGGATCTTCTGATCCGCAGGGATCGCTACGGCCCGGGCGGCATCGATCACCCGTTCCACATCGCTCTGGTGAACCTCCTTGTCCTTGATGGCAACGATGCCGTGGGAGTTCAGGCTTCGAATATGGCTGCCCGCGATCCCGGTGAACACCGAGTGGATCTGACAGCCGGCCATGAGCTCCGCCTCTTCCACTGCACGCTGAATGGACTGCACCGTGGACTCGATATTGACCACCACCCCCTTCTTGAGTCCCCGCGATGGATGCGATCCGATCCCGATGATCTCAATCTCCTGCCCGGCGGTGATCTCGCCGACGATGGCACCTACCTTGGAGGTACCGATATCCAGGGCGACGATCAGGTTCTTGTCCATTTTTTTCGACATACCTCCACTCCCCTGCCTCAGGCGCTCTTCTTCCACTGCACGGCAAATCCGTTGGTGTAGCGCAGATCGACGTATTCAATCGTTTCCAGATGCGGTGCAATCGCTCCGTCATAGGTGCGCACGAAGCGCAGTAGACGATCGTCGATCTCCCGCCGACCCAGGCGCAGTGTCAGACCGCTGTTCAATTGCATTCGCCAGGCCCGACGTGCATCCATCTCCAGATGGGTAATCGATGCACCAAGCGCTGCAAGCTTGCCCTTCATCCCCCGAAAACGGGCCATCACCTTCCCCTCTGAACCCTCCGGACCCGAGAGCACCGGCAGCTCCCCGTCCGCCAAACCTTGCTCTCCGGGGACGAAACGCTCCCCCCTTTCATTAATCAGGCCGCCCGGAGCCCATACGGCGGCAGCGCGCTGCTCCTCGATGGAAACCGCCAGTGCCGCCGGCCAGCTACGCCGTACCGATGCCTGGCGCACCCACGCCAACTCCTCCACCGAGCGGCGAATGCCGTTCATATCGAGCCCCAGAAACCCGGCTTTGACGAACGGCTCCACCGCCTGGCGCAACTCCTCCCGGTCCACATGGACAAAGGTGCCGCGGATGTGAACCGACCCGACCGGCAGGGTCGACGGCTGCGTCAACCAGCGACCCGCTGTAGCGATCACCGCAATGCCCGCAACCAGTGCCAGCGATTGGCCCGCCCTTTTCAGCCAGCGACGATTCCGCTGAATCTGTTCGTTCTTGCGTGCCGCCTGCCGTTTTGTCATCAGGCCGCCCCCACGCTGGTCTCGAGAATCCGCCAGACCAACTCGTCGAAATCGATGCCGGCAGCCTGCGCGGCCATCGGCACCAGACTGTGGTCCGTCATACCCGGAATGGTATTGACCTCGATCGGCCACAGACGGCCCTCGGCATCGGCCATGATGTCCACCCGGCCCCAGCCGGAGCCGCCGACACTCCGGAAGGCATCCAGTGCCAGTCGCCTGAGCTCCGCTTCGCGCTCTGCATCCAGCCCGCACGGTACGTGATAGCGGGTGGTGTTCGCCCGGTACTTGGCCTCGTAGTCATAAAAGCTGTGCGGCGTCTCCAGTCGGATGGCCGGCAGGGCCTCACCGCTCAGTATGGCGACGGTGTACTCGGCACCGGTGACCCAGGCCTCGGCAAACACCTCACGGTCATAGTGGGCCGCTTCCGCGTAGGCGGCGGCCAGATGTTCGGGCGATTCCACCCAGGACATGCCGATACTCGAACCCTCGCGGGCCGGCTTGACCATGAGCGGCAGACCGAGACGTGCGGTAACCGAAGCAAAGTCGCTATCCGCGGTCAGCACCTCAAAAGCCGGCGTGGGCAGACCGCCACCCATCCAGACCTGTTTCGTACGCAGCTTGTCCATGCCAAGCGCCGAGGCGAGTACGCCGCTACCCGTATAGGGCAGGCCCATCGTCTCCAGCGCCCCCTGGATGGCACCGTCTTCCCCGCCACGGCCGTGCAGTGCGATGAACACGCGGTCAAAACCGCCGGTTCCCAGCCGATCGAGGACATCACGGCCGGCATCGATGCCATGCACATCCACACGGCGGCGCTCCAGCGCAGCCAGGCAGGCGGCCCCGCTTTTCAGCGACACCTCGCGCTCTGCCGACAAGCCACCCATCAGCAGTGCGACACGGCCAAATGCCTTGGGATCGCTGACGCTCACCGCTTCACCTCCGGTTCGCCGACTATGCGCACCTCGGGCTCCAGCACCACCCCGGAGTGTTCACGCACACGATCGACCACTCGCAGGATCAGCTGTTCGATCTCTCCGGCGCTGGCCTCGCCCGTATTGATGATGAAGTTGGCGTGTTTGTCCGACACGCAAGCGCCGCCGATGCAGGTACCCTTGAGGCCGCTCACCTCGATCAACCGGGCCGCGTGATCACCCTCCGGGTTACGGAACACCGAACCGGCGCTGGGCTGTCCAATCGGCTGGTTGGCAGCTCGCCGGTCCAGGTAGCTGCGCATCTGCCGGGTCGAGTCTTCCGTATCACCCGCCGCAAACGCCAGTTCTGCCGCAACGAACCATTCACCGGCCGGCCCCTCGACGCTGCGATAACCGATGCGATAGTCAGCAGGCGACCGGGTACGAAGGTGCCCGAACCGATCGATCGTCTCCACTTCTACCACCCGCTCCCAGATCTCACTGCCGAAGCAACCCGCATTCATCGCCAGTGCCCCGCCAATTGTTCCCGGGATCCCGGCCAGGAATTCGGCCCCCGCCAGATCGGCCCGTGCACAAAAACGTGCCGTCTTGGCGCACGCAGTACCCGCTTCGATGCGGACTCGACCCCGGCCCCGGTTTTCAAGTCGGCCAAGGGTTCCGGCTGTGCTGATCACCGTGCCGCGGATACCGCCCTCGCGAACCAGCAGATTACTGCCCAGCCCTACCCAATAGAGCGGCTCATCAGCGGGGATGGAGCCGAGAAACAGAACCAGGTCGTCGATATCGGCGGGGCAATACCAGCGCTCGGCCGGACCACCGGCCCGCCAGGTGGTATGGCGCGCCATGGACTCGTTCTCGCGCAATTCGCCGCGCCATTCGAGCCGCTCCGCCGTCATCATGCATGCACCTCCAGCTGGTTCGGCAGGGCGGCGGCGATGCCGCCGATATCACCGGCACCCAGGGTCAGCACCACATCGCCGTCCCGCAGCACACCCAGCAGGGTCTCCGGCAGGTCTTCCCGACCGTGAACAAATACCGGGTCCACCTTGCCGCGGGCGCGAATGGCCCGACACAGGGTGCGGCTGTCCGCGCCCGCCACCGGTGTCTCGCCGGCGGCGTAGACCTCGAGCACCAACAGTGCATCCGCCTCGGTCAGCACTTCGGTGAAGTCCTCGAAGAGGTCCCGCGTGCGGGAGTAGCGGTGCGGCTGAAAGACCACCACCAGGCGACGCTCCGGCCATGCAGCACGGGCGGCCTTCAGGGTGGCCTCCACCTCTCTTGGATGGTGTCCGTAGTCATCCACCAGCAGAACCTGGCCCTTGGGCGTTTTCACCTCGCCATGGACCTGAAAGCGACGGCCGATGCCCTCGAATTTATCCAGGGCACTTTCGATGGCCGCATCGCTGACGCCGACCTCGTGGGCAACGGCTACCGCAGCGAGGGCATTGAGGACGTTGTGTTCTCCCGGCATGTTGAGGGTGACGTGCAGCCACTCCTCGGCGCCCGGCCGGGCGATGCGAAAGCGGGTGCGCAAGCCATCCTGCACCATGTCCAGGGCACGCACGTCGGCATCGGCGCTGAAACCGTAGGTGGTCACCGGGCGGGACATCTCGGGAATCAGCTCGCGCACTACGGGGTCGTCCAGGCAGACCACCGCCAATCCGTAAAAAGGCAGGTGGTGAACGAATTCCACAAAGGTTTCACGCAGCTTGGCAAAGTCACCGCCGTAGGTACCCATATGGTCCATATCGATATTGGTGACCACCGCCGTCATGGGCTGCAGATAAAGAAAGGAGGCGTCGCTCTCGTCGGCTTCGGCCACCAGAAAATGGCTCGCCCCCAATCGCGCATGGCTGCCTGCGCTGTTCAGGCGCCCGCCAATCACGAAGGTGGGATCCAGGTCTCCCTCGGCGAGGATGCTGGCGATAAGGCTGGTGGTGGTGGTTTTGCCGTGGGTGCCGGCCACGGCGATTCCGTGCCGGAAACGCATCAGTTCGGCCAGCATTTCCGCGCGCCGGACCACCGGGATACGGCGCGCCTTGGCCGCTTTCACCTCGGGATTGGCGTCGTTGACTGCGGAGGAGATCACCACCGCATCACAACCGTCAATCTGTTCGGCCTCGTGGCCGAAATAGAGTCTGGCACCCAGCGCCTCCAGATGTTGGGTGACGGTGTTCTCCCGCAGGTCGGAACCGACGATCCGGTAACCGAGATTGAGCAGCACTTCGGCAATACCGCCCATCCCGGAGCCGCCGATCCCGACCATGTAGATCGAGCGAATGCGCCCCATCACCGTCTGGTTGGCGGAGTAATTGGCCCTGTTGTTGGTCCCCGAGACCAGGTCGGTTTCGCTCTCAATGCTCATACATCACTCCCGGGACGCGCCAGTTGCAGGCACGCCCTTGTCACTTCATCTGTTGCCGCCGGCCGGGCCATCGCCCGGGCCGACCGCGCCATTGTCAAAAGCCGCTCGCGCCCACTGGCGGCGTCAGTGGCAAACTCCTCGATCCGGGCCGACAGGCCTTCGGCCGTCAGTTCCGCCTGTGGCACCAACAAGGCGGCACCGGCGTCCGTAAGATAGCGGGCGTTGCGCGTCTGGTGATCATCGACTGCATACGGAAACGGGACCAGGATCGCCGGTGCACCTGCAGCGGCCAGTTCGCTGACGGTCAGCGCCCCGGCCCGGCAAATCACCAGATCGGCCCAGCCGTAGGCCTCCGCCATGTCCTCCAGGAAAGGACGGACATCGGCCGTGATGCCGGCCGCCGCATAGCACTCCCGCGCCGGTGCCAGTTTCTTCTCGCCAGCCTGATGGAGAATCAGGGGCTGCCGATCGGGCGCTATCCGACCCAACGCCTGCGGAACGGTACGATTGAGGGCCTCTGCACCCTGGCTGCCGCCAATCACCAGTACCCGCAAGGGCCCCGTGCGCCCCGCAAAGCGTTCACCCGGGTCGGGCAGCGCGGTGATCGCTTCGCGTACCGGATTGCCCACCACCTCACCCCGTGTCAGTACATCCGGGAATGCGGTCAACACCCGCCGGGCCCAGCGGGCCAGCAGCCGATTGGTAAGCCCCGCCGCGGCATTCTGTTCATGAATCAGCAAAGGAAACCCGAGCAGCTTCGCGCCCAGTCCTCCCGGGCCGGCGACAAATCCGCCCATGCCCAGCACAACGCCCGGGCGGAACCGCCGCAGCACCGCAAGCGACTGTGCCAGTGCGCGCAGCAGCCGGACGGGAGCCGTGAGCCAGCCCAGCGCACCCTTTCCGCGAAGCCCGGCAACGCTGATGAAATCGATCGGGAAGCCCGCTGCAGTGACCACCCGCGCCTCCATACCGGCGCGGGTCCCCAGCCAGCGGACCTCCACGCCCTGCTCGGCGAGTGCGTGCGCCACAGCGAGAGCCGGGAACACGTGGCCGCCCGTACCACCGGCCATGATCAGGACACGCGCGGCACTCATCGGCGACCTCCCCCGGACATGCCAGCCAGTTGCGTCTCCAGTCCCACCCGCAGTACCAGTGCGATCGCCATACAGCTGACCAGCATGCTGCTGCCGCCGTAGCTCATCAGCGGAAGGGTCAGCCCTTTGGTGGGCAGAACACCCATGTTGACGCCGACATTGACGACCACCTGCAGCGCAATCCAAATCCCGACCCCGAACGCCAGGTAGCTGCCAAACTGCTGTCCCGCCTCGGCGGCACGGCGGCCGATCCGAAACACCCGCCAGAGCAGAACGGCAAACAGGGCGATAACACCCAGGGTACCCACCAGCCCGAGCTCTTCGGCCAAAACCGCCAGCAGAAAATCGGTATGCGCCTCGGGGAGATAGAAGAGCTTTTGCACGCTGTCACCGAGCCCTACCCCCAGCCAGTCACCGCGCCCAAAGGCAATCAGAGCCTGGGTGAGCTGAAAGCCGCTGTTGAACGGATCTTCCCAGGGATTGAGAAATGTGGTCAATCGCTCCAGTCGGTAGGGCGAAGAGACCGCCAAAACCGACAGTGCCGCGCCGGCCAGTCCCACGAGCAGTGCGAATAGCCACAACCGCACGCCACCCAGGAACATCATGCCCAGCGCGGTCGCCATCAACACTGCGGCGGCACCGAAATCGGGTTCGGCAAGCAGCAGCACGGCAATCAGCGTGACCAGCGACATGGGGATCAGGAAACCGGCCACCGTGGTACGCACCGCTCTGCCCCGGCGTACCAGATAGCCGGACATATAAATCACCACCGCCAGCTTCACGAATTCCGAGACCTGGAAGTTGAATGGTCCGACCATCAACCAGCGGGTACTGCCATTGACGGTCCGCCCCAGCCCGGGTACGAAGAGCATGGTCAGCAGCACCAGACCGCAGACCAAAAGGGCCGGTCCGCTCTTTTCCCAGACAGAAAGCGGAATGCGAAGGAGCCCGAAGGCCAGTGAGGCGCCCAACGCGATGTAGGTGAACTGCCGCAACAGGTAGTAGAACGACTCGCCGGTCTGTCGATCGGCAATGGCGGCCGAAGCCGAACCGATCATCACCAATCCCAGCCCGAGCAGCGCCACGGCCACGGCGGCCAACGGAAAGTCCATCAGCGGGCGACCGCGATGCCGCCGCGGCAGCTTGAGGTCGGTTGCCAGCGCCTGGGCGGTCATGCCGGCAACCTCCCGACCGCTTCCACAAAGAGATCGCCCCGTTCGGCATAGCCACTGAACATGTCGAAACTCGCACAGGCGGGCGAGAGCAATACCGCATCCCCCGTTCGGGCCAGATCGGCGGCCTTGCGCACTGCCTCCTCCATTGAGGCGACCCACACGATCGGCACAACGCCATCGAGCACCTCGGCAATCAATGCGGCATCCCGTCCCAACAGCACCGCGGCCCGCCCGCGCCGGGCGAGGACCGGAGCCAGCTCCCGGAAGTCCGCTCCCTTGCCGAGACCTCCCGCGATCAGCACCACCCGCTCTCCCGGCATTCCGTCTACCGCAGCCAGCGTAGCGCCGACGTTGGTCCCTTTGGAGTCATTGAAAAAGCGTATGCCCGCCTTCTCCGCCACATGCTGGCAGCGATGCGGCAGTCCGGGAAACCTCTTCAGCGCCGTCAGCATGGCGTCCATCGGCAGCCCGACGGCTTCACCGAGGGCCAGTGCGGCCAGTGCGTTGAGCCAATTGTGCCGACCGGCGATCCGCAGTATCGACACGTCCATCAGGGGTTCGCCCCGCCGGGCCAGCCAGACAGAACCGTCGCGCTCTGCAAAGTGGTAATCGGCCCCTTCGCGCTCGCCGAAACGGATCACCCGGCGTTCGGGATCGGCCATGGCGGCGACCAGCGGATCATCCCGATTGATGACCATCACGCCGTCGCTACCCTGGCGGTTGAATACCCGCTGTTTGATGGCCGCGTAGGTTTCGATATCACCATGGCGGTCCAGGTGATCATCACTGATGTTCAGCACCGTTGCCGCCGCTGCCTGAAGGGATTCGGTGGTCTCCAGCTGAAAGCTCGACAGCTCCAGCACGTAGAGATCGGGTTCGCTGTCGCCAACCAGCTCGAGTGCCGGGGTGCCGATATTCCCGCCCATGCCGATCTCGCACCCCGCCGCGCGGCCCATCTCGGCGAGGAGAGTTGTCACCGTGCTTTTGCCGTTAGAGCCGGTAATCACCGCCACCGGGGCGCGGGCAACTCGGGCAAACAGCTCGATATCACCCATCACCGGCACCCCCGCCCTGCGGGCGGCAACGATTGCCGGTTCATCCAGCGAGACCCCGGGACTGACAATCAGCTGGCCGGCCTTCGCGAACATCGCCGGATCGAAGGCACCCAGGCAGACTTCCGTATCCGGCTGCTCCCGCTGCAACTCCTCTCTGCCCGGCGGTGCTTGCCGGCTGTCGGCCACCATGAAGGCCTCGCCCCGGCCGGCGAGGAAACGCGCACAGGAGAGACCGGTCCGGCCAAGTCCGACGATGATCGTCGCTCCCTGAACCGCTTTGGCGGTCTGCATTGCGATGTCCTGTTGCGTGATCAACTCGTCACACTCCGGTTACCGAATCTTCAATGAGGACAACCCGATGAGCACCAGCACCACCGTGATGATCCAGAAACGCACGATGACCCGCGGCTCGGGCCACCCCTTCAATTCGAAATGGTGGTGGAGCGGCGCCATGCGGAAAATCCGCCGCCCGGTGAGCTTGAAGGAAGCCACCTGCAGGATGACCGAAACGGTCTCCATCACGAACACCCCGCCCATCACCAGCAGTACCAGTTCCTGTCGCACCACGACCGCCATGGCCCCCAGTGCCGCACCCAACCCGAGGGCACCGACGTCGCCCATGAACACCTGGGCCGGATAGGTGTTGAACCAGAGGAAGCCGAGGCCGGCCCCCACCAGCGCCCCGGCAATCACCACCACTTCACCCACACCCGGCACATAGGGAATACTCAGGTAGGAGGCAAAATTGACGTTGCCGGTGACGTAGGCAAACAGGCCCAGCGCCCCGCCGACCATTACCGTCGGCAGGATCGCTAGCCCGTCCAGTCCGTCGGTCAGGTTCACCGCGTTGCTGGTGCCGACGATGACGAAGTAGCTGAGGACGACAAAGCCGGCTCCCAGAGGAATGGCGATATCCTTGAAGAACGGTACGATAAGCTGCGTCTCGACCGGCGCTTCCGCCGTATAGAAGAGGAACAGCGCCGCACCGAGTCCCGCCACCGACTGGTAAAAGTACTTCTCCCGCGCCTTCAGCCCCTCGGAGCGACGGTGCATCAGCTTGCGCCAGTCATCCACCCATCCGATGCCCCCGAACATGAGGATGACACCGACGACCACCCAGATGTGACGATTGGAAAGGTCCGCCCACAGCAAGGTGGACAAAACCACCGCAAGGATGATCAGCGCGCCCCCCATGGTGGGTGTGCCCGCCTTGGCGAGGTGGGTCTGCGGACCATCGTCCCGCACATGCTGACCGATCTGCAGTTCGGTCAGGCGCCGGATCAGCACCGGTCCCAGCACCAGAGAGAATATCAGGGCGGTCAATGCGCCGAGGATGGCGCGCAGCGTCAGGTACTGAAAGACGCTGAAACCGGTCTGAAACTGTTCAAGATATTCGGCAAGATAAAGCAGCATCAGGCGTCCCCTCCCGCCAGTGCATCGGCCACCCGCTCCATGCGGGCCGTCCGCGACCCCTTGACCAAAACGGTCACTTCGGGTGAGAGCTCGGACCTGAGTGCGGCTACCAGCGCATCAATAGTGTCAAAATGGCGCCCCTGCGGACCAAACGCCTCTGCGGCGAAACGGGCCAGGGGTCCGGTGGCGTAGAGTGCATCGATATGCTTCCGGCGCGCATCCTCCCCCGCCCGGGCATGCAGTGCCGGCGCATCATCGCCCAGCTCCCCCATGTCACCGAGGGCGAGCACACGCCGTCCGGAGGCAGTGGCCAGGACCTCGATCCCCGCCCGCAGCGAGTCAGGATTGGCGTTGTAGCTGTCATCGATGAGTCGGGCTCCATTCAGTGCCGCACGCGGTACCAGGCGTCCCTTCACCGGTTGCAACGAACCGAGCCCCGCGGCGATATCGTCACCCGAAAGGCCCATCGAGATGGCGAGGGCGGCGGCGGCCAGGGCGTTCGCTACGTTGTGGCGACCCAGTAGTGCCAACCGGCATTCGACTTCGCCGTCGGGCAGCTGGAGCATCAGTCGGCTGCCGTCCGCTTCGGTGTTCCAGCTGGCAGTCAACTCTGCCTCCCGGTCGAGCCCGAAGCGCAGCACCCGTCGCTCACCGGCGAGTTCAACCCAGAGCCCCGCAAAGTCATCATCGGCGTTAATCACCGCCGTCCCGCTCTCATCCAGGCCGGAGAAGATTTCCCCTTTCGCCCGGGCCACACCTTGCAGGGATCCGAAACCGGCCAGGTGGGCCGCCGCGGCGTTGGTGATGAGCGAGGCGTCGGGACGGGCCAGCCTGGTCAGGTAGGCGATTTCACCGGCATGATTCGCACCCATCTCCACCACCGCGAAACGGTGTTCGGGCGTAAGCCGCAGCAGCGTCAGCGGTACGCCGATATCGTTATTGAGATTACCGTGGGTCGCCAGCACAGCACCCTTTCGGGAGAGAATCGCAGCGGTCATCTCCTTCACGGTGGTTTTGCCGTTGGAGCCGGTGATGGCCACCAACGGAGTCGCCAGTTCCCGCCGCCAGCCCGCGGCCAACCGTCCGAGAGCAGCCCGCGTGGAGGAGACCCGAAGCTGCGGCACCTCTATTTCCCCGGGCAGAGCAACCGGTGTTTCGACGAGAGCAGCGACAGCACCCTTTTCGATCGCCGCACGGAGATGATCGTGACCATCATGGTTGGGGCCACGCAGGGCGATAAATAGATTACCCGGGGCCACCCGGCGTGAATCGGTCGTCACGCCGTGAAAAACACGGCTCTCTCCCTCGAGGCGGCCTTCGCACCATTCGGCGGCGCGGACGAGTGTTGTATGGATACCGATTGACTCAGTCACTCGGCACCTCCTCGCCCAGCAGCCGCGCGGCAGTCTCCCGGTCGCTGAACGGCAGCGAACGGCCACCGATCACCTGCTGGCTCTCGTGACCCTTGCCGGCGATCACGACCACATCTCCCGGCACAGCGGCTTGCAGTGCCCGGGCCATCGCCTCGCCGCGGTCGCGGATCACCTGGGCGGCATCCGGGTCCGCCATACCCTGCTGGATCTGCTCGATGATTGAGTACGGGTCCTCATTGCGGGGATTATCATCGGTTATGACCACGAAATCGGCATAGCGCTCGGCAATCCGGCCCATGAGCGGACGCTTCTCGCAGTCGCGATCCCCGCCACAACCGAACACGCACCAGAGACTCCCCCGGCAGTGCTCACCGGCGGCGCGCAGCACGTGCTCCAGTGCATCGGGGGTATGGGCATAATCGACCACCACCAGCGGCCGGAGTTCGCCGCCGCCGAAGCGCTCCATCCGGCCGGGCACCGTTTGCACCCGGCTCAGACGTTCAAGGGCATCGTCGAATTCGAGACCGGCGGCCAACAGGGCGCCGAGCGCCGCCAGAAGGTTGTGAGCGTTGAAGCGCCCGAGCAGGCCGGTGGCCAGCGTCCCGCTGCCCCAGGGGGAGCGAATCGCAAGGCTCAGCCCGGTCTGCTCCAGGCGCACATCCGTGCCCAAAAGCCGCGGGGAGCGGCCGTGGCGCTCAGCCAGGCCGTAATCGATGATCTCCAGGTCCGCATCCAGATCGGCCAGCCAGTCGCTGCCCACCGGGTCATCGGCATTGATAACGGCCGTCTTGAGGCCCGGTTGCTCAAACAGCTGCCGTTTGGCGGCAGCATAGGCCTCCATATCACCGTGATAGTCCAGGTGTTCGTGGCTCAGATTGGTGAACACAGCCGTATCAAACCCCACCCCGGCTACGCGCTCCTGCACCAGGGCATGGGAGGAGACCTCCATCACGACGCGGCTGGCTCCTGCACGGTGCACGGAGTCGAGCAGCGACTGCAGGGTCACCGGATCCGGAGTGGTATGTCCGGTACTGTGCAGTGCACCGAAAAGGCCCGCCCCCAGCGTGCCCATCACTCCGCAAGGGGCCGATTGCTGGAGTGATGCGGCGATAAAATGGCTGACGGAAGTCTTGCCGTTGGTGCCGGTGACGCCAATCACATGCATTTGCCGCGACGGTTCTCCGTAGAAGCGCCCGGCGATCCGCCCCGCCTGCGAGGCCAGATGCCGAACCTTTATCAAGGGCACCCCCCGGTAGAGGGTTGCCGACTCGGCATCCGCCGATTCCGCGAGAATGGCAGCGGCACCGTGCGCAACGGCACTGTCCACGTACTCGAGGCCGTGCCGGGCGTGACCGGACAGCGCCAGGAACAGCCCGCCCTCGACCACCCGGCGGCTATCGAGGGCGATACCGCACACCACGACCGAGGCGAACCGGCCGGGATCGGCCAGGCCCGTCAGCAACTCGCCGAGGCGGATTCCGGGCGTCTGAATCTGCACGGCCATCATTGCGATGCCTCCGCCACAGTCACGCCCAGCGAATCGATATCGTCGGGAGGGATATCGAGCAGCCGCAGGGCTCCCTCCATCACCCGTGCAAACACCGGGGCCGCCACCTGACCACCGAAATACTTGCCGGCACTTGGTTCGTCAATCATCACCATCATCACCAATCGCGGACGGCTCGCCGGCGCCATGCCGGCAAATACCGCACTGTAGCGATCTTCGCTGTATCCGCCGACGATGGCTTTGTGCACGGTCCCAGTTTTGCCAGCCACTCGGTATCCGGGCACTCGTGCGGCCCATCCGGTTCCTTCCGGGCTGACGACCGCTTCGAGCATCCCACGGACCTGACGCACAGTTTTCTGGTCAAGAGCGGCTCTACCGGAGGGGACCTCCCCCGCCTCCAGAGAGAGGAAACTGACCGGCCGCAGACGGCCATCACCGGCGATCACCGAATAGGCATTGGCCAGTTGCAGCGGTGTGACGGAGAGCCCATAGCCGTAGGAGATGGTGGCGCGGGTTACGTTACGCCACTCGTTCCAGCCGCTCAGGGTGCCGGCCGCTTCCCCGGGGAATCCGCTGCCACTGTCGATTCCGAGTCCCACCCGGCTGAAAGTCTTCCACAACTGTTCCGGCTCGAGGTCCAGGGCGATGCGACTCGCCCCGACGTTACTCGATTTCTTGATCACGGTGGCGACATCAATCTCACCATAATTTTGATGATCCCGGATAGTGAAGCCTGCGAGTCGATAATGGCCCGGCGAAGTGTCCACCGCGGTTTCCGGCTCGAAGCGGCCGGTCTCGAGAGCAGCCGCTATCGTAAAGGGCTTGACCGTCGACCCGGGCTCAAAGACGTCGGTCACCGCCCGGTTGCGGTAGCGCCAGCTCACCAGGTCGCTGCGGTTGTTGGGGTTGTAGGCGGGCTGATTGACCATCGCCAGCACTTCGCCGGTACGGGCATCGAGTACCACGGCCGAACCGCCCTTGGCCCTGTGGCGGCTAACCGCCGCCTTCAGTTCGCGATAAGCCAGATACTGAATGCGACGGTCGAGGCTGAGGGCGATGTCGCGACCGGGGCGGGGCTCCTCGATGCTCTCCACGTTGGCGATGGTCTGACCGAGTCGGTCTCTGATCACCCGTTTGCTGCCACTGTGGCCGCGCAGATAACGCTCAAACTGCAATTCGAGCCCTTCCTGGCCCTCATCATCGATGTTGGTGAAGCCCACCACGTGAGCGGAGACCTCACCGGTGGGATAGTAGCGGCGATACTCCTTCTGGGCCGAAACCCCCGGGATCCCGAGTAGCAGTACTTTTTGCGCATCGGCCGGATTCATATGCCGCCGCAGGTAGACAAATTCACGACTGCGGCGCGACTCGACCTGTTCCGCCAGCCGCTGCGGCGCCATCTCCAGCGCGCGCGCCAATTCCGGCCAACGGTCGCGGGCCGTCATCAGTTTGGCAGGATTCACCCAGACGGACTGGACCGGCGTGCTCATCGCGAGCGGCTCCCCGTGCCGATCGGTAATCATGCCGCGATGCGCGGGAACCGAAACCACTCGCAGGTGGCGGGCATCCCCCTGCTCCTGCAGGAACTGGCGGTCCACCACCTGCAAATCCACCGCGCGCCAGACGAGCCCGGCCATGACCAGACACAATGTGCCCAGCACCACCGCGTAACGTCCCCGATAAAAGCGCACTGGATTGCTCTCGCTCATGGTTCGACAATCACCACCGCACCGATCTGCGGCATTTGCATGCCAAGTTCCTCCCGGGCGACGCGCTCGATACGACCATCTGTCGCCCAGGTACTCTGTTCCAGCTGCAGCTGTCCCCACTTCACATTGAGCTGGTCCCGCACCTCGACTAGGTCCTGCAGCGCCACAAAGTGTTTGCGGGCTTCGTGGGTGGAGAACACGACTCCCAGAGCGGATACGAACACCGCAGCAGCGAGCACCAGCACGGAGAGCCGCGCTGTCATGCCACCCGCTCCGCGACCCGCAACACGGCACTGCGTGCCCGCGGATTGCGCTCCAGTTCCTCTTTACCCGCGCGTACCGGTTTGCCGATCACCTTGAGTTGCGGCTGGAAATGGCTGGCCTGTACGGGAAAATCCGGGGGCAGTTCATCACGACCGCTCGCCTCGTCCCGCATGAAACGCTTGACCCGGCGGTCTTCCAGCGAGTGGAAACTGATCACGGCCAGTCGACCACCGGGAGCCAGCAGCTCCACCGTCTGCCCGAGCACCGCCTCCAACTCCTCCAGCTCGCGATTGATGTAAATCCGGATGGCCTGAAACGAACGAGTCGCCGGATGGCGGTCCCGCTCCCAGCGGGGATGCGCCTTGGCGATCACATCCGCGAGATGTGCCGTAGTCTTTATCGGACCCGCTTCCTCCCGGGTTCGCACGATGGCGCGGGCAATGCGTTTGGCGTAACGCTCATCGCCGTACTCTTTGAGAACGTCGGCGATTTCCCGATCGGACGCCCGTGCCAGCCAATCGGCGGCACTCTCGCCCGACGCCGGGTCCATACGCATATCGAGAGGGCCCTCGGTCCGGAAGCTGAAACCCCGGCGGGCATCATCGAGCTGGGGCGAGGAGACGCCCAGGTCCAGAAAAATTCCCCGAATCCTGCCGCTCCATCCCCGCTTCGCCGCTTCCTCGGCCAGCATGGTGTAGCTCCCCCTTACGATGGCGAATCGATCATCGCTCCCGAATCGCTGTCGGGCCGCCTCGACCGCTTCCGGATCCTTGTCGGTCGCCAGCAGGCGCCCGTCCGGTCCCAACCGTTCGAGAATGGCCGCCGCGTGCCCGCCGCGCCCGAAAGTCCCATCGAGATAGATGCCCTCGGGGCGGATATTCAGAGCAGCCAGTGCTTCCTCGAGAAGTACCGGCGCGTGTTGATTCTTTTCAGCCATTGTTCAGAGGGACAGCGATTCGAGTTCCGCGGGCAACTCGCCGTCGGCGACCGTCTCCTCGGCCAGCCATTCGTCCCGCTTCTGCTGCCACAGCTGTTCGTCCCAGATCTCGAATTTCTTGCCCTGTCCAATCAGCACGATGCGCTTTTCGAGGCCCGCGTACTGCCGCAAGGGCGGGGGCAGCAGCAGGCGGCCGTTGCCATCCATATCGACATCGGAAGCGTGTCCCATCAAAAGCCGCTGCACACGGCGCGCCTGAGGATTGAAGGTGGGCAGCGCATCGAGTTTGCGCTCGATTGCCTCCCACTCAGGCAGGGGATAAAGAAGCAGGCAGCGCTCGTCCGTGTCGATGGTCGCAACCAGTTGGCCCTCGCACCGTTCGGACAAACGCTCGCGATAGCGGCTCGGAATGGCCATCCGCCCCTTGGTGTCGAGATTAAGTTCTGCCACTCCCCTGAACAGCACCGGTATCGCCCTCGGGGACTTTGCCCCACTTTGATCCACTTTGATCCACGCAACCACACTATAGGTAGGCCCTAACCGGAGTGTCAAGCAAATACGGGCCGTAAAATGGGAGATTCCTACTTATTTCACAGTTACTTACGTGAAGTGGGACGTGGTGGACGATAGGTGGGAAATAATTCCGGACAATGTACGTTTGGCAATCAGCCGCTTGCTGATCAAACCTAAAGTAGATTGTAAAGTTAGGGAGGAAGGGGCGGACTGAGTGCCGAAATGCCGGGCCGACGGGCAATAACCCGCACCTGAAAAGAAAAAAGGAGGAAGCCGGCCTGTAAGCCGGGTTCTGTCGGGGACAGTCATTCATCTGGGCGACACGTCACCGTGCGCCTCAAGCGACCTACCCGGGAACCGTGCGGGCCACACGCGGCGATCGAAATCGCCTGTTCCCCTATTTGGTCTTGCTCCGGGTGGGGTTTACCTTTGCCGCGGCGTGTTACCACCCGCGCGGTGCGCTCTTACCGCACCTTTTCACCCTTACCTGTGCGCCTCCCGTGGAGGGCCATCGGCGGTAATTTTCTGCGGCACTTTCCATCGGCTCTCGCCGCCCAGGCGTTACCTGGCACCCTGCCCTGCGGAGCCCGGACTTTCCTCCACACACGAGGTGCAGCGACTGTCCGGCCGACTTCCGGAGGGTTAGTCTCCGGATTTCGGGGAAAGTTGCAAGGGTTTACTGCAAGTGGCGAGTAACTAGTTGCTAGTTGCTAGGAACTGCTCCTCAAGAGTAGTAGCTAGTAGCGAGTGACTGGTTGCTGGCAACTGCCCCTCGCCACTAGCCCCTCGCCACTAGCCACTAGCCACTAGCCACTAGAAACTGATAAACCGCATTCTTTTTCGCCCCAGTGATCTTCGCGGTCAATGCTGCGGCCTGTTTCACCGGCAGCTCGTCGGCGAGAATAGTGGCGATTCGCTCTACCTCTTCATCGAGTTCTCCGGATTTGGCCGGGGCACCTTCGACCACCAGCACGAATTCGCCTCTCCGCTGGTTGGGGTCGGCACCGACGAAGTCGCACAGCCCGGCCAGGCTGTTGTGGTGGACGGTTTCAAAGGTCTTGGTCAGTTCCCGGCACAGCGTCGCCCGCCGTTCACCACCGAGTACCCGGGCCATATCCGCCAATGCCGCCTCGATTCGGTGGGGCGCCTCAAAGAACACCAGCGTGGCCGTCCATTCGCGCAACCGTTCCAGTTCATTGCTCCGCTGACCCGGCTTGGGCGGCAGAAAACCGACGAACAGGAAGCGGTCAGTAGGCAGCCCCGCCACCGAGAGGCCGGCGATGGGGGCACTGGGTCCGGGAATCGGGACGACACGCAAGCCGGCTTCGAGGGCGGCGCGGGTCAGGTGGTAGCCGGGATCGCTGACCAGAGGCGTCCCGGCATCGGAAATCAGGGCAACGGACTCTCCGGATACGATCTTCTCGATCAGTTCGGGCCCGAGGCGCCATTCATTATGCTCATGGAAAGGGATGAGCGGCGTGTCGATCCCGAAATCACGCAGCAGTGGCGTACTGCGCCGGGTATCCTCGGCTGCAATCCGGTCGACCCCCTTGAGGGTTTCTATGGCGCGCGGCGACATATCACCCCGGTTGCCGATAGGGGTCGCCACTACATAGAGAATCCCCGCTTCAATTGACACCATCTCACCCCATTAACATACTGTGTCTTTCCGCACGGCGTACGATTCCCCGCCGCCTTATGATTGACCCCGCAAACTACTAACTATACATATCTATGCGCGCGATTTTCAGGTTAGTGCCAGTACTGGTCCTTTTAGCCGGCTGTGCCGGAGCTCCGGTAACGCCCGAGCCGGCTTCCGACAGAACGGCCGCCGAGGAGGCGCTGCAATCGGGTGACTATCACGCGGCTGCCCGTCTTTTCGAAGGCCTCGCCGAACAGGCCCGGTCCCCGCAACGTGAGGAGTACCGTCTGAAAGCCGCACAGGCCCTTATCCAGGCGGGACTAGCCGGTCCGGCGACCCGTCTCTTGCAGTCGGTCGACAGCAGCAGACTCCCGGCAGACCTCGCCATGCAGCACCAGCTGCTCCAGGCCACGGTGGTAGTGTCGGAGGATCCGGATCTGGCGCTTTCCCTGCTCGCCCGGCCCGCCGCACCGGAGAACGAAACCGCCCTGCACGCACGGTTCCACCAACTCCGTGCGCGCGCCTTCAGTGAACTCGGCAATCACCTGGACGCAGCCCGCGAATCGATCCAGAGAGAACTCTTTCTCACCGACATAAAGGATATCGAAGCCAACCAGCTGGTTATTTGGGAAGCACTTTCCAACCTGTCCAATCAGGCGCTGGAGCAGCTGCGCGTACGTCCGCCGCCCAGCGTGCTGAGCGGCTGGATGGAACTGGCACGCATCGCCAAGGATACCGAGCAGCCGGCCGTTCGGATTGCCGAACGCATTGATGAATGGCGGCAGCGCTATCCCGGCCACCCGGTCCTCGAGCCGATGCTGAAAGCCATCGAGATCAAAAGCAAGGCATTGGCGCTACAGCCGGGCCATATCGCCGTCCTGTTGCCCCTGGACGGTCGCTTCGCGCAGGCAGCGGAAGCGATTCGTGACGGCATCCTGGCGGCCTATTACGACAGTGCCCAACGACACAATGTCACCCTTCGCTTTTACGATGAAGGCTCCCCGGATGAAGTTCTGGCTCGCTACGATACGGCAGTAAACCAAGGCGCCGAATTCGTCATCGGGCCGCTGGGAAAGGAGGCGGTCCGTATCCTCGCCCGGGAGGAGCAACTGCCGGTACCGACCATTGCCCTCAACCATGCGGAGCCGTCTGCCTCCGAATCGCTGTTCCAGTTCAGCCTGGCGCCGGAGACGGAGGCGCGCCAGATCGCCGAACTAGCCTGGCTCGAGGGCCATAACAATGCGGCGGTTCTGGCACCCGCGGGGGCCTGGGGCGATCGGGTACGGGAATCATTCCTGCAGCGCTGGGAAGAGCTCGGTGGCACGATTGCATCGACCTCCGAATACGATGCGGAACAGAGCGATTTCTCCGACCCCATCAAGAGAATGTTAAGCATTGATGCAAGCGAAAGGCGCAGCATGGCCGTACGGGATGTCATCGGCCGGCAGGTCGAATTCGAGGCGTATCGACGCCAGGATGTCGATTTTGTATTCCTCGCCGCTTTTCCCCGCCAGGCGCGACTCATTCGTCCTCAACTCCGCTACCACCGTGCCATCGGGCTCCCGATCTATGCCACTTCACATGTCTATGCCGGCCATGTTGACCCGGCCCAGGACCGGGACATGGAGGGCATCATCTTCGGTGACACCCCCTGGACGTTGAACGCCGAAACGTCCCATGCCCCGCTTCGCCAGAAAGTCCGTACGGTGTTGAAGCGGCATACGGGTTCGCTGCAGCGGCTGGTGGCACTGGGTCTGGATGCCTATCTCCTGGTGCCGCGTCTGAGCCTACTGGATAGCTATCCCAATGACCGTTTTCAGGGTGAGACCGGCAATCTCCACGTCGCCCCTGATAACCGTATCCAGCGACAATTGGTCTGGGCACGATTCAAACACGGCGAACCGCAGGTACTGCCCCGCACCCTGTTTGCCGAGCCGATCGAAGCCGACGATGCCCGGGAGTGAAAGTACAAAGGTCCGGGGACAACACGCAGAAGAACAGGCGCTCCGGTATCTCACCGCACGGGGGCTTCGGTTGCTGGAACGGAACTACCGCTGCCGCTGCGGGGAGATCGATCTGATCATGCACGACAGCAACACTCTGGTCTTCGTAGAGGTGCGCTTTCGCAGCCACCGAAGCTATGGTGGTGCCGCTGCCAGCGTCGATGCACGCAAACAGAGACGCCTCATCAACACCGCTCAACATTACCTGCAGCGCCACCGCAAGACCGAAAGCCCTTGCCGTTTCGATGTGGTGGCAATAGGGCCTGCGGGCGACAACGATATCGAATGGCTACGAAATGCCATCATAGTAACGGGATAGAGCATCGCATTTGATGGATACGGTTGAACGAGTAAAAAGATTGTTCGCGGATAGCATTCGCAGCAAGCAGGAGGCGGTGGAGAGTCTGGCGCCGGTGATCGCCCGGGCGGCAAGAACGATCGGCGAACGACTACTGGCCGGTAACAAGGTATTGAGCTGCGGCAATGGCGGATCGGCGGGAGATGCCCAACACTTCTCTTCGGAAATGCTCAACCGTTTCGAAAGAGAGAGGCCGGCCCTGCCGGCGATAGCGCTGACCACCGACACATCGACACTGACGTCGATTGCCAATGATTACCACTACCATGAAATCTTTGCCAAGCAGGTTCGGGCGATCGGACAGCCGGGTGACGTTCTTCTGGCCATATCCACCAGCGGTAATTCCGCAAATATACTGCGTGCCGTTGAGACCGCCCACGATAGAGAGATGAGCGTGATAGCACTCACCGGCAAGGGTGGGGGGAGCCTGGTCGGAAAACTGGCCGGGGCAGACACCGAGGTCCGGGTACCCGCAAACTCCACCGCCCGAATTCAGGAAGTACACCTGCTGGTGATTCACTGCCTTTGTGACCTGATTGATACACAGCTTTTCGGGGAGGAGAACGGAACATGACCATCATCAGAATGGCACTCGTCGCCCTGCTTGCCAGCCTGCTGTACGGCTGTGCCACACCCGTGCTGTTGGCGGGTGCAGCCGGGGGCGGAACCATGGCCGCTCATGACCGGCGTACAGCCGGCAGTCAGATCGATGACCAGGTGATCGAGATGAAAGCCTTTGCCCGAATGCAAAAAGACGCCGCACTCGCCAAGTCGGAAAACGCGCATATCAACACCGTCAGCTATAACGGCGTGCTCCTCCTGACCGGCGAAGCACGCACAGCGGAACTGCGTCGCCGTGCCGAAGAATACGTGGTGAACATTCCCAAAGTCCGAAAGGTCCACAATGAAATCCGGGTGGCGGAACCCGCCAAGATCGGCTCCCGCAGCCGGGACAGCTGGATTACCACCAAGGTAAAGACAAAACTGCTAGCCAACAAGGCCATCGACGGGACCCGTATCAAGGTGGTTACGGAGAGCGGAACGGTTTACCTGATGGGATTGATTACTCGCGGCGAAGCCAATCTCGCCACATCCATCGCGAGTGAAACCAGCGGCGTAAAGCGCATTGTCCGCGCATTCGAATATCTCGACTGATACCGCGCAATTGAATAATTCTCAGCTGACCAACGACCAGCAGCAGCAACTCCTGGAAATCCTCGGATCGAAAGGGCTGCTACTGGAAACTGCGGACCGCTGGACCTACGGCTATGACAACAGTCGCCGGCACTGCACTCCCCTTGCCGTCGCCTTGCCCACAACCGTCGCCCAGGTCGTCGCCGTGGTGGCCCTGTGTAACGAAACGGACCTTTCACTGGTGGTACGCGGTCGCGGCACCGGCACTGCTGGCGCGGCGGTCCCCGTCGCAGGGGGACTGGTGCTCTCCACTGAACGACTTGACCGGATCATCAAGGTGGACCCGGACAACCGGGTCCTGGTGGTGCAGCCGGGGGCAACCAACCAGGCCGTCCAACAGGCCGCAGCTGAGCACGGCTTCTTCTGGCCCCCGGATCCCACCAGTGCTGCCGTCTGCACGATCGGCGGCAATCTCGCCTGCAACGCCGCCGGCCCCCGGGCCGTCAAGTACGGCACTCCACGCGAGAATACCCTGGGGTTGCGCGGGGTGACCGGGGATGGCCGCCCGCTGCGTACCGGCGTTTACACCACCAAAGGAGTGGTCGGCTACGACTTGACCCGCCTGCTGTTGGGATCCGAAGGTACACTCGGCGTGATTACCGAGGCCACCTTGAAGCTGACACCGCTTCCCGAAGCGCGCCGGACGCTGCGAGCCCTTTACCGGGGTACCCGGGCCGCGGCTGAAGCGGTCGCCCGCATCATGGCCCAACCGATCACCCCCTGTGCCCTGGAATTCATGGATGAAGGTGCCATCGGCATGATCCGCAACTATTCCGAAGTCACCATCCCGGAAGAGGTCGGGGCCCTGTTGATGATCGAGGTGGATGGTCCGGCGGAGTGTATCGAGCACGCCGCCACTGCAGTGGCGGAAGCCGCCCGCAACAGCGACTGCCTGGAGCTGACCGAAGCGCGCAACGCCCAGGAGATTCGGGCACTTTGGCAGATGCGCAAGGCCCTTTCACCGGCGCTGCGGAACGTAGCCCCCAAAAAGATCAACGAAGACGTCGTCGTGCCGGTCTCCCGCATGCCCGACCTGATCGACGGCCTGAACGACCTGGGACGCCGCTACGGCATCACCATCGTCAACTTCGGCCACGCCGGCAACGGCAATATCCATGTCAATCTGCTGGTCGATCCGGATGATCCGAATCAGATGGGCGCCGCGGCCGAGTGCCTCTCCGACATCTTCAATATGGTATTGGCCCTCGATGGCACCCTCTCGGGGGAACATGGCATCGGCCTCGACAAACGCGACTATGTCGTGCGTGAAACCGACCCCGTCGCCCTCGACCTCATGCATCGCATCAAGGCCCAGTTCGACCCGACGGGTATCCTCAATCCCGGCAAGAAGCTCCCGCCGCTTTGACGGGCCCGCAGAGCCTCCTGGCTACTCGCTACTCGCCACTAGCTACTCATTACTCACTTGACGACCTTAAGGCTGGGACGCTTCGGCTTATCATCGCCATCCCCTCCGCCGGGAGGTGATGGGGGCGGCTGATCGCCGCCCTCCTCATCCGTGAAAACCATCCCTTTTCCGTTCTCGCGAGCATAGATCGCAAGCACGGCCATGATGGGCACGCTGACCTGCATCGGACTACCGGAGAAGCGTGCATCCAGCAATACCCAATCATTGCCCAATTCCAGATTTCGGATGGCCGAGGGGCTTACATTAAAAACGATTTTTCCATTTTCCACGAACTGCTCGGGGACCTGGACATTCTCCTGTTCGGCATCCACCAGTAGATACGGCGTCATACCATTGTCGAGAATCCACTCATAGAGAGCGCGCAGTAAATAGGGACGGCTTGGAGTCATGGCAACTCTGGATTGGGATTGGAACGAAGGATGGCAGTGCGGGTGCGGGGCCGTTTGCCCCGCACCATTCGGACTTCAGCTTCGGAGCTCGCGCTCCGCTTCACTGAGGCTCGCCTGGAACGAATCACGCCCAAACAGCCGTTCCGCATACGCCACCAGCGGTGCCGCCTGTTTTGGCAGGCTGATGTTGTAGGCCGGCAGACGCCACAACAGCGGTGCGAGACTGCAATCAACCAGCGAAAATTCATCGGCCATGAAAAACGGCTTTTGTTCGAAGACGGGACTGACCACCACGAGACTGTCCCTTATCTCCTTCCGTGCCTTGACGGCCGCTTTTTCGGGACCGTTTTCCAGTACATCGACGTAGCTGTAAAGGTCCTTCTCGATTCGGTAGAGCATCATCCGGTTGTTGGCCCTGGATACCGGGTCCACGGGCATCAGTGGCGGATGAGGGAAACGCTCGTCCAGGTATTCCATGATGATCTGGGAATGGTAAAGCACCAGATCACGGTCCACCAGAGTAGGGACCGAGTTGTAGGGATTCAGGTCAATCAGGTCTTCTGGCAGGTTGTTGAGATCGACATCGACGATGTCGACATTGATCCCCTTCTCCGCAAGGACGATTCTCACTCGATGACTATAGATATCATTGTCACCAGAGAATAGCGTCATAACGGAACGTCGGTTGGCGACCACCCCCATGGGAAGTTCTCCTTGCTATCAAACGAACGGGGGTTTGGACTGCACGCCCAAACCCCTGGGTCAACCAATATGTGCGGCGCGCCGCGTTTTCAAGAAAACAGCGAGCCGGTCAGGCAGTATAGCACACCGGCCCGCAGTCCCGGCGTCAGTGGACGTCCCGCCAGTACTCTTTCTTCAACAGATAGGCGAAGACGAAGAACACGCCCAGGAAGCCCAATACCCACCAGCCGAGACGTTCACGCTCGGTACGAATCGGTTCCGCCATGTAGACCATGAAATTGGTCAGGTCAGCGGCGGCACGGTCGTACTCGGCCTCGGTCATGCTGCCCTCGGTAACCTGTTGGTAGCCGGTGATTACCTCGGTCTCCTCACCGCCGTGAACCACCTTCTCCAGGATGGGTTTTTTCAGACCCTCCAGTTCCCACAGCACATGCGGCATACCGACATCCGGAAAAACGGCATTGTTGACGCCAAACGGCCGCGAATCATCGACATAAAAGGTACGGAAATAGGTGTAGAGGTAGTCCGCACCCCGGGCACGGGCCAGCACCGACAGGTCCGGCGGTGCCGTGCCGAACCAGGTTTCGGCCTGGTCCGCAGACATGGCCACGTTCATGGTTTCGCCCACCTTGTCAGTGGTGAACATCAGATTCTCCCGAACCTGCTCGTCACTCATTTCCAGGTCCCGAGCCATGCGATTGAAGCGCATATACTGAGCCGAGTGGCAGCTCAGGCAGTAGTTGGCGAACAGCTGGGCACCGCGCTGCAGGGAGGCCTTGTCATGCAGGTCGATGGGGGCCTTGTCCAGCTGGACACCGCCGGCTGCGATGGTCAGTCCAGGCAGCGCCGCGATCAGTAGTGCATAGATAAACTTTTTCATTGCGTCACCCTTTCCGGAACCGGCTTGTTCTTTTCCATCTTCGTGTAGATGGGCATCAGCAGGAAGAACGCGAAATAGATAGCCGTCGCAACCTGGGCGATAAACGTTTTGACCGGCGACGGCGCTTCCATACCCAGGTAACCAAGCACGACGAAGGCAATCACAAACAGGGTCAGCATCGCCTTGAACTGCCAGCCGCGGTAGCGGATGGATTTGACCGGGTTGCGATCGAGCCATGGCAGGAAGAACAATATGACCACTGCGGCACCCATGGTGACCACACCCAGGAACTTGTCGGGAATGGCGCGCAGGATGGCGTAGAACGGCGTGAAGTACCAGACTGGCGCGATATGCAGCGGAGTCTTCAGCGGGTCGGCCGGCTCGAAGTTGGCATGTTCAAGGAAATAACCGCCCATCTCCGGCATGAAAAACACCACAATGGAGAAGAACATCAGGAAAACGACGACGCCGACAATGTCCTTGACCGTGTAGTAGGGGTGGAACGGAATGCCATCTTTCGGGATGCCGTTCTCGTCCTTGTTCTTCTTGATTTCCACGCCGTCGGGGTTGTTGGAGCCGACTTCATGCAGGGCAAGGATATGGGCCGCGACCAGGGCAACCAGTACCAACGGCACTGCGATGACATGGAAAGCAAAGAAGCGGTTCAGGGTCACGTCGGAAATCACGAAGTCACCACGAATCCACAGCGACAACTCATCGCCTACAATCGGGATCGCCCCGAACAGGGAGACGATCACCTGGGCGCCCCAATAGGACATCTGTCCCCAAGGCAGCAGATAACCAAAGAAGGCCTCGGCCATCAGCGCCAGGTAGATCAACATGCCGAAGATCCACAGCAGTTCCCGCGGCTGCTTGTATGAGCCGTAAATCAGCCCGCGGAACATGTGCAGATAGACAACCACGAAGAAGGCCGAGGCACCGGTCGAGTGTATGTAGCGGATCAGCCAGCCCCAGTTCACGTCGCGCATGATGTACTCGACAGAGCTGAAGGCGAGCGTCGCGTCGGGCTTGTAACTCATGGTCAGGAAGATGCCGGTGACAATCTGGATCACCAGTACCAGCAAGGCGAGAGAGCCGAAGAAATACCAGAAGTTGAAATTCTTCGGCGCATAGTATTCGGAAAGGTGCTCTTTCCACATCTTGGAGGCCGGGAAGCGATCATCGACCCAGCCCATTACGCTGTTCATGACGCTCATCAGGCTGCTCCCTTATCTTCACCCACCAGGATGCGGGTGTCACTCAGGTACATGTGCGGCGGCACCTCGAGGTTCAGCGGCGCAGGCACACCCGAGTACACGCGACCAGCCAGGTCGAACTTGGAACCGTGGCAGGGACAGAAAAAACCGCCTCTCCAGTCGTCGCCCAAATCGGCCGGCGCAATCTCCGGACGGTAGCTGGGCGCACAACCCAAGTGCGTGCAAATACCGATCATGACCAGGAACTCCGGCTTGATAGAGCGCTGGGGATTCTGGGCATACTCCGGCTGCTGCGGTTGCTCGGATGCCGGGTCACGCAATCTGTCGTTTATGGAAGGCAGATCATCGAGGTTGCGCTCGCTACGGCGAACGATCCAGACCGGTTTGCCGCGCCACTCATAGGTCACCATCTGGCCCGGTTCGAGCTTGCTTATGTCGGCTTCAACCGGGGCACCGGCTGCCTTGGCACGCGCGCTCGGCTGCATGGAAATTACAAAAGGGGCAGCTACAAAACCCACACCCACTGCACCCGCGCCTGCGGTAACAGTGGTGAGGAACCGGCGCCGACCCCTGTCTACACCTTCAGTGCTCATCAAGCCTCTCCCACTCGCTGGAAAGTTCAGTTAATCAACTCAAAGCAAAAAACCACCCACCGTCGGCGAGCGGTCAAGAAAATAGCAATATTCTATAATTGACCAACAGGCATTTTCCCCCATCGCCTAAATGAAGGTCAAGTTAGAGGTACCTCCATAGGGGGTAGTCGGACCCTTCAGGTAGTCAGACCGGGTTTGGCACATCGATGAAGCGGTGCTCAACCCCGAATTGTTCCGCCAGATGCCGCCCAAGGGCCTGGACGCCGTAGCGCTCGGTGGCGTGGTGACCGGCAGCGAAATAATCGATGCCGAGTTCCCTCGCAACGTGCACCGTCGGCTCGGAGATTTCACCGCTGATAAATGCATCGAGTCCCAGAGCGGCTGCGTCCGCCAGAAAACCTTGAGCTGCCCCGGTACACCAGCCGATGCGTTGCAGCTGCCGCTGCGCTCCGGGAATATGCAAGGGGACGTGATCCAGAGTGGTTTCCAGCCGCCGGGCCAACTCACTGGAGGCGATGGGCGTGTTCAGCACCGCGAAGTGGGCCAGATGATCACGCCCGAAGTGGCCGCCGGTCTCTAGACCCAGCATGGCTCCCAGGCGGGCGTTATTCCCCAATTCCGAATGCCCGTCGAGGGGGAGATGGTAAGCGAGCAGGCTAATCCCGGCGTCGATCAGGCAGCGAAGTCGCTGGTATTTCATGCCGATCACACGTGGATCTTCGCCTCTCCAGAAGTAGCCGTGATGAACAAGAAGAGCGTCCGCCCCGACCTCAGCGGCCTGCTCCAGCAATTCGCGACTGGCGGTGACGCCCGAAACGAGCGTATTGACCTCCTCCCTGCCCTGGACCTGCAACCCATTGGGGCAGTAGTCCTGGTAGTCGTCCACTGCAAGCAGATCATCGGTATAGGTGAGGATTTCGCTGAGTCGGGCCATCGTTGTCTCCCTTTCTTTCAGGGTTTCATCCCAATTCGATTCAAAACGCAGTTGCCCCTGAATGCAGTGGTCATTTGCCGAAGAGGCGTTAGACTGTGGAACTCAAGTCCCAATGGGAGCCGCGCATGAAGGGCTATAAACCGCTGTTGTTTCTGTTCCAGTCGATTACCGTAGGGCTTGCTGCTGCCTTTGTGGTCCTGATTTGGCATCCGGAACTGCTGGAAAACCAGACGGTGGTGGAGATCGTCGAAAGCACCACTTCGACCACCGTTTCTCCCGCAAGCGGTCCGGTATCCTACGCCGAAGCTGTCGCCCGCGCTGCCCCGGCCGTCGTCAATATCTACACGCGCAAGATCACAGCGGACGATCCCCATGGCATGTTCGACGATCCGATATTCCGCCACTTTTTCGGTGACAGCTTCCAGGTACCACCTCGGGAGCGCCAGGAGTCATCGCTCGGTTCCGGGGTCATTGTCAACGCACGCGGCTATGTGCTGACCAACAACCATGTCATCGAAGACGCCGATACCATACGCGTGGCCCTGCGGGACGGGCGCAAGACAGACGCCGAAGTGGTCGGCGCCGATCCGGAGGCGGACCTGGCGGTGCTCAAGATTGCCCTCGAGGACCTGCCAACGATAACCCTGGGTCGCTCCGAGGAGCTCCAGGTCGGCGATGTCCTGCTGGCCATTGGTAATCCGTTTGGTGTGGGTCAAACGGTGACGCTCGGAATCGCCAGTGCGACCGGACGCAACCAACTGGGCATCAACACCTTCGAGAATTTCATCCAGACCGACGCGGCCATCAATCCGGGCAACTCCGGTGGTGCCCTCATAAACGCCACCGGCGAACTGGTCGGTATCAATACCGCCATCTTTTCCCGTACCGGCGGCTCCCAGGGGATCGGCTTTGCCATTCCCATGACGCTCGCCAAGGGTAGTATGACCCAGATCATCGAGACCGGCCACGTCTCCCGCGGCTGGTTGGGCATCGAGATCCAGGAGATCACGGCCGAACTGGCGGAATCCTTCGGGCTGGAGAGTGAAAAAGGAGTCATTATTGCCGGCGTGCTGCGCGACGGACCGGCCTATCGCTCCGGTCTCAGACCAGGCGATGTCGTAACCGGAATCGGCAACGAGTCGATTACCGATCTGCGCGACGCACTCAACACCATCACCCGAGCCCAGCCCGGCGACCACATCCTCGTCCGGGGAACCCGCGATGGGCAGCCGTTCGAACTACAGGCAGAAGTCGCCGAACGGCCGCTGCAGACGACCTCCGAGGGACGCTAGTCCCAAAAACTGTCGGCTTTTGCGGTGCAACATCGCCGACTTACCCGAGACTTTCACGCAAGGCTGCCAGGAAGGCCTCGTTCTCTTCCGGTGTGCCGACGGTCACCCGCAGGCACCCGGAAAGTGCCCCGCCTGCCGGGTTCAGGTTCTTGATGAGAACGCCCCGCGCCTGCAAACCGGCGAATACCGCATCGGCATCATCCGCCACGCGGAACAGGATAAAGTTGGCCGCTGAGGGACAAGGGGTTACGCCCTCGATACCACCCAGTGCCGAGGCCAGCCGGCCCCGTTCCTCGCGGATACGGGCGGTCTGCTCATCCAGTACCCCCATATGGCTCAGTGCGAATTCGCCACTGACCTGGGTCAGTACATTGATGTTGTAGGGCAGCCGAACCTTGTCCAGTTCGCCGATCCACTCCCGCGGACCGGCGAGGAAGCCCAGACGCAGCCCCGCCAGTCCCAGCTTGGAGACGGTGCGCATCACCAGCAGGTTGTCCCACTCACCGAGGCGGCCCATGAAACTCTGTTCGGCAAATGCGTGATAGGCCTCATCCACCACCACCAGTCCGGGCGCGGCCTCGATAATCGCGACCATATCCTCCGGGTCGAAAAGATTTCCCGTCGGGTTATTGGGGTAAGCCAGATAGACGATCGCGGGCTGATGTTGATCGATACCCTTCAGCATCGCGTCCCGATTCAGGCCAAAATCCTCTTCCTGCAGCGGCACACCCACGTAATCCATTCCGGTGAAGGTGGCGATCATCCGGTACATGACGAAACCCGGTTCGGGGGCCAGTACCGTCCGTCCGGGGCCGCCCAGGGCCAGTGCCAGCATCTGGATGATCTCGTCCGAGCCGTTGCCGAGCAGCAGGTCCATCCCCGCCGGCACATCCATCGTGGCCCGCAAACGATCGGTCAGATGGCGCGCCTTTGCATCCGGATAGCGGTTGAGCGGTACATCGCGTAACGCGTCCAGCCACTCCTCCAGGAGTTCCGGCGGCAGAGTGTAGGGATTTTCCATGGCGTCCAGCTTGATCAGCCTGCCGGGATCCGGCACCGGATAGGCATTGATGGCCCGAATCTCCGGCCGAATCCATTTGTCGATGAGTTCTTTTTTCATAACGTCGGTTTTAACCACGGGGGACACGGGGAGCACGGGGGACTTCAGTTTTTCGCTGCAGAGTACGGGAAGAATGTTTTCTTGAGCAGTTTTCTTTATGGTCGAAAATTCCCCGTGTTCCCCGTGCACCCCGTGGTTAATGTTTCTTTATCCGATATTCGGCCGATCGGGCATGGGCGGTCAGGCCTTCGCCGCGGGCGAAGGTCGAAGCGATTTTCCCCATTTCCGAGGCACCCTCGGGAGAGAACATGAGGAGACTGGAGCGTTTCTGGAAGTCGTAGACGCCCAGGGGCGAGGAGAAGCGTGCCGTGCGCGATGTGGGCAGGACGTGGTTGGGTCCGGCACAGTAATCGCCCAGCGCCTCGGCCGTGTAACGGCCCATGAAGATGGCTCCGGCATGTCGAATACGGGGCGCCATCGCCTCCGGATCGGCAACCGACAACTCCAGGTGCTCAGGGGCGATGAAGTTGGCCACATCCACCGCCTCATCCATGTCCTTCACCTGTATGAATGCCCCGCGCGCTTCCAGAGAGGTGCGGATGATCTCCGCCCGCTCCATGGTGGGCAGGAGCCGTGCAATCGCTTCACCGACCCGGTCGAGAAAGGCGCCGTCGGGACACACCAGAATCGATTGGGCATCTTCATCGTGTTCGGCCTGGGAAAACAGGTCCATGGCAATCCAGTCCGGGTCCGTCTCCCCGTCACAGATCACCAGAATCTCGGAAGGCCCCGCGATCATGTCGATGCCGACCGTGCCGTAGACCATACCTTTGGCGGTCGCGACAAAGATGTTGCCGGGCCCGACGATCTTGTCCACTGCGGGCACGGTTTCGGTTCCATAGGCAAGGGCCGCAATGGCCTGGGCGCCCCCGAGAGCAAACACCCGGTCGACTCCGACCACCGCCGCTGCGGCAAGAACCAGATCGTTGATTTCGCCATCCGGCGTCGGCACCACCATGATCAGTTCACCGACTCCGGCCACCTTGGCGGGGATGCCGTTCATCAGAACCGATGACGGGTAAGCCGCCTTGCCGCCCGGCACATAGAGCCCGGCGCGCTCCAGCGGTGAGATCTGCTGCCCGAGCAGAGTGCCATCGGGCTCGGTATAGCTCCAGGATTCACCCTTCTGATGCTCGTGGTAAAGGCGAACACGGCTGGCGGAGAGTTCCAGCGCCTGGCGCTGCTCGGTGGAGATCGCCGCCAGTGCCTGTTCAAGCCTTTCCCTCGGGATCTCCAGGTCCCGGATGCTCTTCACATCCATCCGGTCCAGCCGGTTCGTCAACTCCACCAGCGCCGCATCGCCGCGCTCCCGAACCGCCTTCAGGATATCGCGGACAATCCCGTTGACCTTGTCATCAGAGACCCCTTCCCAGGAAAGCAGGGACTCCAACTCACTCCAGAAATCGGGTTGCTTCGTGTCGAACCTTCGGATATTCGGCATGGCTACTTTCAACTCGTGTTATTAACCGCAAAGGCGCAAAGACCGCAAAGAACTGCCTCATGATGCTTTTCGATGGACGGCCTGGAGCCAAGCGGCGAGGATGCTAACGCTAGCAACATCAAACCCGAATAGAGTTCCTGAACATGGTGCGTATCACCGCTCGGCAACCGGGTTTGAAATAAAAACTTCGAGTCGCTCTTTGCGCTCTTGGCGTCTTTGCGGTTCGAACGAATAGTTCCTAGGCGCGGCTCTCCACCGCCTGGGCAATGTCGTCGATGAATCGCTTGATGGTCACGTGCTTGGTCTTCATCGAGGCTTTGTTCACCACCAGGCGGGAGCTGATATCGGCGATATGCTCCAGCGGCTGCAGGCCGTTGGCCTTCAGGGTGTTTCCGGTATCGACAAGGTCGACGATGTAATCGGCCAGACCCACCAGCGGCGCGAGTTCCATCGAGCCATACAGCTTAATGATCTCCACCTGCTGGCCTTTGCGGGCATAGTACCGGCGGGTACTGTTTACAAATTTGGTGGCGATCTTCAGGCGGCGCTCATGCGCCGGTCCCTCTGTCGCTCCCGCCACCATCAAACGGCAACGGGCGATCTTCAGATCCAAAGGCTCGTACAACCCCTCACCGCCATGCTCCATCAGCACGTCCTTGCCGGCGACGCCCAGGTCTGCCGCCCCGTACTCGACATAGGTCGGTACGTCCGAGGCGCGGATAATCACCAGTTTCACTTCATCGTGATTGGTATCGAGGATCAGCTTGCGGCTCTTCTCCGGATCATCCACCGGCTCAATGCCTGCATGGGCAAGCAACGGCAGTGTCTCCTTGAAGATGCGTCCCTTCGAAAGGGCTATGGTCAGCGTTTCACTCATGGCATCACATCCAGCGCTGCCGAGCGGGTATACTGATGTTCGGGAATGCGGCGAATACAGGCACCCAGCTGCGAAAGCTTCTCCTCGATGCAGTCGTACCCGCGATCGATGTGATAGATGCGGTCGACCAGGGTGTCGCCCTCTGCCACCAGTCCGGCCAGAACCAGGCTGGCGGAGGCGCGCAGGTCGGTTGCCATGACAGGGGCAGCCGTCAACTTTTCCACCCCGCGAATAACGGCGGTGTTACCCTCCAGGCGAATATTGGCCCCCATGCGCTGCAGCTCCTGCACATGCATAAAACGGTTTTCGAACACGGTTTCGGTGATCGTGGCCGTCCCTTCCGCGACCGAGTTCATGGCCGTGAACTGCGCCTGCATATCCGTGGGGAAAGCCGGGTACGGGGCGGTATGCACATCGACTGCGCGCGGTCGGTTGCCTTTCATGTCCAGGCTGATCCAGTCGTCGCCGCACTCGACTTCGGCCCCGGCTTCCGTGAGCTTCGAAAGCACGCCATCCAGGAGATCCGGCCGGGTGTCCTTGAGCTTGACCCGACCTCCACTGATGGCTGCAGCCACCAGGTAGGTGCCGGTTTCGATGCGATCCGGCAGTACGCAATAGCGTCCACCACGCAAGCGTTCCACACCCTCGATGACAATGGTATCGGTACCCGCTCCGGAGATCCGTGCACCCAGTGAATTCAGGCAGCAGGCCAGATCCACCACCTCCGGCTCGCGGGCGGCATTCTCGATGACACTCGTGCCCTTGGCGAGGGCCGCCGCCATCATCAGGTTCTCGGTACCGGTCACCGACACCAGCTCCATCATCAGCTTGGCGCCCTTCAGTCGGCCGGGACTGGTGGCCTTTATATAGCCGTTTTCAACCCGGATATCGGCGCCCATCTGCCGGAGCCCATTGATATGCAAGTTGACCGGCCGCGAGCCGATGGCACAGCCCCCCGGCAACGAGACTTCGGCCTTGCCAAAACGTGCCAGCATCGGCCCGAGCACCAGAATGGAGGCGCGCATGGTCCGTACCAGTTCATACGGAGCGTAGAAGTTCCGAATGGTTGAGGAGCGCACCTCGATATTGAGCTTCTCGTCCACCACCAACTCGACGCCCATATTGCCGAGCAGTTCCATGGTAGTGGTGATGTCGTGCAGATGGGGGACATTGCATACTGTCACCGGCTCATCAGCCAGAAGGGTGGCGGCAAGGATGGGCAGGGCGGCATTCTTGGCGCCGGCAATGCGAATCTCGCCGTTCAAGGCAGCGCCGCCGGTAATGATAAGTTTGTCCATTCGGCAAAAGGTCCGGTCCGTTCAGTCGACCTTGAGCTTACTCGCCGTCGCCCATTGGGCCGGCGTGTAGCACTTGATATTAATCGCGTGGATCTCGCCGCTGGTGATCCGCTCGCCCAGTGTGGCGTAGATCATTTTCTGCTGTTCCACCATCGACTTCCCATCAAAAACGTCGCCAACGGCGGTGACGTCAAAGTGACTGCCATCGCCCTGGACGGTGACATCGACCCCCGGCAGCCCGGCTTCGATGAGATCTTTAACCGCTTCAGGTTCCATAGTGACTCCAGCGTCGACAATAGCCGCCCATCTTAACGCGCGTCCGAAGGTCCTGTCATCTGTCCTACGACCGAGATGAGTACGGCCGCATACTTTGCCCGGCAACGCCGCAGAAGCGGCGGGAGCCACGGCTCCTATTGCAGCAGCGGCTCCATGCCACTGGTGCGGGCAATCGCCCGCATCTGTTCGGGGATCTGTTGAAAATGGAGCTCCAGATCGGCCTGCCGGGCCCTTCGCAGCCATTCCATCAGAAGCGTGACACCCGCGCTGTCGGACCGTGTCACCCCTGAGAGGTCAATGACGAGAGCGCCACTGCCCGTTTTGAAAACCGAATCACTCTGCTTCAGGACATCGGTCACCGTTTCGAAGGTCAACTCCCCTTCCACCCGGCACGACCCGTCATCGACTTTGAAACGGCCGGTCATCATGAAGGCGCCCGGCCGTTCTTCTCGGACATGCGTTCAAGCAAGGTATCCATCCCCTCCCGCCGAACCACACTGTTGTATTCGTTACGGTAGTTGAGCAGCAGACTGACTCCGTCCACGCTGATGTCGTAGACCAACCACTTGCCGTCCGCCTGATGGAGCCGATAGTCGATGGGTATCGAGGGTCCGCCCCGGTCCGAAACGACTTCGGTGGGCACGCTGACCCGATCGGCGTTCTCTTCGGCATGAACCGGCCGATAATTGATCGTCTCGCCGCTGTATTCCAGAAGGGCCGTGCCGTAGGTACGCACCAGAAGACGACGAAACTCCTCCACAAACTGTCGACGCTGCTCCTCGCTGGCGGTACGCCAGTGCCGGGCGAGAACAAGGCGTGACATGGCCTCGAAGTCGAAGTGAGGCAGAACAATATCTTCGATCAGGGCGTAGAGCTCCTCGGGATTCTGCTGCAAGGTCTCACGCTTTGCCTCGAGCCGGGAAAGCACGGCATCGGTGGTCTCCCGTACCAGCGATTGCGCCTCCTCGGCCGATTGGGATTGGGCCGCCGCCGGGCCCGCACACAAAAACCATGCCGTCAGGCCCCAAAGTACTATCCCTCGAATCCGTTTCATGGCTCTGCTCCCTCCTTCGAATCATCCGATCCCTGGCTGAACAGGAACTGGCCGATGAGCCTTTCCAGCACCAGTGAGGACTGTGTCAGATGAATAACGTCCCCATCGGCAAGGTTGTCCAGCGCACCACCCGGTTCCAGCCCGACATATTTCTCCCCCAGCAAGCCGGAGGTGAATACCGAGGCGCTGCTGTCCTCGGGCAACTGGTCATACTGCGACTCGATGCGCATGCTAACCACCGCCTCGAAGGTCTTCTCATCGAAGTCGATATCGACCACCCGCCCGATACGCACACCGGCCATGGTGACCGGCGAACGGACATTCAGCCCGCTGATGTTGTCGAAGCGGGCCTTGATCTCGTAGCCGTCCGCTTCACCGACCGACGTCAGGTTGCTCACCTGCATTGCCAGCATGGAAAGCGCCGCCAGCCCACCGGCCACGAACACTCCCACCCAAATCTCAATCATCCTAGAACGCATCAGGGTTCCCCGAACATCAAAGCCGTCAAAATGAAATCCAATCCCAGCACCGCCAGCGAGGTGTGAACCACCGTACGGGTCGTGGCCCGGCTCACCCCCTCGGAGGTCGGTATGGCGTCATAACCCTCGAAAACCGCGATCCACGAGGCTACGAAGCCGAATGCCAGACTCTTGATGACACCGTTGTTGATGTCATCCCAAAAATTGACGCTGTTTTGCATCTGCGACCAGTAGGCACCCTCATCGACACCCAGCAGTTGTACCCCCACGATATAGCCGCCCATGATGCCGACGGCACTGAAAATCGCCGCCAGCAGAGGCAGGGAGAGAAAGCCCGCCAGGAAACGTGGGGCCAGGGTCCGCTTGATGGGGTCCACCGCCATCATCTCCATTCCGGAGAGTTGCTCGGTCGCCTTCATCAGTCCGATCTCCGCGGTCAGGGCCGATCCGGCGCGACCGGCAAACAGCAGCGCGGTCACCACCGGTCCCAGCTCGCGCACCAGCGTCAGCGCCACGACGGTACCCAGGGACTGCTCGGCCCCGAAGTCGACCAGCGTGTAGTAACCCTGTAGACCCAGCACCATCCCGACGAAGAGGCCCGAGACCAGAATAATCAGTAGCGAGAGTACGCCGACGCTGTAGATCTGCTGCACCACCAGCCCGAAACGCGGCACCAGGGCCGGCAGGCGGGCCAGGATCGAAAACAGCAGAAGATGACCGCGTCCAAGCCGCTCGAAAAAGCCCAATGCGCTGGCACCCAGAGCCTGGAACCAGCCGGCGGGTCCCTTCATTGCCATGCACGGCCCCCTTCACTGCCCGCCAGCAGGTCTTCAGCGAAGTCGGGCGCCGGATAGTGGAATGGCACCGGCCCGTCCGGCAGGGCCTTGAGAAATTGGCGCGCCCACTCGGAATCATAGTGCTCCAGCTCGTCCGGGCTGCCGTGGGCGACCACCTTGCCGTCCGAAAGCAGGTAGATGTCATCGGCGATGGCCGAGGTCTCCTGCACATCATGGGAAACGATCACACTGGTCAATCCCAGGGCGTCGTTCAGCTCCCGAATGAGCTTGACCAGTACTCCCATGGAAATGGGGTCCTGACCAGTGAACGGCTCGTCATACAGGATCATCATCGGATCCAGGGCGATCGCCCGGGCCAGTGCTACCCGCCGTGCCATCCCCCCCGAAAGCTCGGCGGTAGTGAGTCCGCGCGCGCCTCGCAGGCCGACGGCCTCCAGCTTCATCAGCACCAGGTCCCGAATCATCGATTCCGGCAAATCGGTATGCTCGCGCAGGGGAAAGGCCACATTGTCGAAGACGTTGAGATCGGTCAGCAGTGCCCCGCTCTGGAACAGCATGCCCATGCGCCGACGCAGCCGGTATAACTCCCGGGTACGGAGCTTCGGCACTTCAAGACCGTCGACGCGCACGCTCCCCTTGTCGGGCCGGAGCTGGCCACCAATCAGGCGCAACAGCGTCGTCTTGCCGGTGCCGCTGGGCCCCATGATCGCGGTGACTTTTCCACGACGGATGTCGATATCCACCCCGTCAAAGATCATCTTGCGCCCGCGTGCGAAATGCAGGCCGCGAATACTCACCAATGGCTCACTGTCCGAAGACATGCCAACCCCTTTTTCTTGTTAGATACAAAGTGTCCGCTATCCGTCGCCCAAGCGTCAACTCGACATGCCTGAAGGCAACAGGTGCAATCACTCGCACCGGACAGGCGTCACACTACGGAATTGACCCTACACGCCCAGCAGATCGGCAACGATCCGCGCCTGATGCATTGTCTCCGGAACATCGGGTTCCCGGCCGCACCACAGCAATCCCTCCTCCGCTCCGGTGGCGGCAAGCAGCTCCAGAAATTCACGCAGCGCCCGCGGCTCGACACGGCTCTCTGTGCAGCGGCGCAACGCCAGCCGCCCGGGTCCGCGACAACGGCTCCCGTCAGACGAACAGATGTCGACCTGTGCGTCTGCGCAATCCGCTGCGGCAATCAGACCAACCGGTGCCAGCGCGGTCCATTCGCCGGCAAGGAGGGCCCGTGGGGGGGGCTCACACCCGAAATCGGCGACCAACCCCCCCAGACGTTCACCCAGAGGTGCCGCAATCGCGCTCAGCCGGCCGGGCTCCATCGATGGTGCCCCTTCCCCCGGTAATTCCAGGTAGAAACGGAACTCTGCACTAGTGTCACTGCGCCATTCGTCCGCCATTTCCGGAGTCAATCCGATCCAGTCGGCAACCGGCACCACCACCGCCGAGAATTCACCCGCATAGTAGCCAAGACGCCATTCGGCCGGCAGATCATCCGGGTAAAAATGCCCCTGCCACCCGTCATGGTCCCAGCCATAGGCCCCAATTTGCACGAAGCTCCTCCTGCTACCCTGTAAAAGGCGGCAATGGTAACCTGCCCGGCTCTCTTCCTGCAGCATAAGCCGGCTGCAGGCGCGTCGGGACTAGCCTCTCCGACACCCGCAGTTTGGGAGAGAATCACGCGAGTTCACCAATCGGCCTTGATCACGACACCTCCGCCTGCGGATAATGCGCGTCCTTAGAGCCCGGGAAAGAAGGATATACAGGTGCTGCCAACCCGCACACCGGCCATGGCCGGAATACTGCTGCTGCTTGCCGGCGCTGCCGGTGCACAGGAAGCATGGCCCGAGGAGCCCAACGATCCGCTGGAAGGTTTCAACCGGGCCGTCTACCGTTTCAACGACGCCTTCGACCAGGCACTGCTAAAGCCTGTGGCCCAGACCTACCAGGATGTGCTCCCCAGGCCGGTCAACCGCGGCATCTCCAATTTCTTCGGCAATCTCGACGACGTGGTCACCCTCGTCAACAATCTGCTGCAGTTCAAATTCAAGCAGGCGGTGTCCGACGCAGGCCGCATAACCTTCAATACCACCGTGGGGCTTGGTGGACTCATCGACGTAGCCACGCCAATGGATTTCCTCAAGCATAACGAAGACTTCGGACAGACGCTGGGTTACTGGGGCGTGGGAAGCGGCCCCTATCTGGTGCTGCCGTTCCTCGGGCCCAGCACGCTGCGCGACGGCTTCGGCCGGATCCCGGATGGCTATGCCTATCCCGCGTACCATTTGGGTGACGATACTACCCGCTGGAGCCTGATTGGCCTGGAAGCGGTGGATACGCGTGCCGGACTACTGCGCGCCAGCCGCGTGCTTGACCAAGCCGCATTGGACCCCTACGGATTCATGCGGGACTCCTATCTGCAGCGCCGACAAAGCCTGATCCACGATGGCAGCCCGCCCATGACAGATTCCGATCCGTTCCTGGACGATTCATTCCTGGATGACTCTTTTCTCGACGAGCCCGCCCCTGCCGCGAGCGGTGAGCCCTAGTGTACTGTTGCATGCTTGGCGATACTTTCAGAGCCCCCCAAAAAAGTCAGGACAAGGCGCAGCGCGCAGGCAATGGTTATTCCCTTGTCAAGCGCTGCACGAATCCGCCGGGAGCGGATTCGGACAGCCGAAGGCTGGCCCGAAGGGCGGACTCCAGGGATGGAGTCCGCAACGCCGTCATGGCGTTTTTGGGGGGCTCCCTTCGGGCGAGCCGCTGGCCGGCCATCTGCTGCGTTACGTTTCTTGAAAAGGGCGCGCCATTCCCTGCGAAACGCGCCTTGCATCTGGCCGGCCAGCGGCTCGCTGAAAGCACCGCCAAGCATGCAACAGTACACTAACGGAGTTCGGAAAAGTCATGCTGCTGTCGTCTTCACTCGCCGTACTGGCCGGTTTCGCCCTGCTGGTATGGGGTGCCGATCGCTTCGTGGAAGGCGCGGCCGCAATCGCCCGCAACCTGGGCGTCACGCCCATGGTAATCGGCCTGACCGTGGTCGGGGTAGGCACCTCCGCCCCGGAAATACTGGTATCCGCCACTGCCGCCTGGGCCGGCAGCCCGGACATGGGAGTCGGCAACGCGATTGGCTCCAATATCACCAACGTCGCGCTGGTGCTGGGCGCTACAGCCGTAATCACGCCACTTGCGGTACGTTCGGAGACCCTGCGCCGCGAATTCCCGCTACTGCTGGTGGTGATGCTAATCGCCCTGGGACTGCTGCTGGACGGGCACCTGGGGCGACTCGATGGCGTACTCCTGGTGCTGGGCATGGGCCTGGTCATCTACTGGATAGTAAATCTGGCCCTTCGGCAGCGTGCCGGCGGGGAGACCGACCCGCTGGATGCCGAGTACAGCAACGAACTTCCCCCGGAAATGGGCACCGCCAGGGCAATATTCTGGCTACTGCTGGGCATAACGGTGCTGGTTGGCAGTTCACGGCTTCTGGTATGGGGCGCGGTCAATATCGCCCAGTGGTTCGAGGTACCGGACCTGATTATCGGGCTGACAATAATCGCCCTGGGCACCAGCCTTCCGGAATTGGCCGCCTCGATCATGAGCGCATTGAAGGGAGAGCACGATATTGCCATCGGCAACGTGTTGGGCTCCAATATGTTCAACCTGCTGGCGGTGCTGGGCATGCCCGGGCTAATCCACCCGGCCGTGCTGCAGGAAGATATCCTCACCCGCGACTATCCGATCATGATCGGCCTGAGCGTGGCGCTGTTCGCCATGGCCTACGGATTCCGCAAGCCCGGCCACATCAGTCGCACCGAAGGCGGTATCCTGCTGGCTGCCTATGTCGGCTACCTGTGGCTGCTGTATGAGAGTGTTCAGGGTGCCGGCGCCTGACACCGCACAATTCAACTGATGAGGAGTTCACGATGCAGACTGAACAGTTCACCGTCCAAAACGTCAAGTGCGCCGGTTGCGCGAGCAATATCGAAAACGGCCTCAAGGAATTGCCCGGTGTCAGCGATGTCGAGGTGGTGGTCGAAGGCGGCACGGTCACCGTAAAAGGGGATACTCTGGACCGGGATCAGCTCAGCGCCAAACTCACCGAGCTCGGTTACCCGGAGGCGTAGCTCTGAAAGTGCCAATTAGCATGAAACAGCGCACTGGCATGCCGCGAACGACCGACGATGTCCGTCTTTGCGATCTGGGCCGCGCGGTATTGGAGACGGAGTCCCGGGCAGTTGCGTGTCTGGCGGAACGCCTGGACGGTGAATTCGCCGCCGCCTGCCGACTGATGCTGGCCTGTGAAGGGCGGGTGGTGGTCACCGGCATGGGCAAATCGGGTCATATCGGGGCCAAGATTGCCGCCACCCTGGCCAGCACCGGCACCCCGGCTTTCTTTGTGCATCCCGGTGAGGCCAGTCACGGCGATCTGGGAATGATCACGCCCAAGGACGTGGTGCTGGCGCTGTCGAATTCCGGGGAAACCGACGAATTGCTTACCATCCTGCCGCTCATCAAGCGGTTGGCCGTTCCGATGATCGCCCTTACCGGAAAACCGGCTTCGCGTCTTGCGCAGACCGCGACCGTGCATATCGATGTCTCGGTGGAAAAAGAGGCGTGTCCACTGGGATTGGCACCGACCGCCAGTACCACCGCCACGCTCGCCATGGGTGATGCCATGGCCGTGGCGCTGCTGGAGTCACGCGGCTTTACCGCCGAGGATTTCGCCCGCTCTCACCCGGCCGGAACACTGGGCCGGCGCCTGCTGTTACGCATCGAGGATTTGATGCATACCGGCGAAGCCTCGCCGCAAGTACATGAAAATGCACGCCTTTCAGAGGCGCTGGTGGAAATGACCGAAAAGGGGCTGGGAATGACTTCGGTGGTTGATGCCGAAGAGCGGCTAATCGGTATCTTCACCGATGGCGACCTGCGCCGACTCCTGGACCATGGCGACTTCCACTTTTCCAACGTGCCGATTGCCGAGGTCATGCACCGCGGCAGCGTCACCGCCGGGCCCGCCATGCTGGCCGCGGAGGCCCTGCAAATCATGGAGTCCCGCAAGATCAACGCCTTGCCTGTGGTGGATGACGAGGGCAAGCTGCTGGGCGCACTCAACATGCACGATCTGCTGCGGGCCGGCGTGGTATAGACAGATACGAGGGACGAGATTCGAGATTTGAGATTTGAGATTCGAGGTGTTTGTGCGCTTCGCGCCGTTTGATCAAATCATCGTCGCCTAGCGACACATCCCCCCGTATCTCGTATCTTGTACCTCGAACCTCGCGAACGAAGTGAGCGATTATGCAGGATATATTGGAAAAAGCCGCCCGGATTCGCCTGGTCATCTTCGATGTCGACGGGGTACTGACCGACGGCAGTCTCTTCATCGGCGACGACGGTCAGGAGTACAAGGCCTTTTATTCACGTGACGGCCACGGGATGAAAATGCTGCAGGCCAGCGGGGTCGAGATCGGCATTATCACCGGCCGTACCTCCGAGGTGGTGCGGCTACGCATGGAGAGCCTGGGAATCCGACACGTCTACCAGGGGCGGATGGAAAAACTTCCGGCTTTTGAGGACCTGCTTGCGGCCAGCGGAGTACTTGCCGAAGAGGTCGCCTATGTCGGTGACGACATCATGGACCTTCCGGTCATGCGACGGGCGGGTCTGGCGGTGGCGGTTCAGGACGCCCATGCGCTGGTCAAGAAACACAGTCACTGGATCACACCCAACCCGGGCGGCCGGGGTGCCGGCCGGGATATCTGTGAACTCGTCATGGAGGCGCAGGGCACGCTCGATACCCAGCTCGCTCACTATCTGCGATGAATCGTCGTGTTCTACTCTTGATCGTATCCGCTCTGGGAGCGCTGCTGCTGAGCAACTGGCTGTCCCGGCAAGCGGAAGATGAGCGAGAGAGGCGCGAACAGGTTCACCGCCAGGTCCCTGATTACTTTCTGAGTGACTTCACCGCCACCACCATGGGGCCGACGGGCCAGCCCGAGTATCGGCTCTCTGCGGTGCGCATGGACCACTTTCCCGACACGGATACGGCCGAATTGGTGCAGCCGCGTGTCGTGCTCTACGGAGAGGGTGAAGCCAACTGGCACGCCCGCTCCGATCGCGGCCAGGTAGGCCCCGGGAGCGAAGTGGTGTACCTTAGCGGCAACGTGGAAATCCATCAGCCGGGCGGCGACGGCGGGCCTCCCCGCATGCTGCTGACCGATCACCTGCGAATGTACCCACAGAGAGATTATGCGGAGACCGATGCCGCGGTGACGATCACGGGACCGCAGACTCAAATCAACGGAGTGGGAATGCGGGCATATTTTGCACAACAACGTCTTGAACTGCTTTCCGAGGTGACAGGAACCCATGGGCCGCGCCGCTAATCTATTCTGGCTCCTGGTATTGTTCGCCCCATCCCTTGCGGGGGCGCTCTCCAGCGATCGCGAACAACCGATCCATATTCGTGCCGCCAGCGTCGAGATCAACGAAAAAACCGGAGTCAGTGTCTACACCGGCGATGTCAACGTGACCCAGGGCAGCATGGAACTTACCGCCGAAGAGTTGATTGTGCATTACCGAAACGGTGAAGTGAGTCGTATGGAGAGTAAGGGCCAACCCGCCACATTCCGACAGCAGCCGGATGGAGCGTTGCACGAAGTGCGTGGCGAGGCGCTGCGCATCGAGTATGACGCCGATGCCGAAAAGGCCTATCTCGTCGGGCAGGGCCATCTCTGGCGGGGAAACGATGAATTTCTGGGCGAACGGATTGTCTTCGACACTCTGGAAAATACTGTTCACGCCACCAGCGGTGATGATGATCGGGTGCACGCGGTCATTCAACCCAGGAAGGACACGGAGAACGATTCGCCATGACCGCTGCAGCCGGACAGCGGGCGCGTCTGGCCGGAATCGGGTTGGCCAAACAGTATCGCTCCAGGACCGTGGTCGACGACGTCTCCGTGGAAATCTACAGCGGCGAAGTGGTCGGGCTGCTCGGTCCCAACGGAGCCGGAAAAACCACCTGTTTTTACATGATCGTCGGGCTCATCCCCTGTGATGCCGGACGCATCCTCCTTGACGAAGAGGATCTCACCCGTCATCCGATGCACCGCCGGGCACGCCGGGGCGTAGGCTACCTCCCGCAGGAGGCATCCATCTTTCGCAAGCTCACGGTGGCCGAAAACATCCTGGCGATCCTTGAAACACGGGCCGATTTGGACCGCGGCGAGCGCAGGGACCACCTGGAGTCACTCCTGGAGGAGCTGCATATCGGGCACATTCGCGACAATGTCGGAATGAGTCTTTCGGGTGGAGAGCGACGGCGGGTCGAAATTGCCCGGGCACTCGCCACCGAACCCCGGTTTATCCTTCTCGACGAGCCGTTCGCCGGCGTAGACCCGATTTCGGTAATCGATATTCAGGGGATCATCAAGCACCTTCAGGAGCGCGATATCGGCGTGCTGATCACCGACCATAACGTCCGCGAAACCCTGGGGATCTGTGAACGCGGTTACATTCTCAACCAGGGCCGGGTAATCGCCGAGGGAAATCCCGACCAGCTGTTGTCCAATCAACAGGTACGGGACGTTTATCTGGGTCAACACTTCCGGCTCTGACGCCATTTTGGACCCGTCCGGGGGCAGGCAATTTTGCTGCCAATACCACAAACTATGCGTTAGAATGCCCCGGTCCCCGTGTCCGCCGAAATGAGCCGGTTACACGCGCCTTCTTTTGTCTCTGTCCGCACAAGGGATATTGCCCTGGTCGGCCGATACGCCTCTCCTTCGGAAAGTTCCGTGTGCGAACCATTTTTTGCGCGACCAGCGCGCCAATTTACAAAACGTCCAGGCTAGGGATTTCGCAGGTCGCTATGAAGCAATCGCTACAACTCCGCCTAGGCCAGAGCCTCACCATGACGCCCCAGTTGCAGCAGGCAATCCGCATGCTGCAGTTGTCGACGCTGGAATTACAGCTGGAGGTACAGCAGGCCCTCGAATCCAACCTGATGCTTGAGGAAACCGAAGAGCCCGAGGAGGAGAGCGAGGCGCGTGATGCCGAAAGGGAGGAGGCCGATGCGGCCCGGGAGTCGGACGAAAGGACGGATGACATACGACTCGATGAAGATGCCGGCATGCCGGATGAGCTCCCGGTGGACAGTGCCTGGGAGGATGTCTACGAGACACTGTCCACCACACCGGCTTCATCATCCGGCGAAGATGATGACCGCCCTGTCGAGTATGGCGACACCCGCTCTGAAAGCCTCCGCGAGCACCTCATCTGGCAGATGCAGATGACACCGATGTCAGCGGTCGACCAATCCATCGCCGAGGCGATTATCGACGCCGTTAGCGATGATGGTCTTCTGATGCTGCCGCTCGAGGAAATTCACGAAGGATTGGTACGCCAGGACCCGGAGATCGAGTTCGACGAAGTGGAAGCCGTTCTGCACCGGGTGCAGAACTTCGATCCTCCCGGGGTGGCCGGCCGCGATCTACGGGAAACCCTGCTCCTCCAGGCCCGCCAGCTCGAAGAGAGGACCCCGCGCCTGGAGATGGCGGTCCGACTACTCGAGGAGTTTTTCGAGCTACTCGCCAAGCGCGACTACAACCAGCTCAAGCGACGTCTGAAGGTCGATGAAGAGGAGCTGCTGGCGGTGATTCGTGTTATACAGTCACTCAATCCACGGCCAGGCAACACCATCGGCGCAACGAATTCGGAGTACGTGATACCGGACGTCATTGTCCGTAAACTGAAAGGACACTGGCGCGTGGAGCTGAATCCCGAAACGGCACCCCGGCTGCGTGTCAATGCCCAGTATGCGGCCCTGGTGAAGAAGGTGGAAAACAGGCGCGACTCGACGACGCTGAAAAACCACCTTCAGGAGGCGCGCTGGTTTATCAAGAGCCTCCAGAGCCGTAACGAGACTCTGCTACGGGTTGCTACCGCTATCGTAAAGCATCAGCAAGAATTCCTGGAACGGGGTGAGGTAGGCATGAAAGCCATGGTTCTGCACGACATCGCCGAGGAGCTTGCGCTGCACGAATCCACCATTTCGCGCGTCACCACCCGTAAATACATGCATACCCCTCGGGGCATTTTCGAACTCAAGTACTTCTTTTCCAGCCATGTCGGCACCGCCGATGGTGGCGAAGCCTCCTCCACCGCGATTCGAGCCTTGATCAGACAGCTGGTTGCCGATGAAAATGCGGCAAAACCACTGAGTGACAATAAAATCACCACCCTTCTCGGCGAGAAAGGGATAAAGGTGGCCCGCCGCACGGTGGCGAAGTACCGGGAGGCAATGGCCATCCCTCCATCCAACGAACGCAAACGCCTGGCCTGATGGGTCGGACTCAATACGAAAGGAGCGTACCATGCAACTCAACCTCACCGGTCACCACGTGGACATCACCCCGGCCCTTCGGGACTATGTTTCTTCCAAGCTCGAACGGCTGGAGCGTCACTTCGACCACGTTACCAATGTCCACGTTATCCTTACGGTCGAAAAGCTGTCCCAGAAGGCGGAAGCGACTATCAATATTACCGGTAACCAGCTGTTTGCAAATGCCGAGGACGAGGACATGTATGCCGCCATTGACGCGCTTGTGGACAAGCTGGACCGGCAGATCCGCCGCCACAAGGACAAGGTCACCGATCATCACCGTGACGAAGGCGCCGCCTTTAAATAGCCCCTGAGGAGCTGCAATAGATATCATGGAACTAGCCGATTTGTTGTCTCCCAGTCGCGTCAGCACCGGCCTGCCGGCTGCCAGCAAGAAACGCGCCCTGGAGAAACTGAGTGGCCTGATGGCTGCCGAGGATCCCGCACTGACACAGAAGGACATCTTCGACAGCCTGCTTTCACGGGAGCGACTTGGCAGCACCGGCCTGGGCCACGGAGTGGCCATTCCCCACGGGCGGCTGAAGAAGAGCCAACAGGTACTCGCCGCCTTTGTACGACTTGAAAACCCGGTCGACTACGATGCCGTGGATCACGAGCCGGTAGATCTGATGTTCGCCCTTCTCGTACCCGAAGAGTCGACCGACGAACACTTGCAGTTGCTGTCGCAATTGGCCCAGATGTTCAGCGACCCCGAACTGCTGGAGCGACTGCGCAGCGCCAGCGATTCCGATTCGCTCTATCGACTGATCAAAAACTGGCACTCCACAGGAAAATGACCATGACCTGTGTGCTGCGCATTGTCCTGGCCTTTTCCGAAGGCTCTGAATTAGCTCTAACCAGTACACCAGGGAGCTGACATGACGTCCCGGCCGGTCACTGCCGATAGCTTGTACGATGCTTACCATGAACGCCTGAAGCTGCGCTGGCTGGCCGGTCCGCACGGGGCAGGACGCCCCGTGCTGGAGGGAGAGGACACGGAAACCTCGCTGATCGGACACCTCAATTTCATCCATCCACACCGCATTCAGGTAATCGGCCACGCCGAACTCGACTACCTACACGGACTTGGCAAAAACTCGTACGAAGACACCCTTGCCCTCCTCTTCTCCGGCGAGATCGCCCTCGTCATCATTGCTGAAGATCAACCGCCACCCCGGCGGATGCTGGAATTGGCTGAACAGAAGAAAATACCGCTGCTGGGTACCCCCAAGGGCAGCGAAAGGGCGATCGACCATCTCAGCTACTACCTGACACACGTACTGGCGGCCAAGACAGTGCTACACGGTGTCTTTATGGAGGTAATGGGCATAGGCGTACTGCTGACGGGAAAATCATCCATCGGTAAAAGCGAGCTGGCCCTGGAACTCATTACCCGCGGCCATCGTCTTATTGCCGATGATGCCCCCGAATTCGTGCGAATCACCCCGGACATCCTCCAGGGGCAGTGCCCGGAAGCCCTGCGCGACTTCCTGGAGGTGCGGGGCCTGGGCGTGCTCAACATCCGCGCCATGTTCGGCGATACCTCCGTCAAGCGTCAGAAGTACCTGCGGTTGATCGTCCAGCTCACCGAGTTTCAGGAGCCGGACGAGGCGGACCGGTTCACCGGCAGCCGCCGCATGGAGCGAATTCTCGAGATCGATGTCCCCGAGATTCGGCTGCCGGTCGCCCCCGGGCGCAATCTGGCGGTCCTGGTGGAGGCGGCAGCCCGTAACCACATCCTGTACCGTAACGGCTATGACGCTGCCAAAGATTTCGTTGATCGACAGCGCAATTTGATGGAGAGATAGCGGTGAGACTCTTCGTTGTCAGTGGCACCTCGGGAGCCGGCAAGAGCGTAGTGCTGCATGCATTGGAGGACGCCGGCTTCTACTGCATCGACAATCTGCCCATGGGGCTGCTCCCGGCCTTTGCAAAGGAACTGGTCCATGCAGACAGTGAGAACTACCAGTATGCCGCCGTCGGGGTGGACGTTCGCGACCTTACCGGCGATTTGAGCAATTTTCCGCGGATCCTCGCTCGATTGACTGAGCTCGACGTGGACTGCCGAGTGATCTTTCTCGATGCGGATGACGCAACCCTCATCAAGCGCTTCTCCGAGACGCGTCGGCGCCACCCGCTGACTGACGAACAATTGACCCTTGCAGATGCCATCCGTCACGAACGGACCCGACTGGAACCGATCTCCAGCCGAGCGGATCTGAAATTCGATACCAGCCGAACCACCATTCACCAGCTGCGTGACTGGGTTCTGCAACAGGTGGGAGGGCCGCCGGGCGAGACCACCTCGCTGCTGTTCGAATCCTTCGGCTTCAAACACGGGGTTCCGGTGGACGCCGATTTTGTCTTCGACGTAAGATGCCTGCCGAATCCCCATTGGGAGCCCCATCTGCGGGGCCTTACCGGTCGTGATGAGGAGGTGGCCACTTATCTGCGAGGCCACGAGGACGTCACTCACATGCTTGATGATATCGCCGGTTTTCTCGACTCCTGGCTGCCTCGTTTCGAGGCCGACCGCCGCAGCTATGTCACCGTCGCCATCGGCTGTACCGGCGGCCAGCACCGTTCGGTCTACCTCACCGAGCGGCTGGCAGAGCGTTTTCGCCGCGCATACCCGCGGGTGCTGACGCGTCACAGGGAGCTGGTGCACTGATGAATACCGGTCTCTTGATTATCGCGCATGACCAGCTCGGTGCGGCTCTCCTGGAAACCGCGTCCAATACCCTGGGCTGCTGCCCGATCAATGCGGAGATCCTGTCGGTTTCGCGGGATCAGGACCCCGAGGCCCTGCGCACCGAGGCCCGACGGCTCGCCGACGATCTCGACAAGGGTGACGGACTCCTGGTTCTGACCGACATGTACGGCTCCACCCCCGGTAATATCGCCTGTAGCCTGCTTGGGCGATCCGCCGTGCGTGTTGTCGCCGGGGTCAACCTGCCCATGCTCATCCGGGTTTTCAATTATGCCGATATGGAGCTCGATGCCCTGACAACGAAAGCACTGTCGGGTGGTCATGACGGTGTGCTGCTCTGCGAGGAACCCCTGGAGGCCAAACATGCCTGAACGGCAAGTGGAGGTCGTCAACAAGCTGGGTCTGCACGCCCGGGCGGCAGCCAAATTCGTCAAGCTGGCGTCGGAGTTCGAATCCGATGTCGGACTGGCCCGGGACGGCCGCAAGGTCAACGGCAAGAGCATAATGGGCGTAATGATGCTCGCCGCCGGAAAGGGCAGCCGCGTTACGCTCTCTGCCGCCGGCCCTGATGAACAGCAGGCGCTCGACCGCCTGCAGTCACTCTTTGAAGAGCGCTTCGGCGAGGAAGCCTAGGAGCCTATCCGAGAATAGCGACCGTCACGAGCCGCAGCAGGTCAGTCTCTTCTCGGACAGGCTCCTAGCAGCCTGACGGCCGGCTGAGCCAAGGCGGCGGTGCCTGGCAATCCTGAATACGGGAGGTTCGACTATGGCCGTAGCGCTGCCCGGCACGGGTGTCTCCAGGGGAGTAGGCATCGGCAAGGCCCGTATCCTGCAGCGGGGCCGATTGGAAATCCTCGAATACGTGCTGCCCCAACAGCATGTCGAGGAGGAAGTCGCCCGTTTTCGAAAGGCCCTCGCCACCGCACGCAGCGAGCTGGAGGCAATCCGCGAACGTATTCCCTCCGACACACCGGAAGAGATCGCGGCGTTCATCGATACCCACCTGCTGATGCTCGAGGACACTACCCTCTCCGCAGCACCGGTCGAGTTGATCCGCTCCAGGCGCTGCAATGCCGAATGGGCCCTCAAGCTGCAGCAGAGTGCCCTGGAAAAGGTGTTCGATGCCATGGATGACGCCTACCTGAAGACCCGGCGCGATGACGTCGCTCACGTAGCGGGACGGGTACAGCAGGTGCTGTCCCACGGGGAGCGTTCGGCGGGCGTCCCCGAACCCGACGCCGGATCACGGATCGTCATCGCCATCGATATTGCCCCCAGCGACCTGCTTCTGCTCCATGAACAGCAGGTGGCGGCGATTGTGACCGAACGTGGCGGCCCGCTCTCCCACACAGCCATCCTGGCGCGCAATCTCGGAATTCCGGCGATTATGGGTGTAACTCGCGCCTACCAGTATATCAACGATGATGAACCGGTGGTCGTGGATGGGGAGCGCGGGGTCCTGATGGCGGGCCTGGACCCGGCAACACTCGATTTCTACCGACGCTATGAGCGAGCACGTCGGCGCGCCCGTGCATCTCTCAAAAAGCTGAAGGACCAGCCGGCCACCACCCGGGACGGCATCGAGATCGCCCTGCACGTCAACATCGACCTGCCCGGGGACCTGGGCCAAGTGCGAGGAGTTGGTGCCAGCGGCGTAGGGTTGTTTCGTACCGAGTTTCTCTACATGAACCGCAGGGCACTGCCCGATGAGGAGGAGCAGTATCGTATTTACCGGCGGGCGATCAAACGGCTTCGCGGCCTGCCCCTCACCCTGCGCACCCTGGACCTCGGCGCCGACAAAGGTACGCAGGCGGAAATCACAAGCTCGATTTCACCCCTCGGGCTGCGGGCGGTACGTTTCTGCCTCAAGGAAGTGGACCTGTTCCGTGCCCAGTTGAGGGCTGCCCTGCGGGCTTCGGCGCATGGCCCCGTGCGACTGCTGATACCCATGCTCACCCATATCGGCGAAGTACACCAGGTCCGGGGGCTGCTGGCACGCTATATGGAGGAGTTGACCCACGAGGGCAAGCCCTTCAACGCCAAAATCCCCATGGGCGGCATGATCGAGGTGCCCTCCGCCGCCCTGTGTTCCGAATCCCTGGCGAGTCACCTGGACTTTCTCTCCGTCGGTACCAATGACCTGATCCAGTACACCCTGGCCACCGACCGTATCGATGCCGCCGTGAGCCATCTCTATGACCCGCTCAACCCCGCCGTACTGCGGCTGCTCGCCATGATTCTCGATGCCGGGCGCCGTCGCGGCGTTCCGGTTGCCATGTGCGGGGAAATGGCCGGCGACCCGCTGTTCACCCGGTTGCTCCTCGGCATGGGCCTGAGCGAGTTCTCCATGCCTGCCGGGGCCCTGCTGGAGGTCAAAAGCATCATCATCTCCAGTGACGTTTCGAAAATCAGACACCGCGTCCATCGACTTCTGAAAAAGCACGATCCCCTTGAAATCGCCGACGCCCTGGAGACAATCAACCGGCTCTGAGGGCAAACCACAGAGGACACGGAGAGCACAGAGATCTTCAAACCACGGAGAACACGGGGGCCGCCGGGGTTTTTGTTTTTTTGGCTAGGAGCTTGTCGGACTTAGGTGCCCGTAGCGAGCAAGGTGGGAGAGCGGGGACCAAATTTTTACGATTTCGAGGCGCATAGTGGTTCTACGCAACGAGGAATCGGAGAAATTTGGGCCGCTCTCCCACCGGCACATGCCTACATGGATGTAGGTATTAGACAACGCAGGAGCATGTTGTCGAGTAGGAGCATCCTAAGTCCGACAGGCTCCTAGTGTACTATCGCCTGTGAACTGTCGTTATTCCTCCCACTTTTTTCGTCTCACTATCCCTATTTTTATTTCAACCCCGTGCTCCCCGTGTCCCCCGTGGTCAGCCTTATATATCTCTGTGTTCTCCGTGGTTTACCGGTTTTAAACGCCCCGATCGCTTCCCCGTAACAGCGGACGCTTGCTAAACTCCAGTGTCCACCCAGCCGGTGCTCCCATGACCGAAGCCATCGAGAAAGAGAAAACGCCCGATCGTCTGCAGAGCTTTCATGGCTTTCTATCGACGGGCGATACCGAGGGCATGCGTGAAGCGCTCGCAGATATGCACCCGGCGGAAATCGCCGTACTGCTGGAATCCCTGCCCACCGACCAGCGGCTTCAGGCCTGGAAAGAGGTGCCCTCGGAGCAGACCGGTGAAGTCCTCGCCCAGGTCCATGACAAGGTCCGCCTGACCCTAATCGGCACGATGGACTCGGATGAGCTCATCGCAGCCACCGAAAACCTGGACACGGATGACCTTGCGGATCTGCTGCCGGATATGCCCGACGAGGTCATCCAGCAGCTGCTGAATACGATGGATGAGCAGAACCGCGAGCGACTCGAGACGGTCCTGCCCTATCCCGAGGACAGCGCCGGCGGCCTGATGAACGTGGACACCATCACGGTGCGGGCGGACATCACCCTCGACGTGGTTCTGCGTTACCTGCGCCGCCGTGGCGAGATCCCCGAAACGACCGATAACCTGGTTGTGGTCAATCGCACCGGACATTATCTGGGACTGCTGCCGATCACTGAACTGCTGACCAACAAACCCGACCAGTCGGTGGCCGAGGTCATGCAGCGTGGCGTCGAGCCGATATCGGCCGATACCGAGGCGCACGAGGTCGCCCGGATCTTCGAACATCGCGATCTGGTCACCGCGCCGGTGGTTGATGCCGACGGCAGGCTGGTCGGCCGCATCACCATCGATGATGTCGTCGACGTCATTCGCGAAAGAGCCGATCACTCCTTCATGGGCATGGCGGGCCTCACCGAGGAGGAGGACATTTTCGCGCCGGTTATCACCTCGAGTCGCCGCCGCGCTGTTTGGCTGGGCGTCAATCTCATGACCGCTTTCCTCGCCGCCTGGGTGATCGGCCTGTTCGGTGCCACCATCGAACAACTGGTGGCGCTCGCGGTTCTCATGCCCATCGTCGCCAGCATGGGGGGCATTGCCGGTAGTCAGACGTTAACGCTGGTCATCCGTGCCCAGGCACTCGGCCAGATCGGTGCCAGCAATGCGCGTCAGCTGTTGCTGAAGGAGCTCACCGTCGGATTTCTGAATGGCCTGGTATGGGCCACGGTTATCGCGGTTGTGGCCGGACTCTGGTTCGATAGCGTGTGGCTTGGGGCGATTATCGCCATTGCAATAATGATTAATCTGGTGGTGGCGGCCCTCTCCGGCACAGTCATTCCACTCGTTCTGAAAAAACTCGGTGCCGACCCGGCCCTTGCCGGTGGGGTGGTCCTGACGACGGTCACCGATGTGGTGGGCTTTTTCGCTTTCCTCGGACTGGCGACGCTGTTCCTCGTTTAGTTCTTTACAGATGCCAACCGACACGTTTCATAGGAGAATCTATGGATCAGGAGAAACTGATCGCATTCGCGGAAGCGGTAAGGAAGTGCTGCGTGGAGACGGCCGAAGAGGCGTATGAACAGGCGTCGATCAGCGGGTTGTGCGGCAGTGGCGCATGGGAAGTCGCCCAGGGTGCCGTGAAAACCATGGATCTCGAGCCACTCGTCGTGGAGTTTCTCCCTGCCGATGAGCCCTGAACGGGGGCTGCAACCCGGGTATAATCCCCCCATGAATGAATCTGATTTCGAGTCCGGCATCGAAGAGCAGCCGGAACGCCCCAGCAAGAGCCACTTCAAGCGCGAGAGTCATACACTGCTGGAAGCGGCGCATCAGCTGGTTGACCTGCCCGACGCCAAGTTACAGCTGGTGCCAATGCCCGACGACCTGAGAGATGCGGTGGAACTGGGCCGGAAGATCCACAAGCATGGCGGTCGCAAACGGCAGATCAAGTACATCGGCAAACTGCTTCGCAGCATGGACGCAGAGCCCATCCTCGAGGCCCTGGAGACCGTCGACTCGCGGGCCGCCGCCGTAACCGCGCGGCACCATCTGGCCGAACGCTGGCGCCAACGCCTGCTGGACGAAGGGGATCAGGCTGTCAGCGAGTTTGTAGAAACCTATCCGCAGGTGGACCGCCAGCATCTGCGTCAGTTGATACGAAACACCCGCGCCGAACGCAAGGCAGAGAAGCCACCGCGGCACAGCCGCGAACTCTTCCGACTGGTTCGGGACACCATAGAAAAGCAGACGTAGGGTGGGTTGGCGAGGCGGTGGATCACGGCGCGTTTTCCGTTCCAGTCCCCTTCACTGCTGTGTGTCGCGCCTAACCCACCCTACCACCTACCACCTAGCCACTCGCCACTCGCCACTCGCCACTACCCCACTACCCCACTACCCCACTACCCCACTACCCCACTACCCACTTTCCGTCATGTCGCATGAGATGCGACAGTGGCTCAGGACGGGGAAGGTGCGACGGATGTCCGACAAGCGGTTGCGGTCGATCTCGGCGCTGACCACACCAGAGCCCCGCGGCAATCGGTCGGCCACGACGCCCCATGGGTCCACGATCATGCTGTCGCCGTGGGTCTCGCGGCCATTGGCGTGATAGCCACCCTGAGCGGATGCGACCACGTAACAGAGATTTTCGATGGCACGGGCCCGAACCAGCACTTCCCAGTGTGCCTTGCCGGTCACCGCAGTAAATGCCGAAGGCAGGGCGATGATCTCCGCGCCCTCGCCCGCCATGCGCCGGAACAGTTCCGGGAAACGAAGGTCGTAACAGACCGCCATACCCAGACGCCCCACCGGCGTATCGACCACCACGACCCGGCTGCCCGGCTCGATGGTTTCCGATTCGACGTACTTTTCGCCGCTCTCGGTGAGCTGTACATCGAACAGATGGACTTTGTCGTAACGGGCCCGCTGCTCACCGGCGTCGTCAAACAGCAGCGATGCCATGCGGACCTTGGAGTCATCATCTGTGGCGAGCGGGACGGTACCGCCTACCAGCCAGATGCCGCGCCGGCGAGCCTGGTCCGCCAGGAAATTTTGGATAACGCCGTCGCCCTCGCGTTCACGGATCTCGACCTTGTCCCACTCGGTCAACCCCATCAGGGCAAAGTTTTCAGGCAACACAACCAATCGGGCTCCGGCCTCCGCTGCCCGACCAATCAGTCGGCCCGCCTCAAACAGGTTGGCATGAATATTAGGGCCAGAGGCCATTTGTACCGCGGCGACACGAGTCACGGAATCAAGCTCCTCAACAAATATGGGAAGGTAACGACTAAAGCCTTATCTGCAGCTCAAGGACATCCGGGGCTGAACTGCCGGGAACCAGTTCAATGCGATTCGAGGCGATACCCAGCGCAATCAGCCAGGCCCTGACTTCGAGGGCCCACACGTTGCCTTCATCCCCACCCGGATAGCGAATCTCCAGAAGGGCATCGGGCTCTTCCAGGATTGTGCTTACCGCGTTCGACAGCGCCGCATGATTAATCAGCACGTCACCATTTCGCGGCTGGGCCCACTCCTCGGCGGTAATGGCCTCCGGATTAGCTATTGCAGAGGTGCATAGAGCGATTAGCGACAGCAGAAAAACAGCCTTATTCATAGGTGCAGAATAGCAGCGTTTCGGTGAGGGGTCATCCGGCATCAGTGCCCGGCAGACGCTCCATGACCGGTGCACTCCAGGGACCCTTGACCATGTACTGGAACATGGTGGCCTTGTCGATCTGCGAATGGAAAACCTTCTGCAACACCCAAATGATCGCCCCCGCCTGCGGTCCCAGGGCCAGACCACCGGCAACTGCCAGACTGTCACTAACGTTGGGAACCACACTGACCAGCATATCGTAGTCACGCTTGACCAGGCCGGTTCGACCACTCATGACCATCTGAGCTGATGCCGAATCGACCGCCAGGTTCTCGGTCAGGATATCACCTCCATACAGCCGGAGATCGCCGTCGATGCGATCAAAATCCAGGCCTTTTCGGAACACATCGCTGAAGTCCAGCCGTAAACGCTTGGGCAGTGCACTGAGACTGAAGAGGCCAAGCAGGCGACCGCTGCCCGGATCGACATCCTCGATCGTACCCTTGCGGATGTCCACCCGCAGCGTTCCATAAAGACGATCCAGTGCAAATTGCGAAGGTGACCCCTCCCACTCAAGGTGCCCTTCGGCACGGGTTTTGCCCTTTTTGATTACGCTGACGAAATCCAGGTCATCCATCATTCGCCCCAGATCAGGGGCCTTCAATTGGAGGTCGAACCGGGTGCGGTTGGTACTGCGCTGCCACTGCCCGTCGCCGACGATCCGGAAGCTGCCATTGCGAAGACCGACCTCGGTGAAATGTACCCTCCCCAGCCGGGGTTCGGCGTGGAATCGCAACTCGCCCAAGACCGCATCATCGAACTCCAGGCGCTGCACATGGACATCCATACGGGGGAATTCGACGGGCCGTGTAGTCGGACTTTCACCTTCCCCGCTCTCGAAAGGAGTCAATTGCAGGCGTTTCATGGCCACTTCGATCGGCAAGGCCGGTTCACTCCCTTTTCCTCCGTCTTTCGCCGGAAGCAAACGCCTCCAGGCCTGCGGAACCACTCCGGCGAGCTCGCCGGTCAGACGAATCCGCCGTGTATCGGGCAGATCCGGCATACCGGTGCCAAAATGGAGGCTGGCCCGATCAAGACCGCCACGGCTATCGAGCGCAACAGCCGCCTGAAAGCGCGACCCATAGGCGACACTCAGTTCACCGGAACGGGTGCCCGAGAGATACCGGGTCAGCTGGAAGGGGCGTGATTCTCCCTTCACCTTGTCAAAGGGCTCCGGCAAGTGGCTCGTCAACCCTTTGAAGTCCGAGTGAATCTGCAGTCTGGCTCCCCCGCTGCGGTCATGGGGAAGCACAAGGTTCGCCTTCCAGTCGGTTTCACCGATCAGCGCATCCGCAAACGGGATCTCGAGTTCTCCAAGCGCCTTGGCACCGGCCCGCCCCACGCCGGTGATCGTAGTGCGGCCATCTTCCGTGGCTACGGAAAACTGCACCGGGTATTCAAACAGACGTCCCTGGATGGCCTCGGCCCGAAAATCACTGTTGTCAAAATGCAGGGTGCCATCCAGCTTGCCGAACACCAATCGCTCGTCCACCGCAAACCGACTCCCCCTCAGCTGGAGTTCGCCCGCGGCCGAAAGCGGCGGCTGTTTTCGACTCGATAGCGGCACCTCCAAACGCAGTGCCAATCGGCTCTTTCCCTCTGCCCGAAAATCGGCCAGTGCACCCTCTCCGATACGCTCCGCCAGAGGTGTCTCCCGCAAGGTGCGTAACACGTCCGATAGCGGGCCAGCGGCCACACCGTCCACCAGCAGCCGTGATCGGCGCAGGTCGGGGATCTCCACCCGGCACCGCGCCACCTGGCTGTCCAGGAATCGAGCCTGGGAGCTGTGCAGCAGCATTTGCGTCCCGTCGAAAACCACTTCGACCTCTACATCATGCAGGTGAGGCCACTCGTCCCGGAATGCCAGTTCCACCTCTTCGGCCTCGAAACGCACCTCGAAACGGCCCTCGCGCTTACGGAAGGGAAAGTCACTGGTACGTCCGCGAAAAAGTGCCGTGCCTTCGGTGATGCGGCCTCGGCGAAAAGCCTGGTCGAGCCAGCGGACCGCCGGGGTGGGCATGATATGAGCCGGGAGGTAGCGCGGCACGCTGACACCCCGCCCGTTGCGGAAACGGCTGCGCAAATCGATATAGGGCGAACCGCCGCCATCCGGCAGCTGTACTTCGAGCTGGGCCTCGCCCTCCAGGTCCTCATTGGTGAAGACCAGCTGCTGCCCCTGTACCTGCCAGCCGGCGTCGGTCCGGCCGACCAGCACGTGGCCACGCAAACTCGCAATGGGCAACGATTCGCGAAAGAGGCGGGGGGCAATCACTTCGGCCTGTTCGGTCGCGAGCTCAAACCGGATACCCGCCTGATCCACGTAAAGCTCACCATCAAGCCCCCGAAAACCGGGGGAGCGTTCCCAGGGTTCGATCCCGAGGTCTTTGAAGCGCATCTGACCGGTTATCCGGCCATTGCTTCGCTCGACCCGCAGGTTTAGCAGATCACCTTCGGGTTTCAGTCCGGCGATCAGATCGCGCTGTTCATCCGCAAGGCCCGGTACGAATGTCAAAAGCCGTTCCGCATCCTCCAGACGCAGGAAATCGGCGGCAAGCCGGGTGGTTTCACCTTCGCGGCTCAATTCGAGCCTGGCCGCGGGCCAGCTTTTTCCGTCCCGTACCGCCGTCAGCTCACCAAGAGATGCGTGCCAGCCGTGGTCGTTACGCAGCCAGCGAAACCGGCCGCCCAATTCCTCCCAACGGATACTTTTGCTGCCGCTGACGGCTACAAGCCTCCTCCCCTTCGCCTCGCCTTCCAGTGATTGCAGGCTCCCACCCCGCCACTCGCTCCAGATTGAGGCATCGACACTGCCGTCACTCAGCTGCAGGCCGGGAAAATCCGCGATCGCCAACCAGGGGGCGGGGTGCACACCTTCGATACGCCCGAACAGCTGGCCGCTCCATTGTTCCGGCCGGAGGATATCGCCACTCATGTCCAGCGACACCGCCATGCGCGTCCCCAACTCCTCGGGCAATTGCAGGGACGCATTCAGTCGATGACGCTCGCCATCGTTGTCGAGTTCGAATTCGATATCCTCGAACTGGTAGGCGGGGCGATCCGGTTCCCGCCATTCCAGTCGGCTGTCCAGAACGGTGACGCGAGGCTGTGCCAGCAGCCAGGCACCGAAGCTGTCGGCATCCCTGGGCCCTTGCCCGTCCCGCCTCTGTGCACCGGTCACGTGCAGAATCCCCTCACGATCACGCTCGATCGCGAGATCCGCACCGGTAATCACCAGCGGGCCCAGTACCAGCTGCCCGCTTTTGAGACTGGCCGGCACATCGATATCGACCCGGAGGGATTCGGCATGGACCATTGGCCGTGTCGTGGTCGCACTGAGAAGCGCAATGCCGGTCAGTTCCAGTGACGGAGAAAATCCGGTCAGCCTGGCATCCATGCCGCTGATCGTAACCGGCTGTTCGAGGAAGCTGCTGGCCCAATCCTCCACCACGGCACGGTAATCCTCCATCGAGGGCAGCAGTAACCGGGCCAATGACAGCAGGACCGCCAGGGCGATGACCACTGCGGCCGCCGTATAGAGAGCGAAACTGTACAGCCGTCGTGGGTGGGGCAGACGCTTCACGTCACAAAAACACCGGACAGAGGTTCGCTCTCATGCTGCCACAGATCGCAGTCGGGAAAACAGAATGGTATCAAGATACCGACATTTATACGGCACTTCGTTCAATCCAACAGGGTTGTTCGCTATTTGATAAAGCGGCCCTACATAAGCACCACGTCGAACTGCTCCTGGGTGTACAGGTATTCGACCTGGAACTTGACCGGCCGGCCGATGAACTCCTCCAGTTCAGCCACGCTGGTGGACTCTTCATCCAGGAGCTTGTCGACCACCTCCTGGGACGCAAGCACCAGCATCTGGTTGGCATCGTACTGGCGCGCTTCGCGAAGGATTTCCCGGAAGATCTCGTAACAGACGGTCTCCGGCGTCTTCAGGGTGCCGCGTCCGCTACAGGTTGGACAAGTCTGACAGAGTACATGTTCCAGGGACTCGCGGGTCCGCTTGCGGGTCATCTCCACCAGCCCCAGGGTGGAAACCTCGGAGATATGGGTCTTGGCGTGGTCCCGCTCCAGGGCCTTCTCCAGCGAACGCAGCACCTGGCGTCGATGCTCAGGCTCCTCCATATCGATGAAGTCGATAATGATGATACCGCCAAGATTACGTAACCGAAGCTGACGGGAGATGGCCTGACTGGCCTCGAGATTGGTCTTGAAAATGGTCTCTTCGAGATTGCGGTGACCCACGAAGGCGCCGGTGTTGACGTCGATAGTGGTCATGGCTTCGGTTTGATCAATGATCAGATAACCACCCGATTTAAGCTGTACCTTTCGCTCCAGAGCCCGCTGGATCTCGTCCTCGATGCCGTAGATATCGAAGATCGGCCGTTCCCCCGAGTAGTGTTCGACCCGCGGGGCCAACTCGGGAATGAATTTGCTGGAGAACTTGTAGACCTTGAGGTAGGTTTCGCGGGAGTCGATGCGTACCTTTTCGATCTCGCTGTCCACCAGGTCACGCATGGTACGCATCACCAGCGGCAGGTCTTCATGGATAAGGCTTCCCGCCGGTGCCGTGGCAACCCGCTCCTTTATCGCCGCCCACAATTTGGCGAGGAACTCCATATCCTTGCGAAGCGATTCCTCATTGGCACCTTCGGCGGCAGTGCGCAGGATGTAGCCGCCTTCCACATACTGCGGCGCCCACTCGCTGATGATCTCTTTCAGTCGCTGCCGTTCCGCATCGCCCTCGATTTTCTGCGAAACCCCGATGTGCTGGCAGTCGGGCATCAGCACGAGGAAGCGGGCCGGGATCGATAAGTGGGTGGTCAGACGCGCCCCCTTGGTGCCCAGCGGATCCTTGACCACCTGCACGACAATCTCCTGCCCCTCCCGTATCAGCTGATCAATCTCCTCCACGGAGCGGCGTTCACGGCCGTTCTCATCAACGGTGCTTTCGGAAAGAATATCCGAAGCGTGAAGGAAGGCAGTACGCTCCAGACCGATATCGACGAAAGCAGCCTGCATGCCGGGCAATACGCGTGAGACCCGGCCTTTATAGATGTTGCCCACCAGACCGCGGCGGCGGGCCCGCTCGATATGCACTTCCTGGAGGACACCGTTTTCCACAGACGCGACGCGGGTCTCGTGGGGTGTCACGTTGATCAGCAGTTCTTCGCTCATGTTTTCCTTATACTGGTGAAAACCACAGAGGCCACAGAGTGGAAATTCATTCCAAGGGCTGTATCTCTTTTGCCTGCTCTGCAAGCGGTCGCACGGCAATACCCCTCCAAAAAACCTCGTTGGACTCTGTGGTTAGTTATTCTTCTGTCTTGAATATCTCGATGCCGAAATGTCCCAGCAACTCCGCCGTTTCAAAAAGCGGCAGGCCCATCACACCGGAATAACTTCCTTCCAGCCGCTCCACGAAAACAGCACCGAATCCCTGAATCCCATAGGCGCCGGCCTTGTCTAGCGGCTCACCCGTTGCCCAATAAGCCGCGATCTCTTCCTCATCGAGCGCCCGAAAGGTTACATGGCTGACCGAAAGTCGGCTTTCGGCCCGCTCATCGACACCCACCAGCGCCACCGCTGTGTAGACCTCATGGGTATGGCCCGACAGCTGCCGAAGCATGGCCAGCGCATCCTCCCGGTCGGCGGGCTTGCCCAGCACGTGTTCATTCAGGACGACCACAGTATCGGAACCGAGTACCGGCCGCGAATCGGAGGATGGCAGCCGCGCCCGACCCGCACGGGCCTTCTCCAGGGCCAGTCGCAGGCAGAAAACCTCGGCCACCTCCCCGGTCCGGCACACTTCCGTAATATCGACCGGAAACTGATTGAAAGAAACCCCTATTTGCTTCAGCAGTTCACCACGCCGTGGCGATGCGGAAGCCAGATGGATCAGCGGCTTGGCAGACAAATCGATTCTCCCTCGGGGACAAGCCGCCTATTCTAGCGGATCGTGCGGAAATGGGTCGGTTGGCGTTGGCAATCGCTCACACCTGTCAGACTCAGCTTTCCAGATGCAACGACGGCCTGAAGGCCGACCTACAGGAACGGCGGTCGCTGGCAATGTAGGTCGGGCTTTAGCCCGTCACAACACAACGGCGGCCTGAAGGCCGACCCACACGACAATCCCTCGCCACTCGTCCCTCGCCTCATCAGAGACAAACATGTGACCGTCATTGCAAGCCGTACCCGCCGCTACGGGGCCCCGAATCGATGACAAACTTCCCTCTTGTCATAGCGAGGAGCCTCAGCGACGAAGCTATCTCAAAGTGCCAAGTACCAGATTGCCGCGTCGCCTAGGCTCCTCGCAATGACATGGGGGTTCCCTCGCCACTAGCCCCTCGCCCCTCGCCCCTCGCCACTCGCCACTCGCCACTCGCCACTCGCCACTAACCACTAACCACTAACCACTAACCACTAACCACTAACCACTAACCACTTAGCCATCCTCACAGCAAAACCCGTGGATAAGCCCTTCCAGAATATCGACCATCGGCCGTAATCGATCCAGTGCCAGGTATTCATCAGGCTGGTGCGCCTGGGCGATGTCGCCGGGGCCGAGAATCAGCGTTTCCATCCCCAATTGAGTGAAATAGGGTCCCTCAGTGCCGAATGCCACCGCTTCGGGGACATGTCCGGTAAGGCGCTGAGCCTCCCGCACCACGGCGGAAGTGGCTGCGGTGTGCATGGGTGGTGTCCCGCCGAACAGTGAACGCCGCTCCCAACCCAGCTCCGATCCATCCAGAAGCCGTTGCAGACGCTGATCGAGCGTGTGGCGAAGGGCCTCCAGATCCATCCCCGGCAAGGGGCGCAAGTCGAAGTGCAACTCGCACGAGCCGCAAATCCGGTTGGGATTGTCGCCGCCATGGATGTGCCCCGGATTGAGGGTGGGTACCGGCACTTTGAACTGCGGATCGTGATGTGTTGCCTGTAGCTGGTCACGCCAGGCCAGCAGATCGCCCAGCACCTTGTGCATTCCTTCAAGGGCATTCACGCCCAACGCGGGGTCGCTCGAGTGTCCGGCCCTCCCACTCAAGTGCACCGCCTCCATCATGATGCCTTTGTGGGCATTCACCGGCCTCAATCCAGTGGGCTCACCGATGACGGCATAGCGGGCCTTGGGCCTGCCGAGATCCACCAGCGCCTGCGCACCCTCCATGGAACTCTCCTCGTCCGCAGTGGCGAGGATCAGCAGCGGCCGTTTCAAACGGGCGGGGTCAAAACGGCTCGCCGCCTCGATAGCCAGGGCGAAAAAGCCCTTCATGTCGCAAATACCAAGTCCGTATAGCCGACCCTCTGCCTCTGTCAGACTGAACGGGTCATGGTTCCAGCGCCCCTGGTCGTACGGTACCGTATCGGTATGGCCCGCCAGCACCAGCCCTCCCGACCCCTTCCCGAGCGTCGCAATCAGATTGGCCTTGTCGGGCTGGTGAGGAAGCGGCAACTCCTCGACCGAAAAACCGGCGTCATTAAGCCACTCCGCCAGAAGTGCGATGACACCCCGGTTGCTAGTATCAAACTCGGGACTTACGCTGCTCATCGACGGGACGGCAACCAACTCGGTAAGCCGTGACAAGAGATCGGGTAGCTGAGCCATACCACGATTCTGGACCAGTCGGTGGCTAGTGGCTAGTGGGGAGTGGCTAGTGGCTAGTGGCGAAGGAACCCCCTGTCATTGCGAGGAGCCTAAGCGACGAAGTAATCTCCTGCTCCCAAACCCCAGATTGCCGCGTCGCCAAGGCTCCTCGCAATGACGGTCACATGTTTGTTCCTGATGAGACGAGGGGCGGGTGGCGAGTGGTGAGGCACGGGCATATCCCAAATCTCGAAATCTTTATTAGTATCTCGTATCTCGTAAGTTACTTGTCAGCGAGCGTGCGGGCTCCGACAATATCGTTTTGGCTAGGCCCGAATTCTGAGGGAAAACGACGTTGACCCATCCTTCACAGACTGCTAACCACGACTACGTTCACTGGTTCCGCAATTCAGCGCCCTACATCAACGCCTTTCGCGGGCGTACGTTTGTGGTCGCCTTCGGAGGCGAGGTGGTGGCCGAGAAGCAGTTCGCCAGCCTCGTTCACGATATCGCCCTGCTCAACAGTCTGGGCGTGCGTCTGGTGCTGGTGCACGGAGCTCGACCGCAGATTGAGGAGCGCCTGCGGGAAAGGGGCGCGAAGATGAAGTATGTCAACGGTCTGCGGGTGACGGACGAGCAGGCACTGGCCTGCGTGAAGGAGGCGACGGGTACCGTCCGCGTCGAAATAGAGGCACTGCTGTCGATGGGATTGGCCAATTCGCCGATGGCCGGTGCCGAAATCCGCGTCGCATCGGGAAATTTCGTCACCGCCCAACCGCTGGGGATCCGCAACGGAGTCGATTACCTGCACACCGGGGAGGTCCGGCGCATCGCCGAGTCGGCGGTCCGCAAACAGCTCGATGACGGTGCCATCGTCCTGCTCTCGCCACTGGGGTACTCGCCAACGGGGGAAATCTTCAATCTCAGCGCGGAGGATGTGGCCACTGCCGCTGCGGTCGAGCTTGGTGCCTCCAAGCTCATCTATCTGGTGGACGGTCCCGGCCTTACAGACAAAGATGGAAATCTGGTGCGTGAGATCAGCCTTGACGAGGCGGCCGAGTGGTTTGACGGCCACGGCGACATCCCCGAGGGGATCGCCAAGTGTCTCTTCTCCGCCCAGTTTGCCGGCAGTGAAGGGGTTCGCCGTGCCCACCTGATCGACCGCCATCAGGATGGTTCGCTGCTGCTTGAATTGTTCACCCGCGACGGAGTGGGAACACTCGTTACCGCCGAATCCTACGAGGATACGCGGCCGGCGACCATCGACGATGTGGGAGGAATTCTGGAGCTCATCGCCCCGCTGGAGGAGGAGGGTGTGCTGGTGCGGCGCTCCCGCGAATGGCTGGAGATGGAGATCGATCACTTCATCGTCGTTGAGCGCGACGGCATGACCGTCGCCAGTGCCACCCTCTACCCCTTTCCGGAGGAGAGAGTCGGGGAACTCGCCTGCCTGGCGGTACATCCCGATTACCGGAACCTGGGGCGCGGCGACGCCCTGCTCGAGTATGTGGAGCGTAAGGCAAGAAAACTCGGCGTAGAGCGACTGTTCGTGCTCACAACCCGAACTGCCCACTGGTTCCAGGAACGCGGATTTCGTACCGCCACACTCAAGGAGCTACCGGTGAAGCGGCAAGAGATGTATAACTACCAGCGCCGCTCCAAGGTCTTTATCAAAGAGCTTTAGAAACCTGCCGCACGCGAACGCAAGGATACGGATGAATTGATGCATTTGAATGCAACCTGCAGGGCTGCTCTGCAGGGAACCGATCCGATCGATAATCCCTTCGTGCTCGCTGCGCCTCGCCTGCAGGCAGGCGGCGCATAATCCAGGCCATGACTATCTCTGCACCCAACGGTCAACCGTTAAACCGTCCCTTTCTCAAATGGGCGGGAAACAAATTTCGTATCCTCGACCGCGTCCGCAGCTGCTTGCCTGCCGGAAAGCGGCTGGTGGAGCCTTTTGTCGGCTCGGGCGCGGTTTTTCTCAACACCGATTACCCACACTATCTGCTGTCCGACAGCAATCGCGATCTGGTCGAGCTCTACAGCACGTTGAAAACACAGGGCGAGGAGTTCATCGAGTGCTGCTATGCGCTGTTCCGACCCGAGAACAATCGTGAAGAGACCTATTACCGGCTTCGCAACGAGTTCAACGATACCGACGATCCGGTGCGCCGCGCAGCGCTGTTCCTGTACCTGAATCGCCACGGCTACAACGGGCTTTGTCGCTACAACCGGAGCGGCGGATTCAATGTCCCGTTCGGACGCTACCGGCGGCCCTACTTTCCAGCCGACGAGATGAAGACCTTCCACCGCAAGGCCCAACGCGCCGTCTTCCGCCACGAGGATTTCGAAAAAACCATGTCGCGTCTGAAAACCGGCGATGTGGTCTATTGCGATCCGCCCTATGTGCCCCTTTCCGCCTCCGCCAACTTTACCGCCTATTCCGCCGGCGGATTCGATCTGGAAGCGCAGCGACGCCTGGCGGCAAAGGCCCGGCAGGCAGCCCGCAGCGGAATTCCGGTATTGATATCGAACCATGACACGCCTGAAACCGAGCGCCTTTACACCGGCTGCGACATCGAACGCTTTGAGGTGCAGCGCTACATCAGCTGCAATGGGGAAAAGCGGGGAAAGGCCGGAGAACTCCTTGCGCTGTACGAGCCCATCCACCGAAACGGTCAGGGGGTCTGACAATTTCGACACTCCACAAGTGGCAGTTCGCCATTTCTGGCACGTGCCGGCACGCTTGCAGCAACTACCATATTCGTTCGGTAAAAGTACTTACCAAATAAATCAGCGACTTGAGAGCGAATCCGACAATTTTCCGGATAGCTGGAAAACTGGCACGCGCCTTGCGATATATTTATCGGCAACAAGCGACATGGGGAGTACAAGACGGTCCCTTCCCCCTCCTGGCCGTCCTCCTCCCTAATCTACGCACGGCACGGAAGCCGTGCATTTTTTTTGCCCGAAATTCGAACCCGACACTTCACAGCTACGCCGCCAGCGCAAATCAATCACCGGCAGGCGATTAACCGCCCACCCAAAAACCCAAACCCACTTTTGCACCGGTAAGTCCGGACATCCGGGGTGATTCGGGGATTTTTCCCTCTCTTCTGCGGTGGCTACCCGCTTTGGTTACTTACCGGCACGCACCAGTCCACCGAGGCCGTTCTCTTCCAGAGCGGCATTCATACGCTCGCGAATGAGTTCCGGACGGTCCATCTGAAGTGCCTCGTCCAGCAGGCTGCGCGCCTGTTGCATGGAGATACTGCGAACGACCCATTTGATCCGCAGCAGACTGGAGGAGCTTACACTCAGCGAATCCATACCCATCCCCGCCAGCAGAATAGCCGCCGCCGGGTCGCCGGCCATTTCGCCACATACGCTCACCGGCTTGCCGTGCCGATGCGCCCCCTCCACCACCTGGATCAGAGCCTTCAGCACCGCCGGATGCAACGATTCGTAGAGTTCCGCTACCCGGCCATTGTTGCGGTCCACGGCGAGAAGATATTGGGTCAGGTCGTTGGTTCCCACCGACAGGAAATCCACCGACTGCGCGATTCGATCCGCCTGGAAGACCACCGAGGGCACCTCGACCATGACGCCGATGGCAGGCAGGATGACCTGCTCCCCCTCTTCCAGCAATTCGCGGTGGGCACGGTGGATCAGCACCAGCGCCTCGTCCAGTTCACCGACGGAGCTAATCATCGGCAGCAGCAGTGCGAGGTTGTTGTACCCGATGTTGGCCTTCATCATCGCCCGGATCTGGGCCAGGAAGATCTCCGGGTGGTCCAGGGTAATCCGGATGCCGCGCCAACCCAAAAATGGATTGTCCTCCTGAATGGGGAAATAGGGCAGCGCCTTGTCGCCACCAACATCCAGGGTACGCATCACCACCGGCCGCGGCTGGAATGCCTCCAGTACCTGACGATAGACCTGCCGCTGCTCCTCCTCACCAGGGAAGCGGTCGCGGATCATGAACGGGAATTCGGTCCGGTAGAGCCCCACGCCTTCGGCGCCGGAATGGATCGAAGGGCGGATGTCCGAGACCAGTCCTGTGTTGGCATAGAGCGGCACCCGGAAGCCGTCAGTGGTCTCCGACGGCAGATCCCGTATCGATAGCAGGCCCTCTGAAAGCTCCGCCTCCTCACGCTGGAGGCGGATATATTCCAGAGTGACCGTCTCTGACGGATTGATATAGATACGCCCGCTGTAGCCATCCGCGATGATGGTGCGGCCATCGACCTTGCCTACGGGGAGGTCTCTGACGCCCATTACCGCCGGGATCCCCATGGCACGGGCGAGAATGGCCGTATGAGAGGTACGCGAGCCCCTCACCGAAACCACGCCCGCGAGGCACTCGGGTGGTACTTCGGCAAGCATGGATGCGGTGATCTCTTCACCAATCAGCACGGTTTCCTTGGGATATTTGCGCTCTTTAGGCTTGTCCTGCTGCTCCATGCGGTAGAGGATCCGCCGCCCCAGATCACGCACATCCTCCACACGCTCCTTCAGATAGACATCCTCCATGGCGTCGAAGGCGCGCACATGCTCCGTGATGGTGTCACGCAGGGCTCCCGGCGCCCAGTTTCCCGCGTCGATCCGCTCCAGGGTGTCCCCGGTCAGACTGTCGCTGTCGAGCATCATCAGATAGGCATCAAAGAGGGCACTGTCCGCGGAAGGCAGGGTCCCTTCCATACGCTCAATCATTCCCTTCACATCGTCCCGCACCAGCAATACCGCATCCAGGAAGCGAGTCTTTTCCGCATCCGGGCTTTCAGCCGGTCGATCGGGGATGCCGTCGATATCGGCAAAAGGGTGCATCACCACCGCCGTACCCATGGCGACCCCGGCAGCGCCCGGCAACCCCGGCAGCGGCCGGGAATCCATCCTGCCGTTCTGCTCCTGAAGGCCGTCCAGTGCTCCCACGGCCTCGGCATGGGCAATGGCACCGGCCAACTGCGCCGCGATGGTGACAAGAAGAGTGACGGTGTCCTCGTCGAAACGACCTTCCGCGTGCCGCTGAACCACAAGGACTCCAAGGACCTTGCGGTGGTGAATGATGGGAACGCCCAAAAAGGCGTGGTAACGCTCCTCGCCAGTCTCGGGGAAGTAGCGAAAGCGACGGTGAGCGGGGGCGTTTTCCAGGTTGACGGGCTCGGCGCGTTCCGCCACGAGACCGACCAACCCCTCCTCCCAGGAGAGCGTCACCGTGCCCACGGACTCCGGATTGAGTCCGTCGGAGGCCATCAGCAGCAGTTCGCGGGCGCCGTTGTCGCTGAGATAGATCGAGCAGACATCCACCCCGATAGCCTCTTTCACCCGCCGGACAATGATCTCCAGCGCCTGATCGAGATTTCGGGCGGCGTTGACTTCCTGAACAATGGTCCGCAGCAGACTGAACATTAATCCTCGCCCATGGGCAGCTCATAAGGAAAACGAAGCGAAAAAACGGGGCCAGGATCCGCGAAGAGTAACTTTCTGCATTCAGTCGCCACAGAATGCTTTCACGGAACCTCAGCGCGCCGTGGTTTTGCGGCGTCCCGAGGCCATCCGGGCACTTTTCTGCTCAGGAAACAGCAGCGGGGCCAGCTCGTTGAGGGCTCTTTCGTAGACGCGGCGTTTGAAGAAAACGATCTCTTGCAGCGGGTCCCAGTAATCCACCCAGCGCCAGTCGTCGAATTCCGGCGCGTCGGTCAGATCGAGCTTCACCCTGGAATCCATACTGGTCAGCCGCAGAAGAAACCAGCGCTGCTTCTGGCCGATGCAGAGCGGCCGACTCTTGCGGCGAATGAAGCGCTTGGGGAGACGATAGCGTAACCAACCCCGCGTGCAACCAATGATCTCTACATCATGGGCTTCAAGACCCACCTCTTCCATCAGTTCGCGGTAGACGGCTTCTTCCGGCGTTTCGTCAAAGCGAATCCCCCCCTGGGGAAACTGCCAGGCATCCTGCCCATAGCGGCGGGCCCAAAGCAGCTTTCGCTCCGGGTTGCACAGTATGATACCTACGTTTGGGCGATAGCCCTCCGAATCAATCACTTGGTTTCACCGCCGAATGCTCTTCCCGGAAGTTTTTCACAAAATCCGGCATACCGGCAAGCTGTCCGCTTTTTTGCTTCGAGAAACGCCCACGCACTCCCTCCGGGCCCGATGGGGCTGGAGCAGCGGAAGCCGCAGATAGGAGCAGCCATAATCCGACAGGCTCCTGGTAAACCCTTTTCGCGGCTTCTACCGCTCCTACGCTGTTGAAACCTTGTGCTGCCGCCGCTTCCGCGGCCAACCCCTTGGTTCGCAGCAGGCGGCCGGTTACCATTCTCCCTCACCGAACGGGAGCACTGCAGTGGAACTCGCCATTTTCGACCTGGACAATACCCTGCTGGGCGGGGATTCCGACTACCTATGGGGCCGTTTTCTGGTCCGCAAGGGCCTGGTAGATGGTGAGACGTACGAACGGGCCAACCAGCGTTTTTACGAACAGTACAAGGCCGGCACCCTGGATATCCATGAATTCCTTCGTTTCAGCCTCAAGCCCCTCACTGAACATCGGCCGGAGACACTGGAAGCCTGGCATCGGATCTTCATGGAGGAAATGATAGAGCCGATTATACTGCCAAAAGCCCGTGCCCTGGTCGAGCGTCACCGTAACGAAGGCCGGCGCCCGCTGATCATCACCGCCACCAACCGCTTTGTCACCGCTCCCATCGCCGCGGCCTTCGGCATCGAAGACATCCTGGCCACCGATCCCGAGCAGGTGAATGGCCGTTACACCGGCAATGTAGCCGGACTGCCCTGCTTTCAAGAGGGCAAGGTAGAGCGTCTCAAGGCCTGGCTCGACGAGACGTCACTAACGCTCAAAGGTAGCTGGTTTTACTCCGATTCACAAAATGATCTCCCCCTGCTGGAGCAGGTCGAACACCCGGTCGCGGTCGATCCCGACGACACACTCGCAGAGACCGCACGCGCACGCGGCTGGGAGATTCTTTCGTTGCGGTAGTGGGTAGTGACGAGGGACGAGTGGCGAGTGGCTAGTGACAAGGGGCGAGTGGCGAGTGGCGAGGGATTAGGGCCTAGAGACGAGAGCCAGAGACGACTCGAATCTCGTGCCTCGTGTCCAGGCGTGTCTGTAGGTCGAACTTCAGGTCGTCATCGGCCTGTGACGACTAAAGCCCGACATTTTTTCCCGTATAATCGCGAACAGAATGGCGCGAGTGGCAAGGGATGAGCTCACGAGTGGCGAGGGATGAGGTTCGAATCTCGCACCTAGCCACTCGTCACTAGCCACTCGTCACTAGCCACTAGCCACTAGCCACTAGCCACTAGCCACTAGCCACTGAATCTAATGCGTACCCTGTCCTGGCTATCCGCTCTCGCTCTTATTGCCGGCCTCACCTGGCTGGGCGGGCTCTCTGCGGGTAGTTTTCCGATCACCTTTGCTGAGTTGTGGCAGGTCTTCAGTGGAGAGGGAGAACCACTGGCCCGCAGCGTCATCCTGGAGCTGCGCCTGCCCCGGGTCGCCGGTGCCTTCGCGGTCGGCGCCCTCCTGGCGCTGGCAGGGGCCTATCTCCAGGTACTGCTGGGTAATCCGCTGGCCGATCCCTACATACTCGGAACCTCCGGCGGCGCCGCGGTTGGGGCGCTTATCGTCCTGCTGCTCGGTGGAGGGGCCGTCCTGGTATCCGGCGGGGCACTGGCGGGCGCCCTGCTCTCGGTCGCGGTGGTGTTCACTCTGGCCGGGGCCGGCGGGCGCTGGTCCACCACCCGCCTTCTGCTGACCGGAGTGATCGTCGCCGCAGGCTGGGGGGCACTGATCAGCTTTTTTCTCTCGGTAGCGCCCGAGCGAGACCTGCGGGGCATGCTCTTCTGGCTGATGGGAGACCTGTCCCACATCACCACCCCCTGGCCCGCGCTGGCGCTGGCGATTGCGGCCCTCTTTCTGAGTCTGCCGCTGGCCCGCTCTCTGGACCTGTTGGCAAGGGGCGAACTGCAGGCGTCGGCGCTCGGGGTGGAGATCAGCCGTCTTCGTCTGGCGCTCTATTTCGCCGCTGCGCTACTGACTGCCGCCGCAGTCACCCTGGGTGGCAGCATCGGCTTTCTGGGACTGGTGGTACCGCACCTGATGCGGCTGGTGGTCGGCAGCGCACACCGGCTGCTGCTGCCGGCTGCGGCACTTTTCGGGGGGACCCTGCTGGTGCTGGCCGATACCCTGGCGCGCACCGCAATCGCCCCGCGGCAACTGCCGGTCGGGGTACTGACGGCGCTGATTGGCGTGCCGGTCTTTCTGTTTCTGTTGCAAAAAAGCGACCGCCGCAGGGAGTCACCCAAATGAGTCCGGCGCCGCTACTCACCGCCGAAGAGCTGACCCTGTCGGTGCCGGGAAAGACCCTTTGCCGGGACCTGGATATGGAGGTCGCACCCGGCGAACGCTGGACCATTCTGGGCCCCAACGGCGCCGGCAAGACCACCCTGCTGCTGACCCTGGCGGGGCTCCACCCACCCGATACCGGACGGGTATACCTGGACGGCCAGCTGTTGTCGGACCTGCCGAGGCGAAAGGTGGCGAAACGCCTCGGCATACTGCCCCAGGAGAGTCGCGACCCATTTCCCGCCACCGTACTCGAAACGGCACTGCTGGGCCGCCATCCACACCTTTCGCCGTGGCGCGGTGAAGGTCCGCAGGATCGCTCCCGCGCCATCGAAGCACTACACAGCGTCGACCTCGACGGCTTCCTGGAACGCGACGCCGCCTCCCTCTCCGGTGGAGAGCGCCGCCGGCTCGCGGTGGCCACGCTCCTCACCCAAGACCCGCAACTACTGCTGCTGGATGAACCCACCAACCACCTCGACCTGCGGCACCAGATCGCCATCCTCGACCAGCAGCGAAGGCTCTCGGAAAACGGCCGGGGTATCGTCATGGTCCTGCACGACCCCAATTTGGCCGCCCGCTATGCCACCCATGCCCTGCTGCTGTTCGGCGATGGCCACTGGGAGGCGGGCAGCGCCGAAGAGCTGCTCGAAGAGCAGCGACTCAGCACCCTCTACGGCTACCCCGTAGCCGCCGTAGAGGGCCCCGCAGGCCGCGCGTTCCTCCCGCGATAGAGCGAGTGGCGAGTGGCGAGTGGCGAGTGGCGAGTGGCGAGT
>NZ_FMWD01000001.1:519338-549585 GCF_900102855.1 Thiohalomonas denitrificans
GCGAGTGGCGAGTGGCGAGTGGCGAGTGGCGAGTGGCGAGTCTCCAAGAGTAAACCTCACCGCCTCGCAACTGGCAACTGGCAACTACCGACTAGCAACTAGCAACTAGCAACTAGCAACTAGCCACTAAATTGACACCCTAACCACCCGCCGTTTATTCTGCCCCACGTTTCAGGTGTCCCGAGGGCGTTCCGCCCGACGGATGAAACGGGAAGTCGGTGCGCCTTCACGAAAGTGCAAAGCCGACGCTGCCCCCGCAACGGTAAGTGGGTAAAGGCAGGCCACAAAGCCACTGCGCTATAGCGCGGGAAGGCGGTCTGCCGAGGCCGAGCGTAAAGCTTGCCTCACCCATGAGCCCGGAGACCGGCCTGGAACAAAGCTTCGGTGTTGCGGAGGGCGACGCCGGGCGGGCAATGGTCTCCAACACCACCTTCCCCGTCCCCCCTTCGCACACCGTCTTCGTTCAGTAACTGCGCGGGTGTGCGCAAGGAAAAGAGTGTGAATAACCGAATCCTCCCCCTGGCGGCCATGCTGGCTGTCCCGATGGCTATCCAGGCCGAAGAATCCCTCTCCCCGGTCGTCGTCACTGCCACCAGAACGGCACAAACCGTGGACGAGACCCTCGCCTCCGTGACCGTGATTACCCGGGAAGAGATTGAGCAGTTGCAACCGGCTCAGCTTACCGACCTGTTGCGAAATCGCGCCGGGATTACCGTCAGCGACAACGGTCCGTTCGGCAAGGCCTCCAGCGTCTATATGCGCGGCACCAACTCCGACCATACCCTGCTCCTCATCGACGGGGTACGCATGGGTTCGGCCACATTCGGCGGCGCATCGTGGCAGTTCCTGCCCCCTTCCGAGATCGAGCGCATCGAGATCGTGCGCGGTCCGCGGGCCAGTGTCTACGGAGCCGATGCCATCGGCGGCGTCATCCAGGTCTTCACCCGCCAGGGCAGCGAGGAACCGGCACGCCTCAACGCCCATGCCCGAATCGGCGAGTTCAATACCCGCGAGTTTGGTGCCGGTGTGCAGGGTGGCACCAAACAGACCTCCTACAGCCTCTCCGCCAGCCACCAGGAGACCGACGGCATCAATATCGAAGATGATTCCGGCGATGATGGGCGGGACGGCTACCGCAACGATTCCCTCTCCTGGAGCATTACCCACCGGCTGGAGAATGCAACGGAGCTCTTTACCAGCGGGCTGTATTCAAAAGGCGAGACCGACTTTGATGACAACGAATATGAGGGCTGGGCATATTTAGGGCCATACGACTCCGCGCATTACGACTTCGAACATGCTGCTGCCCGAGCCGGGCTACGCGGCAGCCTGACGGACAGCTGGTTCAGCGAATTCTCGCTGGCCCATAGTCGTGACGAATCGGATGTTTATTACGAATCGGTATTCGACTCCCGTTTCGATACCGATCGCGTCATGGTTGACTGGCGCAATGACGTCGCCCTCGGCACTTCGACTCTGCTGACGCTGGGGCTGGACTGGTACGAGGATCGGGTCTCCAGCACCACCGATTTTGACGAGACCAACCGCTATAACCGGGGCATCTACCAGATCCTGCAAACCGACCTGGGGCGCCACAGCCTGCAGGGCAGTCTGCGCTACGATGACAACGAGGCCTATGGCAGCCAAACCACCGGCCAGGCGGCATGGGGATACGCACTTACCAACGTCCTGCGTAGCAGAATCAGTTACGGCACTGCCTTCAAGGCGCCGAGCTTCAATGACTTGTATTGGCCCGGCGCCGGCAATCCGGAGCTCGAACCGGAAGAATCGGAAACAGTGGAGGCCGGCCTTCGCTATGCACAAGGCAGCTTCCATTGGGAGGCCTCCCTTTTCCAGACCGAGGTGGAGGATCTGATTGCCTGGGCCTGTAGTCTCAACTGTGACGATGGTGACTGGAGCACCGACATCTGGCTACCGCAAAATGTCCACCAGGCACGCATCCAGGGTCTGGAACTGGAGACCGGCATACGCCACAACGGCTGGGATGCCAAGGCCTCGTTGTCACTCATTGACGCCGAGGATCGCAATACCGGCAAAGAACTGGCCCGCCGACCGAGACAGACCCTACGCCTTGACCTCGATCACCGCATTCAAAAGTTCAGCGTAGGCGGCAGTGTCATCGCACGGGGCCGCAGCTATGACGATCCGGAAAACAGCGTTCGCCTGGCCGGCTACTCACTGCTGAACCTGCGGACCGCCTGGCATGCATCGCCGGACTGGACCGTCCGCCTCAGCCTCGACAATGCGCTGGACAAGGAGTACGAGACCGCAAGCGGCTATAACCAGCCCGGCCGTGCCGCCTTCCTCTCCGTCCGTTATCAGCAGTAAATGTAGTGATGTTCGACAGGTGTTTGTTCGCTTCGCTGCTGGCTGCAGTGCTGTGGTCGGGGTCGGCAACGACCCCGGCTGTCGCCGAACCGACATGCCCGCGCATCATCAGCCAGTCACCCTATATCACGCATTCCCTGAAGTGGCTGAACCTCGACCACTGCATCGTCGGCGTGAGCCGCTACGACCCGCTGGACCGACCACCGACCGGCGGCGTGCTGGACCCGGACAGCGCAGCGATTGCCGAACTGACCCCGGACCTGATGCTCACCTCCGACTGGATCAGTGCCGGGAAGTGGCAGGCCGCAGCCCCCGCCGGGGCCCGCGCCCTGCGCCTGGAGGGCTTCGGCTCCATGACGGAGATCGAAACCAACCTGTATCGCATCAGCGAGGCGGCGGGGGTGGAGAATGGAGGGAGCCGGTCCCGGCGTTTCGCCCGGGACTGGCGTAAGGCGGCGGCCAGGGTCCGGGGTCGCGGCCGGGCGCTGGTGGTCTCCGCCTGCCGCGGTGTGCCCTACTCCTTCGGCAAAGCCACCTATCTTTACGATCTGTTTACCGCCGCCGGTTTCGATGTGGTGGAAACGCACGAAAAGATCCGCCACATCAAGAGCGGCGAGCCCCATGAGAGCCTGGCTGAACTGCTGGCGGCGTTCAGCCCCGACTGGCTGTTTGTACTGACCCGCCGCAATGGGGAGCAGTGTGCCGCCCTCAAGCCGCGAAGCGGCATCAATGTGGTCGGACTGGATGGCGAATCGTTTTTCCATCCGGCACCAACCCTGCTGAAAGGTCTGGAACAACTGGCCGAGCAGCGCGAACGCTGGCATTACACAGGGCAAGCACAATGACGACCACCTCTCCAGCCAACCTGGACACACTGAAGGCGTTGGGTGCGGAGTTGCTTCCGGCCGCGACGGCCGCCCTCTTGGCAGGCTCATCATGAGATCGGGCGTATGGCGAATCTCCATAGCGCTGCTGGTCTCGGGCCTGGTCCATGGACTGGTAGTGGCCACCGGCACGCCGTCGCCAAGACCGCACCTCCACCAAACGGGAAAACTGTCGCTGCTTCTGGTTTCTGCCGAAGGTCCGGATGAGCCTGCCGCTGAACCCCTTGCGGAGACCTCCCCCGCGCCACAGCCGGCCGTCTCCGGCCCGCCCGAACAACCGGCGCCGGCCAGGCCGCCGCCCCGGCCCAAACCGGAACCCGAACCGGAACCGAAGCCGAAGCCTGAGCCTGAGCCCAGACCGGAACCGGAATCGGAGCCGGAGCCGGTTCGGCAAGCAGTCGACAACAAGCCGGCCGAGGTGGCCGGAGCGACGGTAACCGCTTCCCCCGAAAAAGCGGTAGCCGCCCCGCGAGACGCCTCTGCCCGGGGAGTGAACCCGGCGCCCCAGCCGGCCCCGGGGGCACGTCACGCCGTACAGACCCGGCTCGAAGAGGAGTTGGCGGAACACTTCCACTACCCCCTCCTGGCCCGCCGCCGCGGCTGGGAAGGGGAGGTGATGCTCGCCCTGCGCATCACTTCGCACGGACAGGTGGATTCTATCGAGATCGCGAACAGTTCAGGCCATAAAGTACTCGACCGCGCCGCACTGGATGCGATGGCAAAGGTGTCCCGGATACCCGGCACCGAGTATTGGCTGAACGGGAGCGAGCTGCACCTGCAGCTGCCAATCATTTACCAATTGAGGGAGGGCTGAGATGGGCTATCGACTGACGAAGATCTATACCCGAACCGGGGACAAAGGGACCACCAGCCTCGGTGACGGCAACCGCATCGACAAGGACGCCCCCCGCATGGAGGCCATCGGCACGGTCGATGAACTCAACAGCCTGCTCGGGATGGTCCTTGCACACCCGATTCCGAAACCGGTACGCGATAGCCTTTCGTTGGTGCAGAACGACCTGTTCGATCTGGGCGGCGAACTCAGCGTGCCCGGTCGCGACGTCTTCACGCAGCACTATGTGGAGCGGCTGGAAAAGGATATCGACGCACTCAATGCCGAATTGCCGCCGCTGGAGAACTTCATCCTCCCGGGCGGAGGTCAGGCCGCCGCGACCTGTCATCTGGTCCGCGCCGTCTGCCGCCGCGCCGAACGCACATTGATCACATTGACGCGCCAAGAGGCCCTGCCCGCACCGCTGATCGCCTACCTCAACCGCCTCTCCGATCTGCTCTTCGTCGCCGCCCGCATCCTGGGCCGGGCCGATAAGGGCGAGGTCCTCTGGCAACCGGGGAAGGGAAGCTAGTGGCTAGTCGGAATCGACGTAAAACGTAAAACAAGAAAAATTTATGCAGCCAGATCACCCTCACCCCGCCCCTATCCCAAAGGGAGACGACCCCCTTCGTTGGTGGAAGGGGGCGGCCGGTCATACGGACCTTCAGCACGGAACGGTACATTGGCCGATGGTGGTGCTCGCGGTGGTATTGCTGCTTTTCGCCGCCCGGGCACCGGCCGTATCGGCCACCGATGATGCGGGCCGTACGGTTTCGCTGGAGCAGCCCGCCGAGCGTATCGTCAGCCTCTCCCCCCATGGAACGGAACTGCTGTTTGCGGCTGGTGCGGGAGACAGAGTGGTCGGCGTAGTGAGCTACAGCGACTACCCGGCTGCCGCCGGAAAGATCCCGCGCGTTGGCGGCTATGATGCTCTCGACCTGGAAACTATCCTTGCCCTGCAACCCGACCTGGTGGTCGGCTGGGAGAGCGGCAACGGACCCGACGTTCTGGAGCGCCTGGAATCATTGGGACTGACGCTCTTTGTGACCGAACCGCGCCGTCTGGAACAGGTCCCCGCCTCCATCGAAAAACTGGGCCGACTCGCCGGCAGTGACGCAATGGCTCGGCAGGCGGCAGATCACTTTCAGAACCGTTTGCAGGCCATTACCGACGACTACAGTCAACGCCCGGCGATTTCCGTCTTTTACCAGGTCTGGGACCGGCCGCTGATGACCGTCGGGGGCGACCATCTGATCAGCCGGATCATCGAACGCTGCGGCGGACGCAATGTCTTCGCGGAATTGAGTGAGCTGGCACCGACGATCAGTGAAGAGGGGGTCATCACCGCCAATCCCCGGGTGATTATTGCCAGCGGAATGGGCGAGGAGCGTCCCGAGTGGCTCGACGACTGGCACCGCTGGAAAAGCATCGATGCGGTGGCGCGCAACCAGTTGCACTTCATCCCGCCCGACCTGCTGCAGCGGCCCACGCCGCGCGCCCTGGAGGGGGCCGAGCGCCTCTGTCGCGCACTAGAGCAGGCGCGTCACGCCTACGGAGAGGCCCGATGAGCATCACGCTCATGGTGCAGGGCACCACCTCCGATGCCGGCAAGAGCGCACTGGTGACAGGGCTGTGCCGCGCACTGGCGCGCCGCGGGGTTCGCGTGGCCCCTTTCAAGCCGCAGAACATGGCACTGAACAGCGCGGTAACCGCGGATGGCGGCGAGATTGGCCGCTCCCAAGCCGTGCAGGCACTGGCCTGCGGGCTGACGCCGCACACCGATATGAACCCGGTACTGCTGAAACCCAACAGCGACATCGGCGCCCAGGTCATTATCCACGGCCACGCCGTCGGCAACATGGATGCGTGCAGTTATCACCACTACAAGAGCGAGGCACGCCGGGCGGTTCTGGAATCCCACGAGCGGCTGCGTTCAAAATACGACGTGGTGCTCGTCGAGGGCGCCGGCAGTCCCGCCGAAATCAATCTGCGCGAGAACGATATCGCCAACATGGGCTTTGCCGAGGCGGTGGACTGCCCGGTGATACTGGTCGCCGATATCGACCGCGGCGGCGTATTCGCCCATCTCGTCGGAACCCTGGCCCTGCTCTCCGAAAGCGAACGCCGACGCACGCTCGGCTTCGTCATCAACCGCTTCCGGGGGGACCTCTCCCTGCTTCAGCCCGGATTGGAATGGCTGGAAACAGAGACCGGCCGTAGCGTCTATGGCGTACTGCCCTACCTGCACGGCCTCCACCTGGAGGCGGAGGATGCCCTGGCAACGGCTTGCAGTAGCGAAAAGGCGGCACTGAAGGTCATCGTGCCCGCCCTGCCGCGGCTCAGCAATCACACCGACTTCGATCCGCTGCGGCTCCATCCGCAAGTGGATATCCGATTCATCGCTGCGGGGGAGACGATTCCTCCTGCAGACCTGGTCATTCTTCCCGGTAGCAAAAACGTTCGCGCCGATCTTTGCTGGCTCCGTGAGCAGGGCTGGGAGTCAATGCTGCTGCGCCACCTGCGCTATGGAGGCCGGGTACTCGGCATCTGCGGGGGCTACCAGATGCTGGGCAAGGACATCTCGGATCCCGAAGGACTGGAAGGCATAGCGGGTGAGACACCCGGTTTCGGGCTGCTCGAGGTGGAAACGGTACTGCAACCGCGAAAGCAGTTACACAACGTCACCGGTGTCCTGACACTGAACAGTGCCCCGGTTTCCGGTTATGAAATCCACGCCGGCATCACGACAGGCCGAGGCCTGAGTCGACCGGCAGTCCAGTTCGACCGTCGCAAGGAGGGAGCCGTTTCGCCGGATGACCAGGTCCTCGGGACCTACCTCCATGGAGTGTTCGAATCGTCCGTCGCCTGCGACGGGCTCCTTCGATGGGCCGGACTGTTCGACCCCGCACCCTTCGATTATTACACGTTACGGGAGGCCGGCATCGAACGTCTGGCAGATGCCGTCGACCAGCATCTGAACATGGAGACTCTGCTCCCTCTGGCGGCGGGAAATCCAAAATCCGGCTCGTCGGACAAACTTGTGGACTCCCGCTCCAAACCTAAAACCTAAAACCTAAAACCTAAAACCTAAAACCTAAAACCTAAAACCTAAAACCTAAAACCTAAAACGAAAGACCTTATCTATGCATCCCGAATGGCTTGACGTCCCCTGCGCCCCCCTCGATGAGACCGCCGAAGGCGCCGCACGCAAACGACAGTCGCAACTGACCAAACCGCCCGGATCGCTCGGCCAACTGGAGAGCATCGCCATCGAACTGGCCCGCCTGCAGGGCAGCCCCCGCCCCGGAGCCGAAAAGGTGCACATCGCCGTTTTCGCCGGCGACCATGGCGTGGCCGCCGAGGGGATCTCCCTGTTCCCCCAATCGGTGACCGCGGCGATGGTGCGCAACTTCGCCGCAGGCGGCACCGCCATCAGTGTTCTGGCCCGGGAATTGAAGGCGTCGCTCGAAATCATCAACCTGGGAACGGTTGATGATCCGGGCTCCGCGCCCGGGGTGTTAGACCTGCAGCTCGCAGCGGGCACGGCCAACTTCACGGAGGAGCCGGCCATGACCCGTGAACAGCTGTTTCGTGCCATGAATGCCGGCCGGCACAGCGCCGAACGCGCCCACCTTGAAAAGACCCAGCTCTTTATCGGCGGGGAGATGGGCATTGGCAATACCACCAGCGCTGCCGCCATCGCCGCTGCCCTGTTGGGGCGTTCCGCCGCCGACCTGGTCGGTCCGGGCACCGGTCTGGACCCGAAAGGCGTCAGCCACAAAGCCGAAGTTATCGAGCGGGCCTTCCGCCTGCACGCTCCTCACCTGAAGGATCCACTGGAGGTACTGCGCCGCCTCGGCGGCTTCGAGATCGCCGGCCTAGCGGGTGCCTTCATCGCCTGTGCTCAGACGGGCTTGCCAGTGGTGGTGGACGGCTTCATCGCCACCGCCGCGGCCGTGACTGCCGAACAACTGCGTCCGGGCACCGTCGACTGGTTGCTCTTCTCCCACGCCTCCGCCGAACCGGGCCATGCCGCAATCTGTGAGGCACTCGGCGCAACACCCCTGCTCGACCTGGGAATGCGCCTCGGCGAAGGCAGCGGCGCCGCTGCCGCTGTCCCGCTCATTCGCCTCGCCTGTGCCCTGCACAATGAGATGGCAACCTTCGAAGAGGCCGGTCTTCAATAACGGCAGTTAACCACTGAGGTCACAAAGACTGCAGTTAACCACGGGGTGCACGGGGATTGGGGCGGAGACGAGTTCAGAGATCTCCCGTAGGATGCATTCTTCAAATGCACCTTTTCCCCCGACGACCAAAACCGGCCAAATCAATGGCTTGGCAGGCGTTTACCGTTTGTCCACAAAACCTGTGGATAACTTTGTGGATGGATTGCGGAAACAGGGTTACAGGCCGCACCGTGGTGCCCCTCATGCCAGATTGCACATTTTTTAACCGCTTCCTGACAATACTCTTAACATCAATAACTTAAGCTCGAAAACGGCTGCGAGATATCTAACAAAAAAAATCTTGACGGCGGACTAAACAGTTGTTCCACGTGGGTGTGTATAAAGAGGACGATTACGGAGCCAACTGGTTACCGAGGGCTTCCGCACCTACAATACCTCCGTTTCGCGGTACCCATTGATTGTTAGAGAGAGGAGCACATGAAAAAGTCGATCGTCGTAATCGGAATCGGGGAAATGGCGGGTGTATTCAGCCGCGGTTTTCTCCGTCTCGGCCACCCGGTTATCCCGGTCACTCGCGACATGGATATGGGAGAGGTCGCCGGGGCTGTAACCTCACCCGAACTGGTGCTGCTGACGGTCGGCGAAAGGGACCTCCATCCGGTTCTCGAAAAGATCCCCACCATCTGGCGCGACCGGCTCGTCCTGCTGCAGAACGAGCTGCTACCCCGCGACTGGGAGGCCCACGGGCTCGAGAGTGTCACGGCCGTCGCCGTCTGGTTCGAGAAAAAAAAGGGGCAGGACTACAAGGTGCTCGTCCCGTCACCGGCCTACGGCCCTCACGCGGCAGTGATCGAATCCGCCCTCAAGACGCTGGAGATCCCGGTCCGGGAACTGGACAACGAAGACCAACTGGTCTTTGAACTGGTGCGGAAGAACCTCTATATCCTGACCACCAACATCGCAGGCATGGAACTCGAACCCGGCACCAGCGTCGACACCCTCTGGACTGACCACCGGGACCTTGCCGGTCGGGTGGCTGACGAGGTCCTGGATATTCAGTTCCGGCTGGTGAACCGTGAGCTGGACCGGGAGAGCTTACTGACCGGCATGGTCGAGGCCATCGAGGGCGACCCGAATCACCAATGCACCGGCCGTAGTGCGCCCGCTCGCCTCGCCCGAGCCATTGAACATGCGGACAAGTTCGGTGAAACGGTACCTAAACTCCGCGAAATCCACGACAGGCATATAAGCTAGAGTTTCCCCGCGGGCAGGCTCTTAGAGAGTCATCCCCGGCTCAAATACGCGATAGCCATTCTTACCTGCTTCTTTCACCTGATACATCGCAATGTCGGCACAGCGAAGCAGTTTCTCCGGATCACTGCCATCAGCGGGGTAACAACTCACACCAAGGCTTACTGTGATCCTCCATTCTTCGTCATTCAGCAGATACGGGTCGGCCAGTGCCCGTACGACCTTCTCCGACAAAATGTGGATGGCTTCAGAAGTAAGGTCGTGGGCAACAATCGTGAATTCGTCGCCACCAAAACGGGCCACGGTGTCCGAGGCCCGCAAGCAGCGACGCAAGCGAGCGGCGACCTGCTTTAGCAGCAGGTCGCCGCTGTGGTGACCTAGCGTATCGTTCACCAACTTGAAGCCGTCGAGGTCGAGAAACATCACGGCAATCATTTCACCGTTTCTGCGGGCACGGCGGAGCGCTTGTCGAAACAACTCCTCGAACAACATACGATTTGGCAAACCGGTAAGGCCGTCGTAATGCGCTAGCTGATAGAGCCGCTCTTCGTTCTCGCGCCCTTTGTTGATATCGGAAAAGATCCCCACATAACTGACTGCTTTCCCCATATCATCCTGAATGGCTGATATAGAAAGCCATTCGACGTAGATGGATCCGTCCTTTCGGCGGTTCCAAATCTCTCCCTCCCAGTGACCTGAGTCCGTCAGAACCTGCCACATCCGTTCATAGAACGTTTCGTCGTGGCGGCCGGAAGAAAGCAAACCGGGGGTGCGTCCGACGGCCTCTTCAATGCTGTAACCGGTGATCTCCGTGAAAGCCCGATTGGCATGGAGTATCTTCCCGTCCGGACCTGTAACAATGACTCCATCGCCAGCGTTATCGAACACCTTGCTCATAAGCCGCGAGATCAAATGCAGGTCCTGCCTGAAGTCGACTCGCAAACGGGTGATCAGATCGCGCATCCGAAGCGATTTTTCCAACATCATCCGGTAATCGAACTGTGAAATCGGTTCACCACGACCGTTTTGCATCAAAAGCCGTTTTGCCAAAGCGTGAAGATCACGATGCGCGTGGTCCAGGGCTTCAAAAGCAGACATCGCCTGGATGACAGAATCGTCGACACCGTGGTACCAACGGCCGAACTGACAATGCAGGTGTGGTTCTTCGGCGAGATCGCGGGAATCCGGCTGAAGGTCGAAGAGCAGCGTCGTATTGATTTTATCCAGCCAACGGACGTGCGCATCCAGCGCCAGTTCCAGCTCCTTGGTGTAGCGCTGTGCTTCGTGGCTTGTTAGCCTGGTAAACAGGTGATGATTAATCATCATTTATCTCGGCCCTTGATGGCTGGACTTGAGAATGCGCGGATTCTGTCCGACGACCTCATCACTCGAATAGCCGGTGATCTGGGTGAAGGCCGGATTGACCAAGAATGATGCCCTTGATATAGAGTACTTGTGGTCAGGGATGTGCTGAGACCAGCTACCACGACAATAAGCGACATTGCCCGGACAAGCACAATGTTTTTACGGTTGGTGGTGACAGACCTCACAAAATATGTAGCCCGGCTATATCTGACCCTACCACCCCATGGTCAGCCGGAGTAACGGTTCAGGTGAATGATATGGTCCTCGAGATCGTCCTCGGACTCGAGCTGAGTTTCAGGGATCGCAAAGCTGCGTACCGAGACTCCCGCCTCATGAATCGATTCCGGATCACCACTTACCAGGGGATGCCAGGACGGCAACGGTTGCCCTTCGGCGAGCAGCCGATAGGCACAGGTCGCGGGTAACCAGAAAAAGTCGTCCACGGCCTTCCGGGTAAGAATCACGCAATCGGGCTGCAACCGGTGACGGTCGCTGTACTCGCCGCAGCTACAGGTATCGTGTTCCAGATAGCGGCAAACCACCTGGGTGTAGAACACCTCCCCGCTGTCTTCATCCTCCAGCTTGTAGAGACAGCAGCGGGCGCAACCGTCACAAACTGCCTCCCACTCGGCAGCGTCCATCGCCTCCAGCGACTTGCACTCCCAAAACGGCGGTTTCCGCTCAGGCTCCGATGGCACGATCCATCCTCTCTTCAGCTTCTTTCCAGCGTGGATCGGCAGAGCCACCGTTCGCCATCAACTCCATCAACCCATAGGCAATTTGCCGGGTATCCGGATTCATTTCCTTGAGCTTCGTCAAAAGATAGGAGTGACCGCCCTGCGGAATCGAAAGGGTCTTGGTCAGTGCAAACAGCAGTAGTGACTGGCCGGAACGCGGATCGGCCTCGATGCGTTCCACGGCTGAATCAAGAGCGGAAAAGTCCAAGCTACAGCTCCCATAATGGCGGAAACCCGATCCTATGCCTCTCTTCTCTCCGGGTAAATCGTCGAATAATAGCCATTACCGGCGGCCTGCAATTCGACTGGTCCAAATACTGGACGGCAGGTTTTCACGGGGAGGGTGCCCGAAATCCACGCCTCAGGAGCATTTCGGAGCGGTGTCGATGGATGACGTACCGGCCGGGTTTGCCAAATGCGTGCGATTACGACCAAGCCGCTTGGCCTGGTAGAGCGCCTGATCGGCACGGCCCAGGAGCGTCCTTTCATTATCCTTGTCCGTCAGACTTGTGACCCCGATACTGACCGTCATCTGCAAGGGGTGGCCGCCGCAGCAATGGGGGAGCATCACTGCCTGGCGAATACGTTCGGCAAGAGTGTTGGCGCTGTTCGAATCGGTATCAGGCATAATCACCGCAAATTCCTCTCCGCCATAGCGAAAGCAGAGATCACTGCTCCGAACCGTTTCAGACAATATTCGACTGAAGTGACGAAGCAGGCAGTCACCTACGGCATGGCCATACCGGTCGTTTATCATTTTGAACCGATCGAGATCGAGCATTAACACGCTCAGTGGACTGCCGCGACGTCGAGCCAGCTGCAGATCCCTTGCCAGTGTCGCATCGAGCGCCCGCCGATTGCCCAGGCCGGTGAGCGGGTCACGGTGGGCATTTTCCATAGCGCAACTGTACCGCAAGGCATTGCGTAATGGATGAAGCAGGAGGTGGATAAAAGAGTCGAATCGGCGGGAGTCTTCGCCAGAAAAAGGCTCTGATCGGCTCAGGACCAGTTCACCGAGATCTTCATCGACAAGGACCAACACTTTACGGCAATGATAGGAACCGTCCTCCCATACACCGACCTTAAGATCATTCGAGGAGTGCCGATAGCGCAAGCCGCTGTGCGGAACGAAGGATTGCACACCTTCGGAAAAGAGACAGAGAAGGTCCTGGATCTCTAGAGTAGTCTGGAGCTGCAACAACAAATCCGCAGTGGCTGCCGTTGCTGCAGGCATCGGCTCCCCATAACGGGCTGCATAACATTTGTGGCACTCAGACCACATACGACGGGTCCTTACGCCCCTTCACCGGCGTACCGAAGCGACCGCCAGTACGCCCGGTAAGAAATCGATGCGAAAAAATCACGCGACCGTGGTGGCACCGAATCCGAGAAGTCGGCGTCGATCGCGAATCCACATAATCAGCTATGTACCTCTCCCTGGTTTCCAGTGGCATACCTCCCCCTTTTCGTCACCGAAGGTTTCGTAACTCCCTCAGTCTCGTTCTGTGATCGAGCCGATTCGCTTTATAGAGGATGTTTGAGACATTTTCACCCGAGGGGTGAGGCCGTCATTTTCACTGAATATCACCCTAACCGTCAACTCATTGAGCCAATTTCCCTAAGAGGTTATTTATGGGCCGCAAAGCAGTCGACTTGATCGATTCGGCGGTGGGAAGACGGTTACGTACCGTCAGGAATCAGCACGGACTGAGCTTGGAGAAAGTAGGTGAACTGCTGAATGTCAGTCCTCAGCAAATTTCCCGGTTTGAGCGAGGACAGCACCGTATAAGCGCTTCCCAGCTGTATCGTCTGGCACGAGGATTCGACGTCCCCGTAGGGTGGTTCTTCGCCGGGTATCGGGAAGTAGACCTGGAGGAACTACAGCGGATCCGGCTCGTAGTGGGCGAAGAAAGGGGCACATGGCGACCGGATTCAAACGAGGAGCGGGAGAACGCCCTTCTGCAGGCGTGGCGCGCATTGGACACCGACGAACAGCGCAAATCGGTACTGGACCTGCTGGAGGCCTTTACCGTTGCCACAAAGAGGTCGAGGATGTAGCCCCGCAGAATGGGGTTTTCGTCCCACCCATTTGTCGTCGGTAGAGGCAGGAAACCAGACACCGGGATTGCATCCGCAAGGTAGAGCCTCCGATTTCCGTAGGATGGGTTTTAGGTTTCAGCGATGGTAGGGGTGGCCTTTCAGGAGCGTCCACGCGCGGTAGAGCTGTTCGGCAACCACCACCCGGACCAGGGGATGGGGGAGGGTCAGGGGCGAGAGCGACCATTGTTGTTCGGCTCGGCGGCTGACTTCCGGGTCGAGCCCTTCCGGCCCGCCGATCAGCAGGGCCATGTCACGGCCCTCCGCAAGCCACTGAGCGAGACGTTCCGATAACTGCTCGGTACTCCAGGGGCGGCCGGTCACTTCCAGGGCAACGGTCAGTGCTCCCTTGGGAATCGCCGCCGCCATCCTTTCGCCCTCGTGGCGCCGGAGTCGGTCGATGTCGGCATTTTTGGTGCGCTTGCCAAGGGGGATTTCGGTGAGCTGCAACGCACACTCCCCGGGAAGGCGGCGGGCATATTCCCGAAAGCCCTCCTCGACCCAGCCCGGCATGCGGGTTCCGGCCGCTATCAGGTGAATGCGCATTAGATATACGTGTTTATGTTTTACGTGCCTGCGCCCGTCGGATAACTCCGAGTGACTGTGGGTTACGGCGCACAGCTCAGTGCCGGTAATCCGGACTTCCGGTGAACCGGACCGTGCGCCTGACCCAACCTACGATTCACCGCGTGGAGCGTCATCCCCCCACAGCTTTTCGAGATTGTAAAAATCACGGGTTTCGGGAAGCATCAGGTGGACGACGACATCGCCCAGGTCGACCAGTACCCAGCCGCCGGCGGGGTCGCCTTCGACGCCGAGCGGCTTCACCCCTTTCTCCTTGGCCTTTTCCACCACGATGTCGGCCAGTGACTTGACCTGCCGGCTGGAGGTGCCGGCGGCGACGACCATGATATCGGTAATGCTGGTCTTCTCCCGCACATCCAGTACCGCGATATCGGTGCCTTTACGATCTTCCAGGGCATCCACTACCAGCGCTTTCAATTCGTCCGCTTTCATTCGACCTCTATCGGTAAAGTTGGTCTTTCTCAATCATGTGCCAAACGGCATCCGGGATCAGGTAACGTGCACTATGGCCTTCGCCGATCAGCCGGCGTATGGCGGTCGCAGAGATCGCCAGGGGCGTCACCGCCCGCAGAACAATCCCCCCGGCAGGCCTTTCCTGCAAAATGGTCGCTTCGGCACGACGCTCCTCCAGCAGCTCTACGGCCCTCTGCTCTGCCTCTTCGGCTTCATCGAGGTGCCAACCCGGACGATGCGCCACCACAATGTGGGCCAGTTCCAGGATTCGCTCCCAACGGTGCCAGCGCGGCAGTCCCAGAAACGCATCCAGCCCCATCAGCAGCGACAGGGAAATATCCCCGAAATCATCGCGCATGGATTGCAGTGTATCCACCATATACGAAGGACCCTCCCGGCGAAGCTCCCTCTCGTCAATGACGAAATCCGGCTGTTCCGAGATGGCGGCCTCTACCATGGCCAGGCGCTGCCCGGAGTCCACGCTCGGCTCATCCCGGTGGGGCGGTATCGAGGCAGGTACCAGTCGCACCTCATCAAACTGCAGACCTTCGTAGAGCTCCAGTGCGGCCCGCAAGTGGCCGAAGTGGATCGGGTCGAAGGTGCCGCCGAAAACGCCGATGCTTCTCATTGTAAGCTAGAGGCGAATGTGCCCGTCGCCAATGACGATGTACTTCTGCGAAGTGAGCCCCTCCAGACCAACCGGACCCCGCACGTGGATCTTGTCGGTACTGATACCGATCTCGGCACCGAGCCCGTATTCAAAGCCGTCGGCGAAGCGGGTCGAGGCGTTGACCATCACCGAGCTGGAGTCCACTTCGGTCAAAAAGCGCCGCGCACGCCCGATGTTCTCGGTCAGGATCGACTCGGTATGACCGGAGCTGTGGCGGTGGATGTGTTCGATGGCATCCTCCATGTGGCGCACGATGCGGATCGAGAGGATCGGCGCCAGGTATTCGGCGTCCCAGTCCTCGTCAGTGGCCGCAACGATATCGGTAAGGATGCGTCGTGTGGCCTCGCAGCCCCGCAGCTCCACACCCTTCTCCTTGAACATAGCGCCCAGTTCCGGCAGTACGTCGGCGGCGATATCGTCGGCCACCAGCAGTGTTTCCATGGTATTGCAGGTGCCATAGCGCTGTGTCTTGGCATTGAAGGCCACCTGAATGGCCTTGTCGCGGTCCGCCTGGTCGTCGATATAGACATGGCAGACACCATGCAGGTGCTTGATGACCGGCACGCGAGCATCGGCGCTGATACGCTCGATGAGACCTTTACCGCCACGGGGGACAATGACATCCACGTATTCGGGCATGGCAATCAGCTCACCTACCGCCGCGCGATCGGTGGTGTTTACCACCTGGACCGCATCGCGAGGCAGCCCCGCCTTCTCGAGCCCCTCATGGATGCAGGCGGCGATGGCCTGATTGGAGTGCTCCGCCTCGGAACCGCCGCGCAGAATGGCGGCGTTGCCCGACTTCAGACAGAGGGCGGCAGCATCCGCGGTGACGTTGGGCCGCGACTCGTAGATGATACCGATCACCCCCAGCGGCACCCGCATCTTGCCGACCTGTATCCCCGAAGGACGGTAGGTCATATCGGCGATTTCACCGACCGGGTCCGGCAGTGCGGCAATCTGGCGCAGTCCCTCAGCCATGCCGGCGATGCGTTCATCATTGAGTTCCAGCCGGTCCAGCAGCGCTGCATCGAGGCCGCGCTCGCGTCCCGCTTCGAGGTCTCTGCTATTCGCTTTCAGCAGTTGCGGCCGCTGCGCCTCTATCGCATCCGCAATGGCCGTCAGCGCCGCGTTCTTGGCATTGCTGCCGGCTCGAGCGATAGCCCGGGAAGCGGTCCGCGCTTGCTGCCCGACCTGCTGCATGTACTGTTTGATATCCATCGATACCTCTTTGGAGACAAGGTGCAACTAACAAGATACAAGAAATTCGCCCTGGAGGGCGGGTCTATTCATGATCCGCCGAGCGATAGTGCCCATGATGGGGTTCGCAGGCTCACCCCATCCTACGGTTTTCGGGCGGATGCCAGCAGGTGCAACCGTTGACGTCAGACAATCCGGACTCCCGCTACGAGCAGGGCCAATTGTAACAATTCATCCCGGGGGTTACCCGGTTCTGCGCCTTTAATGGTCCGGTCGACGCGGCCGGCCCGGGCGAGAAACGCCTCCCAGCGCGGTGCGTTGTGGCGCTGCAGGGCGCTACGCACCGGCGCCTGGCGTTTTGCCCACACCCGGTGCTGGCGCATCACCTGTTCGGGGGGGCTCCCTTGCGCCACGCTGGCGGCCATCGCTGCCAGGCTGCGGATTTCGCGGGCCAGCGCCCAGAGAATGAGTACCGGCTCCACCCCTTCTGCATACAGGCCGTCCAGAATGCGGGCGGTGCGTGCGGCGTCGCCGGAAAGGGCCGTATCCACCAATTCAAAAACATCGAAACGACTGCTGTCTGCAAGCGCCAGAGCGACTTCATCGAGGTCGATGGCGCCTTCGCCGAACAGCAGGTGCAGCTTATCCACCTCCTGGGCGGCAGCGAGCAGATTGCCCTCCACCTTGTCAGCCAGGAGCCGGACAACCTCCGGTCGGGACTCGAGTCCGCGGGCACGCATGCGTTGGCTGATCCACCCCGGCAACTCTTTCGGACCGACCGGCCAGACCTGGACCACGGCACCGGCGGCATCCAGCGCCTTGAACCATTTGCTCTGCTGCTGCCGTTTGTCCAGACGCGGCAAAGTGACAAGGAGGATATTGTCTTCCGGCGGCCGTTCAGCATAGGCGCTCAGGGCCTTGCCGCCGGCGTCGCCCGGTTTGCCGCCGGGGATGCGCAGATCAAGAATGCGTCGCTCGGCAAACAGGGAAAGGGCATCGGCGGCGGCAGAGAGCAGGTTCCAGTCGAAACCGGTCTCTGCGTGCATCACCTCACGCTCGGTAAACCCCTGGGCGCGTGCCGCCTCGCGGATGGCGTCGGTCGCCTCCCCCGTCTGCAGCGGCTCATCACCACTGATCACATAGATGGGCAGCAGGGGATTGCCAAGATGTCCGGCCAGTTGTTCGGGGCGCAGCCTCATCGGATGGTTTGGCGGTCTTCACTTGCGGGTACTTCGGCGCTCTGTTCGCCCGCATCGAGCGTCGCCTGGACCCGGCGCAGCATCTGGCGAATGGCCAACTGCCGCATCTCATCACGCACGGCGCTCTCCTCCTGCTCGCTGCTCAGCACGTTATCAGGGTCATGCTCGTAATCACGGGTCATACTAACCGACTGCTCGGGGACCAGAACCGTTCCGTCCGGCCCACGCAGGCTGTAGCGGATCTGGTAGTAAAGCTCGTATTCCCTGGCCATACCGCCGGAGCCCACTGAGAGTACCCGCCGCTCCGAATCCTCTCCCAGGATGATAAGGCGGGAAACTGCCGGGCTCGCTCCGGGCACGACCTGCGCGCCGGCCGCCAACAGCGCGTCGCGGATTTCATAGCGGAGTTCACCCCCCCCTCCCTGGATGGTCGTAACCTCCATGGCTTCGGGTAATACCACCGCTCCGCGCAGCTGGAAACCGCAGGCACTGAGGGCGAGGGTAAAACAAAGGATAAGGATGAGTTTTGCATTGAACACCCCCTCCCTGGCCCTCCCCCAGAGGGGGAGGGAATGGCTTGGTTCCGCTCTCTCCCATATGGTTTCGTTCCGCTCTCCTCCCGAGGCGAAGAGACTGGCTCGGTCCCCTCGCCACTCGCTACTCGCCACTCGCCACTTAAGTCCCCCCCGCCACTCGCTACTCGCCACTTGAATCTCCCCTCACTACTCGCTACTCGCCACTACCCACTACCCACTACCCACTACCCACTCACGTCGCGACCACGTTCACCAGTCGTCCGGGAACGACGATGACTTTCTTGACCTCCTTGCCTTCGATGAAGCGCTGGACGTTTTCATCGGCCAGTGCAGTGGCTTCCACGCTGGTCTTGTCGGCAGCAGCACTCACCTGCACTTTGCCGCGCATCTTGCCGTTGACCTGCACCACCAAATCGATGGTGTCGCGCTTGAGGGCGGACTCATCGACTTCTGGCCAGGGGGCGGTGAGGATGTCGTCGCCATAGCCGAGCTCGCGCCACAGGTGGTGGGTGACGTGGGGAGCCGTGGGCGAGAGCAGCGGTAGCAGAATGCCCAGGCCTTCACGGCGCAGGACGTCGGCCCCTTTGGTATCGTCCAGTTTGGCGAGGATGTTCATCACCTTCATACAGGCGGACACCACCGTGTTGAACTGGTAGCGGCCGAAGTCGGTGCGAGCCTGGGCCAGGGCCTCGTGGATCTCCCGCCGGGCCGTCTTGACCGTATCGGCCATGTTTTCCCGGTCCGGCTGTTCGGCCGCTGCAGCACCAATCGCCTCTGCATGCTCATGGGCGAAGGCCCACAGCCGCTTGAGAAAACGGTACGCACCCTCCACGCCGGAGTCGTTCCACTCCAGGGACTGCTCCGGCGGCGCCGCGAACATGGTAAACAGGCGTACCGTGTCGGCACCGTACTGCGCGATCATGTCCTGGGGATCGACGGTGTTGCCCTTGGACTTGGACATTTTCGCCCCGTCTTTGAGCACCATGCCCTGGGTGAGCAGGTTGGCGAACGGCTCGTCCGAGTCGACCAGGGCCGCTCCCGGCTTCCTGCCTCCCGCGGCACTAGCACTTCCCTGTGCGTCGCCCACGAAATCCCTCATCAGTCGGTGATAGAAACGAGCATAGAGCAGGTGCAGGATGGCGTGTTCGATGCCGCCGACATACTGATCGACCGGCAGCCAGTAATCGCCGCGCTCGTCCAGCATGGCATCGTCATTGTCCCGGCAGGTGTAGCGGGCGTAATACCAGGAGGATTCCATGAAGGTATCGAAGGTATCGGTCTCCCGCTCCGCCTTGCCGCCACAGGTGGGACAGGTGGTCTCGTAGAACTCCGGCATCTTCTTGATGGGCGAGCCGATGCCGTCGAAGGCCACATCCTCCGGCAGAACGACGGGGAGCTGATCTTCCGGCACCGGCACCTCGCCGCAGGAGGGGCAGTTGATGATGGGTATCGGGCAACCCCAGTAGCGCTGACGGGAGACGCCCCAGTCACGCAGGCGGTAATTGACCCGTTTTTTGCCCCGGCCCCGCTGCTCCAGGTACTCGGCGATGGCATCGAAGGCCTGCCCGGAGGTCAGATTGCTGAACTCGCCGGAATCGACCAAAATCCCCTTGTCCGTGAAGGCGGCCTGGGTCAGATCCGCTCCCGGCATCCTGCCTCCCGCGGCACTAGCACTTCCCTGTGCGTCGTCAGCCTCCGAATCGTCGGCGGGCTTGATCACCTGTTTGATCGGCAGACCATACTTGCGGGCGAACTCCCAGTCGCGCTGATCGTGACCCGGCACAGCCATGACGGCCCCTTCGCCGTAGGCCATGAGCACGAAGTTGGCCGCATAGATGGGCACCGGTTCGCCGGAGATGGGGTGGAGCGCCTTGAGGCCGGTGTCCACGCCCTTCTTCTCCATGGTCTCCATGGCGGCCTCGGAGATCTGCAGGTTACCGGCCTCCTCGATGAAACCAGCCAGTTCACTGTTTTGCGTCGCGGCCTCGATCGCCAGCGGGTGCTCCGGCGCCACCGCCACGTAGGAGACGCCCATGAGGGTATCCGGGCGGGTGGTGTAGACCTTCAGGGGCTCGTCCCTGCCCTCCACTCCGAAGGCGATCTCCACGCCCTCGGAGCGCCCGATCCAGTTGCGCTGCATTGTCCGCACCTGCTCCGGCCAGCCATCCAGTTTATCCAGCCCGGCCAGCAACTCGTCGGCATAAGCGGTGATCTTCATGAAATACTGCGGGATCTCCTTGCGCTCGACGCTCGTATCACAGCGCCAGCAGCGGCCCTCGATCACCTGCTCGTTGGCCAGTACCGTCAGGTCATTCGGGCACCAGTTCACCGGCGAAGTCTTTTTGTAGACCAGACCCTTCTTGAACAGCCGGGTGAACAGCCACTGCTCCCACTTGTAGTATTGGGGGTGGCAGGTAGCGAGTTCGCGCTTCCAGTCGTAGCCGAAACCGAGCCGCTGGAGCTGCCCGCGCATGTAGTCGATGTTTTCGTAGGTCCACTTCGCGGGCGGCACATTGTTCTTGATGGCGGCGTTTTCCGCCGGCAGGCCAAAAGCATCCCAACCCATCGGCTGGAGGACATTCTTGCCGATCATGCGCTGATAGCGGCTGATAACATCGCCGATGGTGTAGTTGCGCACATGCCCCATGTGTAGCCGCCCCGAGGGATAGGGGAACATGGCCAGGCAGTAGAACTTCTCCTTGTCCGGGTCCTCCGTCACCTCAAAACAGCGGTTCTCCTGCCAATATTGCTGGGCCTCGGCCTCGATGACCGCCGGTTGGTACTGCTCGTCCAATGCCATTGAAAAACGCCTGAATTTGACTGACGGATAAACGGGTCAGGATACCGCAGGCAGCCCGCGGCAAACAACTGAAAGGACCAGCGGCACCGATGCGGCGGCATCGGCGACGAAAATCGCCGCGAGGGCGCGCCTCCCACATCTGCGTAGGGTGGGTTAGGCGCGCAATTCACCGCCCGTTCGGGTTGCCCGTGCCCATAACGCGCGCCGCACCCACCGCGTCTGGCTACTCCCCCGTCATTCCCGCGCAGGCGGGAATCCAGAGAGCAGCGGCATGGCTCAAAATGGATCCCCGCCTGCGCGGGGATGACGACTCGAACTAGCCGGCCTCCATTCGGAGCGACACCGGAACCCACCATTTCCGGCTTCGCTGCGGGCTCGTCTTCGTTCGGTGGCGGCCCCACCTGATACGATTCCCGATCCGCACATCGCCGCGGGGGCGCGCCTCCTACCGGTCCGAGTCTCCGTTCCCGTAGTTCCCGTAGGTGGGTTAGGCGCGCAATTCACCGCCCGTTCGGATTGCCCGTGCCCATAACGCGCGCCGCCCCACCGCGTCTGGCCTCCATTCGGAGCGACACCGGAACCCACCATTTCCGGCTTCGCTGCGGGCTCATCTTCGTTCGGTGGCGGCCCCACCTGATACGATTCCCGATCCGCACATCGCCGCGGGGGCGCGCCTCCTACCGGTCCGAGTCTCCGTTCCCTCCGCACCCCGCGGTGATTTTCAACCTTTATAATAGGACCACTGCATCCTTGAACAATATCAACCGGGTCGGCAATGTGGGATGCCTTCACTCCGGTCGGCGGCTGACAACGGAAACTTCATGAACCAATCAAAGGCAGGCAAACAGGTCTTCCTGGCGATTTTTGCCATTGCGATCCTGGCTCTGTTTCTGCCCGGATACGGTCTGGAGACCGCGCATGTGCAGGTGGGGGGTGAAGCCTTCCGGGTCGAACTGGCGACCAGCGCAGCTGAACAACGGCGGGGCCTCATGCACCGGGAGCAACTACCCCAAGGTACCGGAATGCTTTTCGTCTATCAGCACCCGCAGCCGGTCAGCTTCTGGAACAAGGATGTGCGATTTCCCATCGACATCCTCTATTTCGACGCGAACAGTGCCCTCATTCGTACCGACACCCACGTGCCGCCCTGCCCCTATCGGGACTGCCCCCGATACCGAACCGCAGCTCCGGTGAAATACGTCCTCGAACTGCCCGCCGGCACCACCGAACGCCTGAAGCTCAAGCCCGGCGATCGACTGCAATTCCTCTAAACCTGCGCCGCCACTGGCAGCCTGTCCGAGAACATCGTTGTAGGTTGGGGTGAGTCACGCGAACCCCAACGCTGTTGTTGGGCTTCGTTCCTCAGCGCCAACCTACATGGAAGCCGCTTCAGCCCCCATCCAGGTCCGATTCGCTATGCGCAGCGTCGATGTCCTCTGCGGGAGGAGGCAGACACCGGGCCTTGGGCGGTCCGTCGGGCCACGGCTCGAAGGGAAACGGTTTGAACTCGCTGTGATAGGTCAGGAACAGAACGACGTCATAGAGATAGGTCGCCAGTTGCTGTCCGAAATTCCGGAGACGTTCATTGGCACGACCGGTAATCAGGCTGGCACCGATCTGAAACAGGACCACGGCGCCGAGCACTATCTCTGCCACACCGTAGATCACCGCGAAAAGCAGCATATAGAGAATGCGGAGCCAGGCATCTCGAGAGCGGATGTTTTTCTTGAAGCTGCGTTCCATGGAGGGTCTTTCCTTCAGTCACGCCGGGCCCAAGCCGGCAGGTTGCGAGCGGCCAGCTTCAACTGCTGGTCCAACTTACGATAATCGGGTTCCAGCCGTTCCACCAGCCCCCAAAACCGGCGGGAGTGATTCATATGTACCGTGTGGCAGAGCTCGTGGATGAAAAGGTAGCGAACAACCTGCGGAGAAAAAAACAGCAGGCCACAGTTCAGACTGATGTTCTTGCGGGCCGAACAGCTGCCCCAGCGGGTCTTCTGACTACGTATAGTCACCTTCCGGTAGGGCAGCCCGACCTCCTCACTGACACGCTTCAGCCACGACGGAAGGTGCTCCCGCCCCTGGTTCGCCAGCCACCTTCTGAGCGCATCCCGCCAATCCGATTCGCCGCCATGCTGCACCCGCAAGGTGCCGTCCCGCAGCAACGCACAGCGCGGGGATCCGCCCTGACGCCGGTACTCCACCCGGTGCCGTCGCCCCAGGGCCGCCAGCTCCACGCTGTCCGGAGGGACAATCTGAGTCTGCGTTCCGCCGTATTCACTGCTCACCTTCTCGACCGTGCGCGCCAACCACTCCTCATGCCGCGCCAACAGCGCAGGCAGCTGCCGCTGGTCGAAGCCGCGCGGCACCACCACCTCCACACGCCCCGGAGGCAAGACCTTGAGGCGCACATGCTTCGCGCGGCTACTGAGCCGCACGCGAAAGTCCCCATCACCCATTACCATTCCCCCACTACCCATTTCCCCTTCCCCACTACCCACTACCCACTCCCCATCCCCCATCCCCCATTCCCCATTCCCCATTCCCCATCCCCCACTCCCCATTTCCCCATTCCCCACTACCCATCCCCCATCCCCCACTGGTGTATCATCCGCGTATGCAAAAATACGGCGGCAAGGTCATCCACCAGAGCCGGGACGCCTTTGGCATTCTGGAGATTGTCGAGGACCGCTTTGAGCGGTCGCTGCACTTTGGCAACAATGCCAAGCAGAGCAGTACCGACGTCCATTATCCGGCCCGACTGGTACTGAGCTATACCCGCGCAATGGCGGCGTCGCTGCTGTTTACACCGGACCCGCAGCGGGCCTTGCTGGTGGGACTCGGCGGCGGCTCGCTGACCAAATTCCTGCTGCATTACTTCCCCGAGTGCCGGGTTGATGTCGTTGAAGTCCGGAAAAAGGTTCACCGGCTGGCGAGGACTTACTTCGAACTACCCGACGATCCGCGCCTTAACGTGTTCATCGAAGACGGCGCCCTGTTTATGGGCTCGGCTTCCCCCGAATTCGGCGACTACGACCTCATTTTGATCGATGCTTTTCTGGAAGACGGCATCGCCGGCGATGTCTGCGGGGTGCCTTTCCTGGAGGACTGCCGAATGCGCCTCTCGGGGCGCGGCACCCTGGCGATGAACCTGTGGTCCGACGATGTCATCCGGGCTTCGGACCTCCTGGCGATGATGAATGACAGCTTCGGCCAGGTACTACGGCTTCCGGTGGAAGGCAAGGACAACATCATCGGAATCGGCGGCCCCGCAATCCCGCGCCCTCGTGAACTCAATGCATTGGGTCCCCGAGCCCGCGAACTGGCCGACACACTGGACGTGGAGTTCCCCGCCTTTCTGAAGCGACTGCGAAAGAACAACAGATAGTTTGGCGTTGTACGCGTTCCGAGTCGGAGCGGCGTGTAGGTCGGCCTTCAGGCCGTCTTCAACTTTTGACCCGTCTGTTCTGACTTCCCCGGAAAATAAAAGCGAATTTCTCAAGAATTGTGAACTGGTCGGCCAAACGCCTCTGGTAAATGGGCCCAATTTGACTAACTTTAAGAAAAACCTTTCCGGCTTTGGGAACGATGCCGCAACGGTCAGCAGAGATCACACAAAAATGCCGGAATAATGCGGGGCACCCGAAATGCTGAATACTCTATCTGAAAACAAAAGAATTCACCTCATTCTCAACTATCCCCCCTTGGGCCTGGTTCGGGCCACCGCCAAACTCCTCGGCGCCTCGGGCATGGCCGTCGAGACCGGCTGCATTCTGCTACCCAGCCAGGCCGAGGTGGAGGTCACGCTATCCTACCGCCACGAAGGACATAACCGGGTACACCGAATCCCGGCCCGGGTCACACGTTCAGAACCCAGTGAAACCCTTCTGGAATTCGATATCGAAGGACAGACGGCTATCCATAGCCTTTTAGGACAGCCGGCTCCGGCTGCTGCCCACCCAACAAGAACCGCTCCAGCGACGGCGTAAAACGGCAGCCTCCTGCATAATCGCCGCGGGAGCGCGCCTCCTGCCGGGATCCCGCAGTTCCTGAACGAAAATCGCCGCGGGGGCGCGCCTCCTACCAAGGGTCTTTAACCGCCCCCGAGCGTCGAATTCAATCCGGATGGTGCCTATAAAACGTAAAACGTAAAACCTAAAACCTAAAACCTAAAACCTAAAAACACAATCACCCCCCTACGGCAACACCACCCGCATCTCCGGCAATCGCTCCCGCAAAGCTCCGGCGAGAGCCTCCCGTGCCCCCTGCTCACCATGCACCAGCCGGATCTCCGTGGGCCCTTTTCGAATCCGGGCTACAAAATCCACCAGATTCTTTTGGTCAGCGTGGGCCGAATAGCCACCGAGGGTATAAACGCCGGCGCGGATGTCGTATTTCTGGCCATCCAGCCGTACCCAGCCGCCGGAAGGGCCATAACGCTGAATGTCACGCCCCGGCGTCCCTTCCGCCTGATACCCCACAAACAGGACGTCGGTACGGGGATCGCCGAGCAGTCCCTTGAGATAATTGACCACCCGTCCACCGGCACACATGCCGCTGGCCGCGATCACCACCGTGGGGCGGCCGCTCCTGCCCAGGTAATCCACTGCGCGCAGATGATCGTCATGGTTATCAATCGTGGTCAGCTGCTCGAACGAGAGGGGATGGCGTCCGCTGGCCACCCGCTGCCGCGCCTCGTCGTCCCAGAAGCGCTTCAGGCTGCGGTACTCACGAGTAAAACGGGCGGCCAGGGGCGAATCCACCACGATCTCCATGTCGCGCCAGGGCAAGCCGCGCGTGGCCGGCCGGTCACCACAACAGTGGATCGTCTGCTCCAGTTCATACAGCAACTCCTGCGTACGCCCGATGCTGAAAGCAGGAATCAGTACTACTCCGCGATTTTCGAGGCAGCGCTCCACCACCGCCTGGAGCCGCTGCCGTCGGGTACGGCGTGCTTCATGCTGCCGGTCGCCATAGGTACTTTCGAGCACCAGCACATCGGCCCTGCGAGGCGGTTTCGGGGCAGGCAGGAGAGGGCTGTAGGGTGCTCCCAAATCGCCGGAGAAGACCACCCGTTTGCCACGGCGCGTACCGACCGCCCGCACTCCGTCGACCGGGATATCGAACTCCACATACGCAGAACCCAGAATATGCCCCGCCGGCTGCAGCCGCAGCGACATCCCGGTTTCGGGTACCGCAGTCCAGCGCCCGTAGGGAACGGCAACCGTCTGCTTCTTCAGGAGTTCCAGAAACTGTTCAATGAGCCGCCGGTCGCGGGTAAAACCGATTTCCAGTGCATCCTCGATCACCAGCGGTAAAAGTTGCGCAGTCGCCTCGGAGCAGTAGACGGGACCGCGAAATCCGGCAGCAAACAGATACGGCACACGCCCAACGTGATCCAGATGACAATGCGTCAGCACCAGCGCGCGAACGGAATCGAGGTCAAAATCGATCTCCAGCCCGTCCGACGAGCGATCGTCGGCACCCTGAAACAGACCGCAATCGATCAGCACCGAGCCTTCAGGCCCCTTCAGTTCATGACAGGAGCCGGTAACCCCTTCCACGCCTCCGTGATGGTGAATCGTTATCCCTCGCCCAAGTTCCATCTCATGCATCCTTCTGGTTATCTACGGCTATATCCTGCCGTGACGAGGAGCCCCTATCAAGTATTCGGCCAATGGTTCAGTGAGTAGCCCTGCCTGGTGTGATTCCAGAATGAAAATCGCCACGGGGGCGCGCCTCCTACCGATATGGGTTTCCGCTCCCGTAGGGTGGTTAGGCGAGCCTTCTGGCGTCTCTGTGACGTGGGCACCTGTGGCAATCATTTGCTCTTTTATGATCTCCAGCCGGCTTTGAACACGGAGGTCTTCCTTTCGGGAATAGCCGCCATTACAATCGGTAACGGGGAGAGAGGGAATTTCCGTGAACATCATCACAAAAGTACTTTCACTACCCAGGCCTGCCAAACGCGGCTTGATGATCCTGAGCGATTTCACGGGGATACCGATTGCGCTCTGGCTGGCATTTTCGGCCCGTTACGGCACCCTGACACCTCCGGTCGGCGAATACACATGGCTGTTCATTGCCGTCCCCCTGATTACCCTGCCGGTATTTATCTGGTTAGGACTGTATCGCGCCATTGTGCGGTTCATGGGCATGAAGGCGGCCATCACGGTACTCCAGGGGATAACTCTTTCCTCTCTCCTCTTGGGGGCGCTCGTCCTTCTATCCGGAATTGTGGGCGTACCCCGTTCCGTTCCCCTGATCTACTGGGCCCTGGCGCTAATCTACGTAAGCGGCACCCGCTTCGCAGTACGGGCTTACCTGTTTTCACGCTTCTCCCGGAATCCTGCTCGCGATCCGGTTGCGATCTATGGCGCGGGTACCGCCGGAGCTCAATTGGCGCAAATGCTGGAGCACAGCTCCGACTACGAACCCATCGCCTTCATCGATGACAATCCGGTGCTGACCGGCAGCTTTGTCAACAGCATTGAGGTGCTCGGCCCCGAAAACATCAGAGAGCTGGCCGAAGAGATGGGCCTGACGGATGTGCTTCTGGCGATGCCGAGACTCACACGCACACGCCGGGTGGAGATCCTCGAAAATCTCGAGCCGTATCGGGTCCACGTACGAACGATTCCCGGCCTGGACGATCTGGTATCCGGCGCCGCCAGCCTCGACGAAATCCGCGAAATCGACATCGAAGACCTGCTCGGCCGCGATCCGATTGCACCCGATCCCAAATTGTTGACGGCCTGCATCACGGGAAAAACCGTCATGGTCAGTGGCGCAGGCGGCTCCATCGGCTCCGAACTGTGCCGGCAAATCCTTGCCCAGCGTCCAAGCCGGCTGGTCCTTTACGAAATGTCGGAATTTGCCCTCTACGCTATCAACCGCGAACTGGAAGGTTTTGCGGCCGAAAACTCCATGGATATCCCCGTCGAACCCGTACTCGGCTCGGTACAGGACAAGAGCCGTCTGAAATTGGTCATGAACAACTTCCAGGTAGACACCATCTACCACGCTGCCGCCTACAAACATGTCCCCCTGGTGGAACACAACCTCATCGAAGGCATCCGCAACAACGCCTTTGGCACTCGCCAGGCTGCCGAGGTCGCCGTGGAATGCGGTGTCTCCACCTTCGTACTGATCTCCACCGACAAGGCAGTAAGGCCGACCAACGTCATGGGCGCCAGCAAGCGCTTGGCCGAGCTTATTCTGCAGGCCCAGCAGGAGCGGGTGGCCACAATGGGCTCGAGGGTAAAGACGCGCTTCTGCATGGTGCGCTTCGGCAATGTGCTGGGCTCATCCGGCTCGGTGGTACCGCTGTTTCGGGAACAGATCCACAACGGGGGGCCGGTGACCGTCACTCACCCCGATATCACCCGCTACTTCATGACCATCCGGGAGGCGGCACAACTGGTACTGCAAGCCAGTTCAATGGCCAAGGGGGGGGAAGTGTTCGTGCTGGACATGGGCGAACCGGTGCGCATCGACAATCTTGCCCAAAAGATGATTCGGCTCTCCGGTCTCGAGGTACGGGATGCCGCCCATCCTAACGGCGATATCGCCATCGAATACACCGGCCTGCGCCCGGGCGAAAAGCTCTACGAAGAATTGCTGATCGATGAAAACCCGGTGGGGACCGATCACCCGCTGATCTGGCGTGCGGTGGAAAACTACACCCACAGGAAACCACTTACCACGATACTGGATCGGCTAGAACTTGCCATCTCGGACAACGACTGCGAAAAAACCCGACAAATCCTTGAGCAGCTGGTCAATGAATATGCGCCCAGCGGCGATATCGTTGACAAACTCTGGTGCGCTACACCCCGAGTCGAAGCATCCCCAAAGGTGACCGCGTTACACTGACCGCACTAAATACTGTTCCAAACGGGTGTGTATTTATGTAGGAGATTCTATGTCACGGCGCAAGCCTCGATGTGAGGTTTGGGCTGATAGGTGGTTTGGTTCTTAAGGAGCGAGAAGGCGATTCTTGCGATTTTCCTTGCGAGGATGATGAACGCCTGCGTTGGGGATAGACCGCGGTCCAAGTGGCGCTGATAGAAGCCGCGCCAAGTGGCGCTTCGGCTCGCGGTCATAGCGGCTAGGTAGAGAAGTCGGCGCAGCTCCGGGTCGCCTTGCTTGGTCAGTTTCCGTTGCCCCCGGGTCTTGCCGGAGTCCCGGACCCGCACATCAAGCCCCAGGAACGCGACGAAGGCGTCGTTGCTGCGGAAGTGACCTCGCTGGAAGGCCATGGTTAGCGCGGCGGCGCTCAGTGGTCCCACCCCCTCAATGCCTTGGCAGCGCTCCATATCCGCCTGCCATTGGTGGTGGCGAATACATTCTCGAATCCGGCGCAGGATGGCGCTGTCGAGCATCTTGAACTGTTTGGTGAGCCCTTGGGCTTCTCGCTTGAGCTCAGGTACCTCCCGCAGGCTCTGCTCCAGAGCTGATTTGGCCCGGACGAGCACGGCGCGGCGTCTGAGTAGCTGCTGGAGGGTGCGATAGCCCTTCGAGGGCGGTGTCCAGGGCCTTAGGTCAGCCCGTTCCCGGTCCAGGTACCGCCATAGCAGGCGGGCATCGGAACTGTCGGTCTTCGCGCGGCCGCCGATGCTCTGGCGATAGCGGTTCAGGCGAAAGCCATCGACCACGTACACCGTATGGCCAAGGCGGTGCGCTTGGTCCACAAGTTCCATGTGGTAGGTATTGGTGGCCTCGACGGCCAGGCAGGCCGGAGCCTGCAACTGTTTTAGCCACCCGGCTATCGACCCCGGGTCATTCTCCAGAAGGATTACCGGAGCTTCAGGATGTTCGCAGATAGCCAGCTCCGCCTTACTGACATCCACCCCCACCAGATACGGCCGTACAGGCATTGCCATGAGATGCTCCCCCGACTAATGTGAACATGCTTGTCGGGGCTCACCCTAGCGCTGGCTTGCCATTAATCGTCGGTCCATAGCCGATAGATTCCATATTGGCGATTAGGTGAGGGGCGGGACGATATCTCCTACGGTCTGTGCCTTTGGCCAGATGCGGCGTTCGTCCCTCCACCCCGACAAGCCCCTTTGTGACTTGCCGGGAACAAACATACAAGCG
>NZ_FMWD01000002.1:300000-391739 GCF_900102855.1 Thiohalomonas denitrificans
AACTCCAGAACGGGGATCTGGGAGGGATCACGCTTGTAGATGATGGGTGTATCGATGGTATCGGGCAGGAAGCGCTTGGCGCGATCGAGGCGGGTACTGGCATCACGCAGAGCCAGATCGATATCCTTGCCATATTCAAAGGACAGGTCGACATTGCTGGCCCCTTCGCTGCTGCGCGACTGGACGGCAATGGCATCCTCGGTGACGGCCAGCTGCTCCTCCAGCTGGCGGGTAACCCGGTCTTCCATCACCTTGGCCGGCACCCCGGCGTCGAGGATACGGACGCGGACCTCCGGATAAATGATGTGGGGCAGCAGGTCCACCGAAAGCCGCCCCAGGGCGAAGAGCCCGAGCACGGCCACCGCCAGGGCGATCATGCTCACTCCCACCGGGTGCCGGATCGACCACGCGGCGAGGCCGCCACCTTTGGCCTGACCCATTTTCATGGGGTATCCCCGGACTCGACGGCGGCGCCATTCTTGAGCCCGAGGAATCCCTTGATGACCACCGGCTGCTCGGGTTCCAGTGGACCGGTTACGACGATGCGGTCGTCCACGCTCCTGCCGCTGATTACGGGCACACGTGATGCCGTACCCTCGGTGATGGCGACCACGAACTCTCCGGCCGCATCCCGTCGTAACGCAGCATAGGGAACGGTAAGCTGCGGCGTGCTGCGGCCGCGTAGCGTAACGCGGCAGAGCTGCCCCTGGCGGGCGCCGGCGGGCGGGTCTTTCAGGGCCACCTCCACGAGGCCTCGTCGTGACGTGGCGTCGATGATGGGGTGCACACGAAGAATGCGCGCCGGTAGCGACTCCGAACCCAGGGCATCGATGGTGACCTCCGCCGCCTGTCCTGCGGCCAGGTCCGGCAACAGCAGTTCGGAGAGTGTCACCCGGGTGACCAGTGAACTCGGGTCGATCAGTGTCAGCACATGGGAGTAGCGAGGCAGGGAGTCGCCCGGCTCGGCCTTGCGGGCCGCCACCACCCCGTCAAACGGGGCTACGACACGGGTGTATCCCAGCCGCGTCGTCAGCAGCTCCTCCTCGGCCTGGGCAATATGGAGCGCGGTGCCGGCCCGGGCCAGTTCATCCTCGGTGCCCAGCCGCTTGTCCTGCAGTTCGCGTACCCGCCTCAGGTCCAGTTTGGCCTGGCGGTGCTGCGCTTGCGCCTTTCTCAGCTCAGCCCTTAGCAGAGTGTCGTCGAGCGCAAAGAGCAATTCACCCGCCTCGACCCGGTCACCCTCGTACAGGGGCAGCTGTGTGAGACGCCCCTCCTCCTGATTGCTGATACGCACCTGACGCCTGGCATGCAGCGTCCCGATCCGTACCGCCTCCCATGGCGCAAGGGAGAGTTGTACCGGAGCAGTCTCGACCCGCTGCGGTGGAGCGGCCTGTTCACCCGGTTCATGCTGCTGTTCGGGCGAACCGGTCGATTCGCTACAACCAGTCAGCCCGAGGCCAAATGCCAGGAGCGCAATCATTTTCCATCGGTTTGGCTTCATGTTGCCTCTTCCGGGTGCCGGCCGGGTCGCAAGGAACAGCCGCATATCGGTAATCGGAGCTTCATCGAAAGATGGGAGGCCCGTCTGTGAGTAGGCAGGCAGTGTAGTAAACGAGCGGCGGCTTGGGAACGGGCGGTTGATCGTTACGAGCACCGCCCGCCGCTACGACATCAATCAACCAAACTTCCCTCTTGTCATAGCGAGGAGCCTCAGCGACGAAGCTATCTCGTAGTGCCAAGTACCAGATTGCCCCGTTGCCTCTCCTCGACAGCGGCGGGGAAGTTCATCAGGAGGAGCCCCAGCGACGGGGCAATCTGGGATTCTGGGAGCAGGAGATTACTTCGTCGCCGGGGCTCCTCGTAATGACAGCAGGGGCAAGTTCATCAAAAGTACCGCCCGCCGTTACGGCCGCGAATCAACGACGAACTTCCCTCTGTCATTGCGAACCGTCCCCGCCGCTAGGTTGCCCCCAATTAATGACGAACTCCTAGCCGTCATTGCGGATAGGGATTGCTGCATTACTGGGACTCCTCTTGAAGAACTCAACGATTCACCCCTTGAATTTCGAACCACGGGGGACACTGGGCGCACGGGGGAGAAAAAACCCGAACGACCTGCTTTACCCCGTGTACCCCGTGGTTACCAGCCCTTCATTCGTATTTTCAGGGTGAATTCAGGCAAGTGCTGCAGACTGTGGCTCATGGTGGTTATCAGGCCACCGCCACACTCACAGGGAGCACCCCATGAAAACATCACATGCCATTTTCGCCATTGCCCTGAGTGCCGCTGCCGTAGGCGGGACCGCCTTTGCCGCACCGGGGGCCGCCGCTGCTCCGGCGCGCTCCGTCCAGGCCGACAACTGGCTGACGATCCCTGCGATCTACGACAAGGTGATTGCCGCCGGCTACCGCGACATCGACGAGATCGAGCGGGAGGACAACGGCTACGAGGTCAAGGCCATCAGCCCCGACGGACAGCGGGCCAAGCTGCAGGTCGACCCGATTAGCGGAGATGTGGTCAATGCCCGCGCCAAAGGCGACAAGCGCCGTAGCAACCGCTTCGACATGCGTTACCGGGATGGCAATTTGCGCGACAACGGCGCCAATCGCTAGCGCACTGCAATCCGGGAGCCCATCCCTTGAGTACAGGGGACGGGCTCCCGGGCCTCTTCCCGGTCCTTTCAAGACGCATATGACAAGAGGACTGCCTGCGGTGGAGACAGGTGACGAATCGATCTCTTTCCGTACACGCATCACGCAGGAGGACACGCCATGAGAATCACTCTCGCCAGCTTTCTCGCCATCATCGCCCTGGCGTGGGGCTGGGAGATACTCTCCCCCGGCCATCAGGCAGTGGGCTCTCTGGCGTGGACCGTGTACCACGAAGGACTCATCCTTACCGGCCTGTGGTCCATCTGCCTGATGTCCCTGGCCATGATCCTGGCCACCCGTCCCGCATGGCTGGAGCGGCCACTTGGCGGCATGGACCAGATCTACCGGCTGCATAAGTGGAGCGGCATCCTGGCAGTCGGCTTTGCGGCCGCACACTGGCTGCTCGAGATGGCAGACGACGTGGCCGAGACGCTGGCGGGAGGTGCCGGCCACGTCGATGGTGACGAGTTGTCGGCCTTTGCCGAACCACTCCGTGACCTGGGCGAAGACCTGGGCGAATGGGTGATCTATGTGCTGTTTGCCCTATTGCTGATCACCCTGTGGAAACAGTTTTCCTACCGGCTGTGGCGGCCATTGCACCGTGCCATGCCGGTGCTCTATCTGCTGGTTGTCTTTCACGCGGTGGTGCTGGCGCCGGCAGGCTACTGGAACCAGCCCATCGGCTTGCTGCTGACCGTTCTGTTCGCGGGCGGAAGCGTGGCCAGTGTGCTCTCACTGACCGGAAGAATCGGCCGAAAGCGGAAGGTAGGCGGCAGTATCGTTTCGGTACGGAATCCGACGCCCGATGTCGTCGAAGTCCAGTGCCGTCTGGATAAACAGTGGCGCGGTCACCGTTCCGGTCAGTTCGCCTTCGTCACCTTCGATATCGGCGAAGGTGCACACCCCTTCACCATCGCCAGTGCCGATAACGGCGATCGCACCGTCACCTTCGACATCAAGGCACTTGGGGATTACACCCGCCAGCTTTCCCGCCACCTGTCACCGGGCAGTCCGGTTCAGGTCGAGGGACCCTACGGCCGCTTCGATTACCATCGCGCCAACCGGCGGGCACGGCAAATCTGGATCGCGGCCGGAATCGGTATCACACCCTTTCTGGCCTGGCTGGAATCCCTGCAGGGCGACCGTGCCACTGCGGTCGCAGCGGACCTTCACTACTGCGTGCGTGACCGCACTGCCGATCCCTTCGTGGAGCGGCTGGAAGCCCTGTGCGCCGGGCTGCCCGAGGTCCGGCTGCACGTGCACGACAAGCAGAGCGGCCGTCTGACAGCAGAGGCCCTGGCCACGGAGTCAGCGGACGCAAAGCGGGCGGAGGTCTGGTTCTGCGGGCCACGCGGCCTCGGCGAAGCCCTGCGCGGCGGACTGCATCAGGCGTGGCCGGGCAACCGGGTCCGGTTTCACCAGGAAGCGTTTGAGATGCGTTGAACGGTCGACGCATCGGAATCATCCACATAGAGGAGAACGTTATGCAACATGCAGAGTTCGTAGTACATCGGGTGTGGGACCGCGGCATACGCTGGTTTCACTGGATCAATGTGGTATCGGTGCTGGCACTGCTGGGCATCGGTCTGGTGATCTATAACGGAAAGGCCCTTGGCATCTCCGGCGATGCCAAGATCTGGCTCAAGGAGCTGCATGTATGGGTCGGTTATGTGTTTGCCCTGAATCTGCTCTGGCGCATAGTGCAGGGGTTCAGGGGGAGTCACTTCGCGCGCTGGCGCGCCACCTTGCCGTTCAGTCGCGACTTTCTGCCCGAACTGCGCGCCTATCTGGATAGCTTGCGTAACGGTAAACCCCGCCACTACCTCGGTCACAATCCCCTGGGCCGACTGATGGTACTGGTGCTGTTCCTGCTGCTGTTCGCGCAAGCCATCACGGGGCTGGTACTCGCCGGCACCGATCTCTACTACCCGCCGCTGGGTTCCTGGATCGCACAGTGGGTTGCCCCCGCCGGTGTTGAACCCGCAAGCCTTATCCCCGGCGACAAATCGATGGTGGATGCGGCCGCCTGGGCGGAGATGCGCGAGTTCCGCAGCCCGTTCATCAGCCTTCACATCCTGGTCTTTTTTGCCCTGCTCGGCGCCGTGGCGCTGCACGTCGCCGGCGTGGTGGTCACCGAAGTAAAGGGTCGCGTCGGGATCATCTCGGCCATGTTCACGGGCGAAAAAGTCCTTCCGGAGCAGCCGGTGGACACCCCTGAAGAGTCGATCGAAAAATGAACAGGGAGCCGGGAAGGAGGAAAAGGGCCGCCCAATGACACTCGCCTCGCTGACAGGATTCATCGTGCTTGCGATCGCTGCGCAGACCGCAGTGTGGGCCGGGATTGTGCTGCTTCGCCATCGCCGTGAGTATGCTTCGCTACGCAAGCGCGCGACAGAAAAAAGCGTCGCATCGCCGGGGGCAGGCAGCGCGGAAAAGGCGTCTGGTTGGGACGGCTTTCGCCCTTTTCGGGTGGAACGAAAGGTCTATGAGGATGACGCGCACACGATCTGTTCGTTCTACCTCGTCCCTGCGGACGGGGCTCCGCTGCCGCCGTTCCAGCCGGGCCAATACCTCACCCTGCAACTGGAAGTGTTCGAGCCGGAGGACGGCAAGCCGCGCCCTGTAACGCGCTGTTATTCGCTCTCCGATCGACCACGGCCGGAGCACTACCGGGTGACGGTGAAACGGGTGCCGGCGCCAGCCGGCCGCACCGATGTGCCCCCCGGACGGGTCTCCAGCCATCTGCACGATAGCCTACAGGAAGGCGACCAGCTCCTGGCCAAGGCCCCCGCAGGCCCCTTCTATTTGAACGACCGCGGTCCCTCGCCGATCGCCCTGGTGGGCGGCGGCATCGGTATCACCCCCATGCTGAGCATGGTCGAGACGCTGCTGCACGAAGGTAGCGAGCGGGAGATCTGGCTGTTCTATGGCGTGCGTGACAGGACCGAACAGGTGATGACGCACCGTCTGGAGGAACTGGCCGAGAGTCATCCCAACCTGCATTTGCAGGTCAGCTATAGCCGCCCGGGTGAGCAGGATGTCGCCGGGCCCTATCGACGCCACGGGCGCGTGGACATCGATCTGCTGCGCCTCACCCTCCCGCGCCAGGTGGAGACCTTTTACGTGTGCGGACCACCGGCACTGATGGAATCCCTGGTACCGGATCTCGAAGCGTGGGGTATCCCCCCCGACAAGATTCATTACGAGGCCTTCGGTCCTGCGTCGGTCAAGAGACGCCAGCGCGCGGCAGTGGCCGCACCCGGCGAGCCGGCCACGGTGACCTTCGCCAACAGCGGCAAGCACCTGGTGTGGGACCCGAATGCCGGCTCACTGCTGGAGTTTGCCGAGGCAAACGGTATCGAGGTGAATTCAGGCTGCCGGTCCGGCGCCTGCGGCGGCTGTCAAACCGCCGTAAAGGAGGGCGACCTGGATTATCTACAACCGCCGGAGGCCGATGTGGAGCCGGGCACGTGCCTGCTCTGTATTTCGACCCCCAAAGGCGACCTGACACTATCTGCATAGGCCATGAACCGTTCACTGTTACGTCAAGAGATTGTACCTTTCCTGCTGCTGATCGGACTGCTGCTGGGAGGCACCTATGTGGCCGACGGGCTGCTTCACCGTTTCGACCTGGTGTGGATTGGACGCTACCTGGGGATCCCGGGAACCCTCATCATCCTGCTGTCATTCCTCTATTCGATGCGCAAGCGCAAGGTCATCCGATCCGGCAAACCCGGAACCCTGCTCCGCCTGCATGAGGCTCTGACCCTGCTCGGGGCGCTGATGATCCTGATCCACGCCGGGGTGCACTTCAACGCCATCCTGCCCTGGCTGGCAACGGCCGCCATGCTGGTCAACATCATCAGCGGGCTGACCGGCAGGTTTGTACTCAACCGCTCGCGGCGTCATCTGGCCACAAAGAAGGCCGCATTCGAGCAACAGGGGATGAACGGAGAAGAGTTGCAACAACAGATGTTCTGGGACGCCGTCACCGTCGACCTGATGAACCGGTGGCGGGCGATCCACTTCCCCATCACCCTGGTATTCCTGGTGTTGGGACTCGCCCATATCCTCAGTATCTTCCTCTTCTGGCGCTGGCAATGAAGATCGTTATCAGGATCATCCTTATCAATTTGGCCGTCGTGCTCGGACTGCTGTTCGTCTATCCCGAGTTCATGATCAGTCCCGGACCCGTCAAGCAGGGCCACAGCGACATCGAAACCGACTGCTTTGCGTGCCATGTCCCGCTGCTCGGAGCCAGTTCCGCCGCATGCACCGAGTGCCACCAGGTGGCCGAGATCGGGAACCTGACCACGGCGGGCAAACCCATTGCCGACCCGAAAACAGATGCCACCTTCCACCAGGACCTGCGGGAAAAGGATTGCGTGGCCTGTCACAGTGAGCACCGGGGTGTCGCCACCCTGCGCACCGCACAGCGCTTCTCGCACATCCTGCTCAAGCCGGAGACACGGGAAACCTGCGCGAATTGTCACACTGCGCCCACGGAAGACCTGCATAAAAAACTCACGGACGACTGCCGGCAATGCCACGTCACCGAACGCTGGTCGCCGGCGACCTTCGACCACGACGACCTGGAGGCAGCGACCCTGGAGCAGTGCACCGGCTGTCATACCGCTCCGCAGGACGACCTGCACAGCAAGACCGAGGACAACTGTGGCCAGTGCCATGACACCGGCGCCTGGAGTCCGGCGACCTTTGACCACGATGAATACTTCCGCTTCGACCGTGATCACAATACTGAATGTGCAACCTGTCACGAAGGCAACGATTACAGTGCCTATACCTGCTACAGCTGCCACGAGCACTCACCGTGGAATGTGCGCGAGGAGCACCTCGAGGAGGGAATCCACGACTTCGAGATCTGCGTGGAGTGCCACCGCAGTGGCGATGAGGATGAGGCCGAATGGCGCATGCGCAATCGCGGTGCACCGGAGAGCCGGTCCTATCGTTACTATCGGGAGTGGCATGATGATGACGATGACTAGCAGGTCGGCTTTAGCCCGTAACGCCCTTCGCCGGCATGAAGGCCGACCAGATCCTGCTGACACAGGAGGCGATGAATATGAATGTCGCCACCACCCAAGATGCCGAAGGCTTTGCCTCTGCTGATCACCTCTCCCTGAGGGGGATCAGCAATCCTGCTAGGCCAGATCCCTTTTGATCGCCAGATCCCAGTTATCCGAATAGACCCGTTTTTTGCCCTCGTAGGCATCGAGCTGTGCATGAATATAAAAGTGCGACGGGTCCGAGGTGAGGGTCGTCCGCGTGACGGTGCACACATCCCAGTCGTCCCGGTGAAAGCACCAGTGCCAGACCGTCTCACCTTGCGGCGAGCAAAAGTCGTCATTCTGGTAGGAATACCGTTCCACGGCTTTACGCTGCATCTCCAGGTCGAGCTTCTTGAAACGGACCACCCCGTCATCATTGACCACCTCCAGCGTGGAGTAGTCGGTGCCGAGATCGCGAATCACGCGCCAATGGTGCTCACCCGTTTCAATCACCGCTTTTGCCAGGGGGCGGGCGCCTTCCGGAGCTTCGAAGTGGACCGCCCGATCACGTTCCGCAGGGGGACGGGCCGGAACCCGCAGACGGCTCTCCGCGGTGTACAGCGTGAGACGAACCGGTTCGGGTGGAGGCCATGCCAGCGGCCAGTAGGAGGTGGAGAGCGAGAGGCGCAGCCGATGATCGCGTGGAAACACCTGTGCCATGTCGTTGAGTTTCACACGCACTCGATAGCGCTCGCCCGGTACCAGGGCCTGCGGATGCTCGGAACTGTCCCGGTGGGTAAGGTTGAGCAGCCCATACGTCACACGGGTCGCCTTGTCATCCGGCGCGACGTCGGAGAGTCGCACAGCGACCATGGCCACCGGCCGGTCGGCCGCCAACACGAGCTCCGCCTCCGGGGCGCCCAGCAATTCCAGCGGCGCTTCCAGCGGAGCGCTCTCGTAGATGAGCGCTCCCCCGTCCTCTTCCCGCTGGTCGTGGGGCAGATCAGGCGCGGCGGAGTAGGAGCACCACTTGCCGGCAAAGAAGCCGACACTCAGCGGGGACTGCAGCGTCTGCACCGCACCGGTCCGCCGGCGCTCGCCCTCGCCAGCGGCGAGCCGGCCCGGAGCCAGGAAATACTCTTTCCAACGGGTGGCCGGTGACGGCCAGCTCTCCTCGGCCACCCAGCGCCCCGGCCGATGCCTGTACCGGGTGGTGGGCGGCACACTTTCCTGCATCCAGGCGCGAAGCATCGGCTCATCCATGATGCCGGTGTCGCGTCCTTTCAGCCAGAAATCCCACCAGCGCAGACACTCCTGCAGAAAGCCGATCCCCGGGCCGGGGATTCCTTCATGGGGATACTTGTGGCTCCAGGGGCCGACCAGCCCCAGCCGCGGCACTTGCAGATGCTCGAGCAACCGGAAAACCGCATTGGTATAGCCATCCGCCCAGCCGGAAACCGCCATGACGGGACACTGCACGGCATTCCAGTCTTCGCAGATGGAGCCGTGTTTCCAGTAGTCATCGCGCCGCTGATGCCGCAGCCATTTTTCCAGCCACAGACCGCTACCGCGAAGGCGTTGATGCCACAGCTCGCGCCAGCGGTCTCGTCCCACGACCTGCGGGTCCGGCGGCAGCGAGTTCAAGCCGAACATGGTCGATGCCCAGGAGAGGTTATCGCCCAGCAGACACCCCCCCATGTGATGGACATCGTCGGCATAACGATCATCGGTGGAGCAGACCGAGACGATGGCCTTGAGCGCCGGAGGACGCCGCGCTGCAATCTGCAGGCCGTTGAAGCCGCCCCAGGAGATGCCGATCATGCCCACATTGCCGTCACACCAGGGCTGTTCGGCCAGCCAGCGGATAATTTCGACGCCATCCTGCAGCTCGCTTTCCAGGTACTCGTCCTCGAGGGTCCCCTCGGAATTACCGCTGCCGCGGATATCCACCCTGACCGCCGCATAGCCATGACCGGCGAAGTAGGGATGCATGCGCTGATCCCGGCTGCGGGTGTTATCCCGGTGTCGATAGGGGATGTACTCCAGGATTGCAGGCACGGGTTGTCTTTCGGCGCCCTCCGGCAGCCAGATCCGGGCCGCCAGATGAACACCGTCGGCCATCGCAATCCAGGCCGTTTCAATGGTCCGTACCTTATGGGGAAAATTCCTGACCGATCTCATTACGCGCTTGCGACGCTGTCGTGGAACTCCAGGGGTAGCCGGGCCTTGAGCTGCTCATACTCCTGCAACAGCGTCCTGGTATCCGGGGCTCCCATGAAAACCACCGCCACTTCGTAGCTGTAAGGCTCCTGACCCGGCATCTCCGACAATCGCGTTCCCTGTTTTACAGCGATCTCGATGCTGGTCCCCGGAAACGCCTCCTCCAGCTCTTCCAGCTCCCTTTCGGTGGGCACCCGGGTAACCAGCGCGTCGTGGAAATGGCGAAGCATGAACTTCGCCGCCGTCGCGCAGCAGCCTTCGCGGCGCGGGTACTGAGGCTCGATGCCCAGCGCCACCTCCACGGCCACCTCGTGGTTCGACGCGCCGGTGATGTCGACGAACATCGGTGAATGGGACTTGGAGATACGGGTGTTGAGTTCCAGCAACCAGAGACGATCCGTTGTCGTGTCCCAGAAGTACTCGACGTTGAACGGGGTATTGTCGATGTCGAGATTCGGCACTAACCGTTTGGTGTAATCGATAATACGTCTCTGCACCTCCTGCGGCAGTCTGGATGGCAGCTGGTAGCGAGAGAAGGACGAAAGATTGGGCTCGCGAAAAGAGTCGACGATACCGTAGACGTGGGGCACTCCCTTCTGGATGTAGCCCTCCGCGGTGCACTGCTCCCCTCCGATGGGCTGCTCGGCGATGCAATGATAGCCGTCGATTTCGACGGGGATATCAGCCGGCATATGCGCCATCGACAGCAATCTGCCGAAGGGCTCGCCGAACCCGCCGATCCGTTCCCGGGTGCGGGCAAGGGCAAATTCAAGGTCTGCATGGCTGGAGATATAAAATGCCAGTACCGAACTGAAGGCGATAACCGGCTTGAGCCAGAAGGGGAATTCCAGACCGATGCGCTCCGCGGCATCATCGGCGAACGGATCGACCGCCTCGAATCGCGGCGTACAGTCCGGCACGACCTGCCGTTCCCGCAGACGGCTCCAGTACTTGTGCTCGGCAATGAGGACACCACCCAGAGAGGGTCCATCGAGGCCGCAATGCTCGCGAAAGACCGGCAGCAGCGTGGTGGTGGGAAAGTCCCAGTGGCCGATGATGGCATCGACCCGGCCATCGAACCGATCCAGCTGCTCTTTCCCGGCCGCGATCATGTCGTCGATGGGGTAGTGGGCCGGAAGCACGACCTGCTCGTAATCCAGCAGTCCGTGGAACCGATACTGCTCGCTGTTGCGTATCGTTTTCAGCAGCTTACGGTGAAAGTCGTCCAGCCCGACAATGAAGATGTTTTTCACCATCCCTACCTCGACAGGCTATGGTCCCACTCAACGAATAGCAGATGCCGAGTGCGGCTTCCCGCCGCTCCCGAAGTATTCGCGTCTTGATGGAGGGGTCTCCGTATGCGAAACCCGGCATCACAGCTCAATCGCTCTCCAGCTCAATCACCTTTGGCCATGTGAATCGAACGGTCGAACCCCTGCCGGGCTCCGACTGGAGTTCGATATCTCCACCGACGCTCTCGACAAGCTTTTTCACCACCGCTAGGCCAATACCCGATCCTTCGCACTCTGTACGTCCGGGAGCTCGCTCGAACATCCGAAAGATACGCTCCTGGTACTCGGGCGGAATACCGGGCCCATCATCGGCTACGGAAAATTCATACTGTTCGTCCAGCTCGCGGACAGACACGTGAACCCTGCCATCGGGCCGGTCGTGATATTTGATGGCGTTGCCAATCAGGTTGGCAAACACTTGTTGCAGCTTGACTGGATCGGTGATCAGACGGGGCATGCCTTCGTCAATGTGAACCTGGAACTCCCGAGGTTTCTCGTAGGTTGCCAGAACAGATGCTATCAACTGTTTGCTGTCGACGGTCTCTACCTGAACGGTCTGCCCACCAGCTTCGGCATAGGCCAGGAGCGCCCGGATAAAGGCTTCCATTGCCTGGCTACGCTTACGGATCAAATGCAGGTGATAGCGGTTTTCGTCCGAGAGCCGGGGGCCGAGGTCTTCCTCAAGCGACTTCGAAAGATTTGAGACAGCTCGCAAAGGTGCTCTCAGGTCATGAGAAGTCACGTGGGCGAATTGTTGCAGCTCCGCATTGGCCCGGCGCAAGGCTTCTTCGGCCTGTTTGTGCTCGGAGATATCCAGGTTGATACCAAGAAACCGAACCAGCTGTCGTGACTCATCGAAGATCGGGCTGCCGAGGGCGTAGACCCAACGGACGGCGCCATCCTTGCGGAGGATTCGGAATTCGGTACGCCACTCCTGGCGCTGCTCGAGAGCCCTCCTTACGGAGTCTTCTGCTGCGGCCTGATCATCCGGGTGGATCCGCCTGAGCCAGTCTTCATAGGTGCCTCGGTACTCTCCCGGCTCCAGGCCGTACAAGCGCTCCAGCCCTTCAGTCCACACCACCTGCCCTTCCGGCACCTCCCAGTCAAAAGAACCGATACCCGCCACCTTTTGGGCCAGGGCCAGCCGTTCCTCGCTGACTCTCAGTGCCGCCTTTTCCTTTTTGTGTTTACTCAGTTCACTCACGTCTTGCACCAGGGCATAGAAGCCCAGCACTTCACCACTGGTGCCGATGTGTGGCACGTAAACTGCCTCGATCTCGTGCGTCCCTCCCCGTCGGTACGGCACGACCATATCAAAGCGCACCGTATCCCCCGCAAGCACTTTTTGTACATAGGGTTTGAGGGTCTCGTAAGCCCGCTCGCCAACAACCTCCTTCAAAGTGCGGCCCTTCACCTCTTCCGGCGCCAGACCAAACCATTTTCCATAGGCCGCATTGTTGAATTGGTAACGTTCCCCGGCATCAAGGTAAGAGATCAGCACCGGCAGGCTGTCGGTGACCAACCGAAGCCGCTGCTCGTTCTCCCTCGATGCCTGCTCCGCCTGCTTGCGTTTCGTCACATCGACAAACAGGTGGGCGAAGCGCCCGGGACCGGTTCGATACGCCGTCACCTCGAACCACTTATCCAGTGCCACGGCATAGTTCTCAAAGCGTACAGGCTCACCGGTCCGGACCACTTTCCCGTAGGTCTCTATCCAGTACGCTTCAATACTCGGGATCAACTCACGCACGGTCTTGCCGTTGGCGACCTTTGGAGGCACGCCGACCAGCTGCCCGAAGGCCTCGTTCACCTCCAGAAAGCGATAATCACAAGGACGGCCCTGGTCATCGAGCAGAATCTCGGCCAGGCCGAAGCCCTCTATCATCGAGTCGAATACGCTGCGGTAACGCTGCTCCCGTTCACGCGACGCGTCCAGAGCCTCCCGCAGATCCAGCACCTCGCGCTCCAGTGCCCGTATTCGGTCTTCACTCAACCCATCCACCTCACCGGCTCCCGAACTGGATACCTTGCACCACAGCATACCCAAAAAGGGCATGCAGCACCGGTATATGGCTCTGCTGCAATTGCTGATTACGGCATTTGATATCGCTTCAGGCGGCGATGTTCAGATCCGGATTAGCTGCCGGAACCGTCACCGCTTGCCCGCTGGATGGGATTGCCGTCACGGTCGTTGCGTTTCACACCACAGAAATAGCGGCCCTTCTTTTCCAGGGCCTTCTCCCTGGGTACTACCAGGCCACAAGAGAAACACTGCACCTCATCTTCCGGCAGAGCCCGGGCGGCCTCCTCCTGCTCTTTTGCCGCCCTTTTCAGGGCCATATAGCGCATAAAAATCAGAAGGCCGGCCAGAAGCACACAACCGCCCACCAACATCAGAACCATTTTCATATCGCGTCGACTTCTTGCTGGATTACGTCAAGGGAATGGGGCTATTGGGCCATCATAAAGGGGTGGCCGGAACGCGTGAAGTCATCGGCAGGAGATCGATCCGCCATCGGATGAATCTGTCGGAGACAGTGGCTGTTTTTCCGGTGGAGAGTGACTCGACAGGACAGATGGTACTGTCGACGCCGGTAGGTGTGAAGACAAGTTCCGTGAGAGCATCTATACGTTAGGCGAAAAAGCGACAAAACGGCGGATCGCCGTTTTTTGATTTCCCCCGTCACTACCGGCCGATATCACCATCGGGCGGGAGCACACATGACATTCATCAACTTTATCCTGTTCGCGGCGGTTATCATCATTACCTTCGCGGCGGCCCGTCAAGCCCTGTTCTTCAAGCGCGAGCCGCGCTCAGCGCTGGCCTGGGTGGTGTTCATCCTCGCGCTGCCGCCGTTCGGCGCACTGGTCTTTTATCTCTTCGGCGTGAACCGGGTGCGCACCCGTGCGCGGGCTTTGAAACCTGCCACCCACACTGCGGGTGCCGAGCAGCCGGTGGGCACCGATCCACTCGACCGTCTCGGTCATGCCGTTACCGGCCACCCGCGCCGCGCCGGCAACGGCGTGGAGGCGCTTTTTGACGGAGAGAGTGCTTTTCCCGCCATGCTGGCGGACATCGAGGGGGCACGACAGCGCATCCTTCTGAGCACCTATATCTTCGATGCGGATGAGGCCGGCACCGCCTTTATCGATGCGCTTTCATCCGCAGTGGCGCGAGGCGTCGACGTGCGCGTGATGATCGACGGCATCGGGGAGCTTTACTCCCTGCCACGCCGAGCGGTGCCGCGTCTGCGTGCTGTTGGCGTACGGGCCGAACGCTTTCTGCCGCCCCGCCTGTGGCCACCCCGATTCCGCATCAACCTGCGTAACCACCGCAAACTGCTGATTGTCGACGACCGAATCGCCTTCACAGGGGGCATGAATATTTCCGAGCGTCACTGCAGTGCCGGGCCCAGGCGAGGCCGTGTGCATGATATTCAGTTCCGCCTCAAAGGTCCCGTGGTACGCGACCTCACGGAGGCTTTCGCCGAAGATTGGCGCGTCGTAACCGGCGAGGTGATCACGCCGGCTATACTCCCGACCGAGACCGGGCAAGTGACCTGCCGCATGGTACTCGACGGTCCCAATGAAGATCTCGACCGTCTTCCTCTGATGTTGGTGGGTGCCATCGGTATTGCGTGCGAGCGAATTGCCATCATGACGCCGTACTTCCTCCCACCCCGCGAACTCATCGTCGCCTTGCAGGCCGCTGCCTTGCGTGGCGTACGCGTCGACCTCATCCTGCCCGCCAAGAACAACCTGCCCTACGTGGACTGGGCCATGCGCAATATGCTGTGGGAACTGTTGGAACGGGATATCGGCGTGCACTACCAGCCCGGATCATTCGTTCACAGCAAGCTCTTCCTGGTAGACAGCGACTATGCCCAGATCGGTTCGGCCAACCTGGACTCCCGCAGCCTGCGCCTCAATTTCGAGCTCGTCGTAGAGGTACTGGACGAGGAGTGCATCGGCGGGCTGTACGAGCACTTCGATACCGCATTGGCACGCTCACAACGACTGACCCTGGCCGACGTGGACGGGCGTCCGTGGCCGATACGGTTGCGGGATGGATTGGCGTGGCTATTCACCCCTTATCTGTGAGTCGGAAAGAGGGGGTACCGGCCTGACGTATCCCAGTGCGTCAGGCAATAAGTCACTCCCACTCCATCTCCTGGTATACCTGCTGGGCGTTGCGGCCCTTGAGGGCTTCGTAATCCTCAAGATAAGTGAAGCGTGATTGATCCAGCGTACCAATCTCCGTGATGCTGCCGCCGGCTTCCATGAAAGAACCCACCGTTTGTCGCAGAAACACCAGGTATTCCAGGGTGTCCGCCCTGGCTCGGCTGAGATCGGTTACCGGACCGTGTCCCGGAACCACTGCCCTCGGTTTCAGTTCAGCTACGCTTCCGAAAGCGTCGATCCAGTTGCGGCTGCTGGAGTGGGACATCACTCCGAGTAGTCGCCCGACATAGACCACGTCGCCGGTGAAAACCACGCGCTGTGCCGGCAGCCAGACAAGGCTGTCACCCGGGGTATGGGCCGGGCCGACATGCTGAAGTTCGAAAGCAGTGCCACCCAGAGTGAAGTCGGTTTTGTCGGCGAAAACCTCATCCGCATAGACGGGTTCTGTTCCGGCCATTCCCTTCTCACCTACCAGATTACTCAGCATGAATCTCTGGTCTTGCAGGCGACTACGCTGGTCCTCCACCGCCGCCTCGCTGGCGATGATATGTGCGCCGCGCTCCTTGAAGTAGCCGTTACCGAGCCAGCGATGATCCTGTCCGCCGGTGTTGACCACCACCTTTACCGGCTGGTCGGTGACCTGTTGAATAAATGTATCGATAGCCGCGGCACCTTGGTAACTGCCGCCGGAGTCGATAAGCACCACGCCGGCTTCCGTCACCACGAAACCAAAAGTGGCATTGTTGCCAAGGTTTTCCGGCGTGCGATTGCCGTAAGGACCGACTATTGCATAGACATGCTCATCGACCTCCTGCAACCACAATGCGTCGCCGTTTTCCGCAGCGACGCCCGCACCGACCAGCGATATCACCGATAGGACAAAAAGGGATTGAACGAACCGAATAGTTTTCAACTGTTCTCTCTCTGAGGGGGAAGGCTTCGCTGCCAGTTTACTCTATTCGCGAATGGTTACACCCGACGGCAGGTCCAAAGGTATCGGTTCAGGCCGTGTATAGGTCTTGTTATCGGGCCACTCGGTGAGCTTGAAGGTCTCATGGCAGGCGACACAAGCCTCTAGTAAGGGAAAGGGTGTTCCATGAATACGAATGATGGCCGCCCCGCGCATCCTGCCCTCGCACGGCATTGGTGCATCCCTTCGGATAGCATCTATGCCCTGCATTTAAAAACATCATAAGGTGGGTCGCCGCTGATGCCGGCAGGTGGGGAAGGTGACTCGCAGACAGGAGGTCCGTCCGGGGACGATTCGAATCGGATCGGGACAGAGTGGCCTGAGTGCAGGATGCAGGATTTGGTGGGCCCACCAAGATTCGAACTTGGAACCAATGGATTATGAGTCACGTAAACCGAAGTCCATTGCAGTCCGATTACATCCGGGTCGCAACAACAAAGTACATAAAAACAAACGTATAGCGCTTGATATAGTCCATTGGCGTCCGATATGATTTACCTAATTCCTGCCCAGAAGTTGCGACCATGTTGCGACCAGCCGGTAGGGGCGGAATCTTGGAGGCGGAACATGGGCAATCTCACCGATGCGAAAGTTAAGGCCGAACTCGGCAAGCGAACGGGTCGCACCCGCTGGTTGGTTGAGAGTAGGGGCCGTGGTCGGGGTTCCCTGACCCTGAAAGTGAGTGGAGACAGTGCCCACTGGTATTACCGGTATACAAAGGAGAAACGCCGTTCGGTCTATTTGCCTATCGGTCCTTACCCCAAAACGACTGTCGCCAGTGCGCGCGAAGCGGCGGACGAGTACGCTGCACAACTGCACGAACTGCGAAAGGATGCTCCGACCGCTGACCTTCGCGAACACAAGAGGGAACAGGAGCGGCAAAGACTGGCGCGGGAGGAGACTAAACGGCATGAAACTGAAGCCAAGCAGCGCGCCGAGGTTGAGGCCAAGCGGTACACGCTAACAGCGCTGTTCGACACCTACTGTGAACACCTGGTTCGCCAGGAGAAGATAGCCGCCGCCAAGAACGCACGGGGGGTATTCAATCGCCACGTTAAAGACCCGTTTCCCGAAATAGCAGCGGCACCGGCCAGAAACGTGAACCGCCGCCAACTGACGACCGTGCTGAGGCGAGTCGTGCAAGCAGGAAAGGGGCGGACGGCTGGCAAACTGCGGTCCTTTCTGCGTGCTGCCTATGCGCTGGCTTTGAGGGCCGAAGGGGATGCGACGGCACCTGCGGTGCTGATCGCCTTCAATATCGAACACAATCCCGCCGCCGATACCGCTGCACTTACCGAGTACAACCGTGCGAGAGACCGGGCGCTTACCGAGGCCGAACTGCGCGGCCTTTGGAAGCGATTGAAAGCAGACACGACCTTGCCTGCTGATGTAGTACGCCTGCTGTTTCTTTTGGGCGGACAACGCGCCTCACAGCTTTTGCGGGCCCAAGTACACGATTACGATCCCAACTCCCGGACAATAACTCTCTACGACCCGAAAGGCAGAAGGAAGCAACCGCGTGTCCACGTCTTGCCTGTCGTCAAACCGGCCGCCGCTATACTTGACCGACTGGTTACGCGTGCTGAAAACCTGGAGACCAAACTTTTAATTTCCTCCCGTGGCGACGTGCCGCTGACCCTGTTTACTGTAAGCAAATTTGTGAGACTCCTGTCGGCCGAGATAGTGACGGCCAATGGATCGGAACCCTTCAATTTACAAGATCTGCGGCGAACGACGGAAACGCAACTGGCACGCATGGGGATATCAAGCGACCTCCGGGCTCAGATTCAGAGCCACGGACTTGGGGGCGTACAGGCTCGGCACTATGACCGGCACGACTACATGAAAGAAAAGCGGGTGGCACTGGAAGGGTGGCACAAGTGGCTGGAAAAGAAACCGGCTAAAAACGTCCGGGGTATCCGGGAGAAATATGCCTGATGTTTGGGCATTCGCCACCTGAGTGATTTGGTAATAGTCCTCACTTTCTTCCCTTCCTTCCAGGCTCCGTCGAAATTTCTAAAACCCTCTACCGTCAAAGAGGCCGCAACTCCGATTTCCTTCCAACGTCGCTCCAGCGGCGAGCGTAGCCTGGCGGCCCATATGGGTGAGGCGGCGCGAGCGGACGGCACTTATGCAAAGCGAGGTGCGCCCGGTGGGGCCCCATATGGATGGAGACGCCCCTGGTGGTGGAGGCCTGCCCCTAGTGCGCCAACCGGCGCGATGGGGCACCCACACCCGTCCCGAGCCGATAGATTGCGGTTCATGCCAGAACTTCCAGCGGACTGACCACCCCTTTCTTGGAACGCCACTCGGCGGCGGGCCTGCCTCTACCCGAGGATTGACGCTCGGTGATACCCTAACCTAACCAACCCGTAGCCCGCTCCGATAGCGATACCTTTGGAACAAAGGACGATTCAACCTCCATGCCCCTGACCCTCAACCAGCTCGAACGCCACCTATTCCGTGCCGCCGACATCCTCCGTGGCAAGATGGATGCCTCCGAGTTCAAGGAGTACATCTTTGGCATGCTCTTTCTGAAACGCTGCTCAGACGTGTTTCAGGAGCGATACGAGCAGGTAGTCGCCGATCAGGTCGAGCGCGGCGAGAGCGAGTCTCAGGCCCGCGAGATCGCCAACATGAAGAACTGGCACCGGGAGACCTTCTACGTCCCGGAACAGTCGCGGTGGGGATTCCTGCTCAACGAGGCCCATCAGAACGTCGGCGACTACCTCAACAAGGCCCTGGCCGGCCTGGAGGAGCATAACTCCAGCCTGGATGGGGTGCTGGAGCACATCGACTTCACCAAGAAGGTGGGGGCCTCCAAGCTGGCGGATCGCAAACTACGCGAGCTGATCGTCCACTTCGGCACTTACCGCCTGCGTAACGAGGATTTCGAGTTCCCGGACCTGCTCGGGGCCGCCTACGAGTACCTGATCCGCGACTTCGCCGACTCCGCCGGCAAAAAGGGCGGCGAGTTCTACACCCCCCGCCCGGTGGTCCGCATGATGGTTCGACTGATGAAGCCCCAGGAGAACCACAGCGTCTATGACCCCTGCTGCGGCTCCGGCGGTATGCTGATCCTCTCCAAGGAGTACGTGGAGGAGCAGGGCCACAATCCGCGCCTGCTCGGGCTCTACGGCCAGGAGGCGGCAGGTTCGGTCTGGTCCATTGCCAAGATGAACATGCTGCTCCACGGCATTCCCAGCGCGGATCTTCGCAACGAGGACACTCTGGGAGAGCCCCAGCACATCGAGGGCGGCGAGCTGATGCGATTCGACCGCATCCTCACCAATCCGCCCTTTTCCATCGCCTACGGCCCCTCGGACAGGGAGAGCCAAAAAGACTGGCACCCGAAGTTCCCCGAGCGCTTCCGCTACGGCTCCGTCCCGCTGGGCGCCAAAAAGGCGGACCTGATGTTCCTCCAGCACATGGTCTCGGTGCTCAAGACCGACGGGATGATGGGAACCGTCATGCCCCATGGCGTGCTGTTCCGTGGCGGCGACGAGAAGCGCATTCGCGCCGGCATGATCCAGGATGATCTCATCGAGGCGGTCATCGGCCTGGCGCCTAACCTGTTTTACGGCACCGGTATCCCGGCGGCCATCCTGGTGCTGCGGGCCAAGGGAGCCAAACCGGCCGAGCGTAAGGGCAAGGTCCTATTCATCAACGCCGACCGCGAATACTACGAGGGCCGCGCCCAGAACTACCTGCTGCCCGAGCACATCGAGAAGATTGTCCACACCTTCGACCACTTCGCCGATGTGCCCGGCTTCTCCGCCGTGGTGAGCAACGAGCAGCTCGCGGAGAACGACTACAACCTCAACATCCGCCGCTACGCGGACAACGCCCCACCCCCGGAGCCCCAGGATGTGCGGGCGCACCTAAAGGGAGGCGTGCCGGTCAAGGAGATCGAGGCTAAGCGGGCCCTGTTCGACGCCCATGGGCTCGACCCCATGGAGCTATTCACTGCTAGGGTCACCCCGCAGACGGACGAGCCCGACTACGTGGACTTCAGGCCCGAGTTCGAGGCCAAGGCCGACCTCAAGCCCGCCATCGAGGGCAACCCCGGCCTCACCGCCAAGGAGACCGCCCTCCAGGAGGCCTTCGAGGCGTGGTGGACGGAGCACAGCCACAGCATCGCGGCCCTGGCCCATACCCTGGAAAGCAACGGCAGCCGCCTGAGCCAGCTCCGCGAGGAGCTGCTGGCGAGCTTCAGCGCCGCCCTGGAGCCCGTCGCCATCCTCGACAGCTATTCCGTCAGAGGCATCATCGCCGGCTTCTGGGATCAGACCAAGAACGACTTCCGCGCCCTCCAGGCCCGTGGCGCCCTAGGGGTCATCGACGCTTGGCGCACCAGCATCACCACCGCCCTGGAGGACAAGCAGGACAAATCCAACCCCCTCGACCACAAGCTGATCACCTTCCTGTTGGCGGACTACGTGGAGGAGCTGGAACAGCTCCAAACCCGCAAGGCGGAGCGGGACAGCCAGATCAAGGCCGCCGAGGCCGCGCCGGACGAGGACGAAGAGGCCGATGAGGATGAGGCGGCGGAGGACGCGCCCACGGACGAGCAGGTGAAGGCCTGGAAGGTCGAGCGCACCCGGGTCAACAAACAGCTCAAGGCCAAGACCGCCAGCTTCGAGGCGCACCTGAACGAGGCGGTGGATGCGCTGAACGAGGACAAGGCGGCGGAACTGTCGCTCACCATCCTCCACGATGACATGGCCTCCATCCTGGCCCGCTACACCCGCGCCCAGCGGCAGGCAGTTCTCGGCGCCTTTGAGACCTGGTGGGACAAGTACCAGGTGACTCTGGCCGACATCGAGGCTGAGCGGGACGCGGCAGCGGCACACTTGCGGGAGTTCTTGGGGGGGCTGGGGTATGTCTGAATGGGCTTCGGTTCAGATACGGGAGCTTTTGGCTGACTCGTTCGCGGGCGACTGGGGCGATAGTCCTGAGCCGACGACCGCACGGGTGCTGCGAGCTACCGATATTGATAACGAGGGGAATATCATTGGAGGTGGGGCGCCACGTCGGATAGCACCGTCGACGATTGCTCGTAAGGCGCTGGCGGACGGCGATACGCTACTTGAAGCGTCGGGTGGCAGTACGGATAAACCGGTTGGTCGAGTCGCTTACTTTGACCAATCGAAGGCGGGGACCGGAGACTATCTGTGCTCGAATTTCTTTAAAACGCTGCGTCCCAAGAAGGAGCATGATTCAAAGTTCGTCTTTTGGAAACTCCACTGGTTTTACAACCAGAGCCAAATACTAGCGTTTCAGCAGCAGACGACGGGGATCATAAACCTCAAATTTGAGGAATACCTATCCGCGCCCGTTGATGTGCCCAGCGAGGCGACAGAGGAAGCCAAGATCACCCAAATCCTCGACACCCTGGACACCCAAATCCGCCAGACCGAGGCGCTGATCGCCAAGCTGGAGCGCATCAAGCAGGGCCTGCTCACAGACCTGCTCACCCGCGGCATCGACCAAAACGGTCAACTCCGCCCCACCCCCGACCAGGCCCCGCACCTCTACAAAGACTCGCCCTTGGGGCGGATTCCGAGGGAGTGGACGACTCAAATGACAGGAGAAGTCTGTTCCAGCATCGTACCCGGACGTAACAAACCGATGCTAGACGGTGGTGAGTTTCCGTGGGTGACAGTCACTGACTTGAGCGAAAATCGTGTCGCTCAATCCCGGTTGGGGCTGTCGGTTTCAGCTTCTTCGCTAAAAAAAGCTGTCGGACGCACGATACCAGCCGGCAGCGTTATTATGAGCTGTGTAGGAGAATTTGGAATAGCTTCGATTGCGAGTTGCGATCTTGTGATAAACCAGCAGCTTCATGCATTCGTACCGAGCCGAGCGCTCGAAGCCGAGTGGCTAATGCATATCCTAAGAGTCGAAGGCCCCCTTATGGATCGGATGGCAACCCAAACGACAATTAAGTACTTAAATAAAACGGGTTGTGAATCGGTGCCAATAGTAATTCCTTCAACAGGCGAGCAGGTGCGAGCGTTGGAGATCGTGAGACAGCATGAGTCTCAGACAGACCACGCTAAAGAAGAACTCGATAAACTCAGACTCGCAAAAGACGGCTTAATGGACGACCTCCTAACCGGCCGCGTCCGCGTCACCCCACTGCTGGGCGCCGCCGACCAGGCCCACGCCTAACTAACAAGAAAAACGAGCCATGCAAGGACCTGAGTATAAGGACGTTGAGCTGCCTTTCATCCAGCAACTGCAAGGGATGGGGTGGGAGACCATCGAGGGTTCGGTGGAGAACCCTGCCGTAACCTCCCGCGACAGCTTCGCCCAGGTGATCCAGGAGGAGGTGCTGCGCGAGCAGGTCCGCCGCATAAATCCCCGCGAAGGCAAGCCCTGGCTGGACGAGGAGCGACTCTCGCAGGCCGTCGGTGCCCTGACCCGTATTCCTGCCGTCAAGCTCATGGAGGCCAACCAGCAGGCCACCGAGCTGCTCCTGAAAGGCATCTCCATCGACGGCCTGCCCGACTGGGACGGTGGCCGCGGCCAGACAATCCGCTACATCGACTGGGACCACCCCGAGAACAACCGCTTCACCGTCATCAACCAGTACAAGGTGAAGTGCCCGCCAGGTCACGACAGCGTCAAGGGTCACATCATCCCCGACATCGTCCTGTTGGTGAATGGAATTCCGCTGGTGGTGGTCGAATGCAAGAGCCGCATCGTCCCGGAGGGGATGGCTGAGGCGGTGGACCAGTTGCGCCGCTATTCCAACCAGCGCAAGGCTGCCTTCGAGGTGGAGGAGAACGAGGGCGCTCCGGCCCTGTTCCATACCAACCAGTTTGTCATCGCCACCAACTTCGACGACGCCCAGGTAGGCACGATCAGCGCCGCCTTCGAGCACTACCTGAACTGGAAGACGGTGGAGCCCCGCACCGAGGCGGAAGTTGCGGTCGAGCTGGGCGAGAGCCAGCTTTCCAGCCAGCAGCGGCTCATCGCCGGCATGCTGGACCGGCGCAACCTCCTCGACATCATCCGCCACTACGCCTTGTTTACCACCCTGGGCGGCCAGACCGTCAAGCTGGTCTGCCGCTACCAGCAGTTCCGTGCCGTCACCCGCACCATCGAGCGCCTCAAGATCGGCAAGACCCGCCGGGAGGACGGCGAGCACGACCGCCGAGGGGGCATCATCTGGCATACCCAGGGCAGCGGGAAGAGCCTGACCATGGTGTTCCTGGTGCGAAAGCTCCGCACCGACCCGGCTCTGCGCCGCTTCAAGGTGGTGGTGATCACCGACCGCAAGGACCTCCAGCAGCAGCTCTCAGAGACCGCCAGCCTGGCCGGCGAGAGCGTCGAGGTGGCGAAGAAGACCAGTAAGGTGAAGGCCCTGATCAAACGCCCCGGACCGGGACTGGTGTTCGCCACCATCCAGAAGTACCGCGAGCACGATAAGGCTTACCCCATGAAGGAGGAGACACTGGGCTGGGGTCGCCGGGTCGCGGAGGACGCTCCGGTTAAGCCGCCCAAGGTCAGCAAGCCCTTCGATGTACTCAACGAGAGCGAGGACATCCTGGTGATGGTGGACGAGGCCCACCGCACCCAGGCCGGTGACCTACACGCCAACCTGCTCCAGGCCCTGCCCAACTGTGCCCGCATCGGTTTCACCGGTACTCCCATCATCATGGGCGACAAGAAGCGCACCCACGATATCTTCGGGGAGTTCATCGACCGCTACACCATCAAGGAGGCGGAGCGCGACGGGTCCACGGTGCCCATCCTCTACGAGGGCCGCACCGCCACCGGTGCCGTCAAGGAGGGCGGCAGCCTGGATGACCTGTTCGAGGACCTGTTCCGGGAGCGGACCAGGGAGGAGCTGGAGGCCATCAAGAAGAAGTACGCCACCAAAGGGCATATCCTGGAGGCGCCCAAGCTCATCGAGGAGAAGGCGGCGGACATGCTCCGCCACTACGTCACCTACATTCTGCCCAACGGCTACAAGGCGCAGGTGGTGGCCTACAGCCGCCGGGCGGCCATCCGCTACCAGGAATACTTCGAGCAGGCCCGCAAGGCGCTGCAGGAGGAGGCGATGGCCCTGAGCCCCGCAGACAAGGCCATGGACGACGAGGCGCTGATGCAGCGGCCCGCACGGGTCCAGGCGACCGTCCAGGCCTGGCGCCAGCGGGAGCGGCTGGGGCGACTGGAGTTCGCAGTGATCATCAGTGGTGGCAACAACGACGATCCGAGCTGGGCCAGGTGGAGCGACCGGGCCGCGGTGGAGGATCATATCAAGCGCTTCAAGCGGCCGATGACCCACAAGGACCCGGAGAAGGCCGACCCGCTCGCCTTCCTCATCGTCAAATCCATGCTGCTAACCGGCTTCGATGCGCCCATCGAGGGGGTCATGTACCTGGACCGGCCAATCCGGGAGGCGGAGCTGTTGCAGGCCATCGCCCGCGTCAACCGTACCGGCCACGGCAAACAGCACGGCATCCTGGTGGACTACTACGGGGTGGCCAACCACCTGAAGGAGGCCCTAGCCGCGTATAGCGCCGAGGACGTGGAAGGGGCCCTCCAGAGCCTGAAGGACGAAATCCCGCTGCTGCGCGACCGCCATCTGCGAGCCGTGGACGTGCTGCGGGCCCACGGGGTCGAAAGCCTGGACGACATCGAGGAGGCGGTAATCGCCCTCGCCGACGAACAGGTGCGTGCCGAGTTCACAGTCAAGCTCAAGCAATTCACCCAGTCCCTGGACGAGGTCCTACCCCGGCCCGAGGGCCTGGAGTTTACCGCTGATGCCAGGAAGCTGGCCTACATCCATGCAGTGGCCCGCAACCGCTACAAGGACACGCCGGCGCTCGGCAAGGATGTCGGGGCCAAGGTGCGCAAGCTCATCGACGACTACGTGATCTCGCTCGGCATCGACCCGAAGATCCCGCCGGTACAGCTGACCGATGCCGAGTTCGACAGCCATGTCCGCCGCCAGGTCAGCGACCGGGCCAAGGCCTCGGAGATGGAGCACGCCATCCGCTCCCATATCCGCAAGCACCTGGACGAGGACCCGGTGAAGTACGGCAAGCTGAGTGAACGGCTCAACGAGCTGCTGCACAACTTGGAGGACCAGTGGGAGGCCCAGGTCGAAGCCTTCGAGGGGCTGATCCACGAGTTGCGAGAGGATCAGCCAATCCCCGGAGAGGAGCCGTCAGGGCTGCCGCCCCACTACCTGCCCTTCCTGCGCCGGCTCACCGAGGCCAAGCTCGGCGACAAGGCGGAGCCGGACGGTGACACCGCGGCGGTCCTCAATGAGGCGACGATCGAGATCGTGGATACCATCATCGGAGAGATCCGAATTCCCGATTTTTGGAAGCCCTCCCATATTCCCGATCAGGAGCGCCTCAAAGGCCGCCTGTTCGAAGAACTGTTCAATCGCCGCCTGCTCCCCCTCAAAACGCTCGACGCGGCCGTAGACAAGCTGATGGAGCTGGCACGGGCTAACCACGAGAAGCTGATCAAGGTATGAGCGCATTCCAGGTCGATGACCTCGCCTTTGATCTGCGACTGAGCCGCCGCCGAAGGACGGTGCAGATCACCGTCGACCGACGGCGAGCTGGTCCTGGCAGCGCCCCGTGGCACCGATGAGGACGGGAAGCGGCGGAATTATTCGTTTAGCAGCAGGACTAGGATTTTTCCCGCACAGAATCACTCATTCAAACTGTGGAGGAACAACCCAAACCGCCGCACGGGATAGGTGACGCTTTATCTTTTTGCTTTTGCTCCCCACAACTAAGCCGTGCGCTGGCTCTTCATCCACAGGATCTCGAACTATTATTTGCTCGCTGCTCCGGGCGTCCTGAGCGGTAATGGCGGCTAAAGCCATGTCGTCATGACCTTCAAGGGCGCTCTCCGGCGGGCGCCCGGACTCCGCCAGAGTATCTTCAAGTACAACTGACATGGGGGAACCATATCGATCATTATCAAATGCAACAGAAGTAGGGCGCCATGCACCCCGATTGTTGTCCCAAACTATCCAAAGGTCGGGAGCTAATATAACGCGTCTAAAGAGTCGCGTTTCGTCCAGAATCGACGGATCATCCACGTAATCTTCGGACATTCCCAAAATTCTCTGTCGTGGCCCCGCTAGGCTGGGTTTTCTTCGGCCGACAGGTCCTCGATCAGCGTTTTCAAATGCCGCAAGTCATAGCTTACGCTGCCTTCCCACTCGTTTCCGTTCTTATGGTCCTCGAAAAGGACTTCGATCTGAGTGGGTCGCACTACTTCGATCTCTAAATCGATCCCGTTTGTATGCCACTCGATTTGAACGCCTCCCGAAGGCGTGGGGACGATGCTCGGTTCCGGAGTTCCGGCCGAACAAAGTCCCATCAAAGCTTCAATAACAACTTTGATGTTTTCACTAGCGATAGTAAGCGCGCCATACGAGTCCCAGTTCTGAGGAAGTGCGGCGATCCTTTCAAGCCGGCTGATCGCTCGTTTGATCCAATGTGGTGCCCAGTCGCTGGTCAGTGCTTCATCAGCCCGAGAGGTATTTGGTTGCCCCGGAATTTCCGTAAATTCCCGGTTCTGTATCTGTCCAAAACCGTTACTTAGAGTATAAGCTTGGTTCGGTACAGCCATTATTTTCGCCTCCAATGCATGTGCATCAATGGTGTTGTCATTTTTGTAAACTGGTCGACTATCGCGCTGCGGCCAAAATCAAAAAATTTAATCACTCCATCCAGACCCTCGCCCAGCGGACGTCCTCTAGCGGTAAGCGTAAAGACATATACCGGCATCTTGTCACTGGCACGATAGCCAGGCCGGGAGTTGACCCGCAAACGACCTACGAACTCATCTTCTTTATGCATCAGGAAGTTCAGATTTGCTGAAACATCTTCCAAGACGATTCCCTCGGAAGTTCCAAAATTTTGCCAAAAGCTAAAGATCGTCGCGTAATCACAATGCTCTCGCCAGGATTCATCCGCGGGGATATGATTGATATAGGTAATTTCGCATTGCGTCGGTACAAGCCGGCCAATCCCCTCTTGGACCAAGAAACGTGAGAACAGCTCATAATCTTCGACGAATTTTGGGCGGACATGGCTTTCATAGCGAGGATATTCATTCACATCATTTATCCGACGCCAATTGCGGATGAAACGATCTTGTTGGATTTGAATCAATTCCTGGCCATTCTTATTTAGAAACCAGATACGCGGGATTGGTGGCATTTCCCGGAGAGCGAATCGCAGCTGTGGAGTCTCTGGAGGCACTCCGATTCGCTCGATGGATGGTTCTAGCGGCGGATGTTGCTCGATGTCGGTAAAACGATCCTTCACACGATGCCAGAATGAGCCGATCTCCGGAATCGATAGCGTCGTTAGCGGCTCAAATTGAACGTCGAGTACCACCTCCGTAAGAGGAGGGGCGCCGAATTCAGGAAGGTTTGGCATTTTTTCTGATTTCGCCTATTAGAGACGGAGCGCAATCCTTGGGCATTCACCGCCCGGTAGCGCTAATCCTATAGGTGAACTGAGCAAACATGCAAGGCTGAGGTGGTCGTTAATTATCTGGAAGGCATGTCCTTCGTCCGTGCAGAACGCTTTAGCGTGGCCCCCGGGCGGGACGCGGTCCTTAACGAGGCGACTGTGATATAGTGGAGGCCATTCGACGAGAGTAAGATCCCGGATTTTTTGAAACCTCGCACATCCCGGACCAGAGCGCCTCAAAGGGCGCCTGTTCGAAGAACTGTTCAATCGCCGCCTGCTCCCCCTGAAAACGCTCGACGCGACTGTAGACAAGCTGATGGAGCTGGCACGGGCTAACCACAATAAGCTGATCAAGGTATGAGCGCATTCCAGGTCGACGACCTCGCCTTTGACCTGCGACTGAGCCGCCGCCGGAGGACGGTGCAGATCACCGTCGACCGGGGCGGTGAGCTGGTCCTGGCGGCGCCCCGTGGCACCGACGAGGAGGAACTGCGCCGATTCGTGCGGGAGAAGCGCTACTGGATCTACACCAAGCTGGCGGAGAAGGCCCAACTCCAGCGCGCTATCCCAAAAAAGGAATTTGTCGACGGCGAGGGTTTCCTTTACCTCGGCTGTAGCTACCGCCTCAAGCTGGTAGACGACCCCGCCGCATCGCTCAAACTGGTCGGCGGCCGGTTCCACCTGAGCCGCGATCTAGCCGCCTCTGAGGGCCGCTCCCAGTTTGTCCGTTGGTACACCGATCACGGCTACGAATGGCTCTCGCAGAAGGTCTCCGAGTACACGCCCCGCATGGAGGTAAAGCCCGGTGGCGTAAAGGTCCAGGACCTCGGCTACCGCTGGGGCTCTTGCGGCAAGGGCAACTGGCTCTACTTCCATTGGAAAACCATCCTACTGCCTCGGACCGTCGCCGAGTACGTCGTGATCCATGAATTAGCGCATCTACATGAGGGCCACCATACCCCGGCCTTTTGGCGGCGAATCGAGCGTGCGCTCCCCGACTTCGAGCGACGGAAGCGGTGGCTTGCGGCGCATGGGATGGACGCTGAAGGGCTTTGAACGACAGCCTCTCTCCCAGGCTTGTATCGGGAGCAGTGAAGTAGGGCGGGCTACTCCTGCTCGTCCCAGTCATCCTGAACCCAGCCCCGTCTGGTGGGGCAACCCCGTGTCGGTTCGACTCCGACCCTCGGCACAAATCTTTTCAAGTAGTTACCCACATCAGTCACTGTCTTTTAAATATCTTCCTCCACCTGATGAGACACTGGCGGGACACTTCGGAGCAAAATCCGCTTTCACTTGGGAGCTGGTCACTGGGCCCTTAAACTGGAGTGGGCTTGCCCCGAATTCCGCTATCGACCCTGAGCGGTCGTTCCAATGACGGAACGGAAAGCTGGTCAAAATTTACCCTCCGCCCCCTTTTCACCGGCGATTTCTCCGGCGTTGCCGCAATCCATGTAGTATGCAAGGATTCTCGCGATTAGATAACCGGATCATTTTCTATGGCGCGCATTGTTCTCATTACGGACGCTTGGGGACCGAAGTTCGGCGGCATCAACGCACTGAACACGGATCTGGCCAAGGCGTTAGGCGTCCTGCTGACGCCGACTACCGAGGTCCTCTGCGTAGTCCTGAAGGCTGAACCTGAAGACGTGGAGGACGCCCGCCGCAGCAATGTACATTTGCTCTCAATTGGCGCTAGTCGCGACCACGGCTTGTTCGAGGTTTCCCGTGCCACGGATGTGGTTAACGCGGTAGGTAAGGCCGATGGGGCGACGTGGTGGGTGGGGCACGACATCATCACCGGCGAATTGGCTGTCTCCCTGCCGGGTGCCGCCGGCTTCGGCCGCTCCGCCGTCATTCACCACATGAGCTACATCGATTATCAGTCCTATAAGCACGGTGCGGGACAGGAGGCCAAGAAGAAGTACGATCGGCAAAAGCACATATTCAAGGCCGCCGACCACGTCTTCGGGGTTGGGCCTCTGTTGTACGACCGCGTCTTGGACTTCCCGGGCTGCTCGGAGCAGAAGGTATCCATGCTGATCCCCGGCCTCGCCGAGATCGAGCCACAGCCACTCCCGCGTACCTTCAATGGAATGGTCTTCGGCCGCCTGGACCCGGAGAACGACCGCATCAAGCAGGGGAGGCTCGCAATCGCCGGCTTCGCAACAGCCTGCAAGAAGGCCTCTTCTCCGGGTGGTCCGGCCGCATTGCAGGGCGCCCGCCTTCACGTCATTGGCATCCCCGAGCCGGGAGGCGAGGAGGAACAGTCGTTGCGCCGTTTCGCTGCCGAAAAGGCCGGGCGCGTTCTCATGCTGGTGCCGCTGCCCTATGACGACAGCCGCGCCTCCGTATTCGAGTCCTTGGCCCGCGCCAGCGTTGCCATGATGCTCTCCTGGCACGAGGGTTTCGGCTTGACCGGCTGGGAGGCTGTCGCAGCGCAGGTACCGCTCGTGGTCAGCCGTGGCACCGGCGTCTATCAGCTCGTCGATCAGAAGTTGGGTGGCGCCGGCCTCGGCTGCTTGGAGGTCATCGATGTGCGCGGCCAAGAGGAAGGGGAGGGTGAGGACAACTTCCAACAGCAGGACGAAGATGAGGTAGCCGCCGCCCTGCTGAGCATCGCTGCCGCTCCGGAGCGCGCAAAGCAGGATGCCCGTATGCTGCACGAATTGCTAAAGGAGCGGTGCGGCTTCACCTGGACCAATGCAGCCAGGAGCGTTGCCGAGGCCCTAGCCATCGCTCTCCCGGAGCGGACCCCCGCGCCTTTGCCGGCCTGCATCCCGGCCACAGATACCCCGGACTCCGTCCCTGCAGAGGCGACACCGCCGCAGCTCGACGACCTACTGGAGCTGCGTGAGCCCCGCTGGCAACCTGGCTGTGGGCTGGCCGAAAGTCAGCTCCTGCGTGCCGAGGAGCGCAGCGTCCCGTTTCACCCGTCGCGCCGCCCCCTGTTGGAAGAGGTACTGCACTGGGCGCAAGCGGACAGCCAGCCAGCGGTGGCCTTGCAGTTGCGCATTGGAAGCGGCGGTGCGGGAAAAACGCGGCTGATGCTGGAGGCATGCCACGAGCTCGAGGCGGCCGGCTGGCGTGCCGGCTTCCTGCAAAGTGGAGCCAACCAAGACCTCTCGCGACGCGCTGCAAACCTGATTGGCATATCCCCCCGCCTCTTAATCGTCGTCGACTACGCGGAGGCTCGCCGCCAGGAGGTCATCGAGCTGGTTAGGGCGGCCCTAAATGCGCCCCCAGAAAATCGAGTGCGCATTATGCTCCTGGCCCGCACCGCCGGTGACTGGTGGGACCACCTCCCGGAGGACCATCCAGCCATCGATGGCTTTCTCACCGGGGGCGCCGTTACTGGCCCCTATCCATTAACGCCGGTACGACTGGAGGGTACCGAAAGGGAGGAGGTATTTCGCGAGGCACTGGCCGCCTTCGCCGAGCGACTGCACCGCGATTCGGCTGGCTGCCCGGTACCCGATCTGAGCGAACCACACTTCGGCCAGGTCCTATTCATCCATTTAAGCGCCCTTGCCACCCTGTTCGGCGAACAGCCCGACACTGTCACCGGCCTGCTGGATGCCACATTGCGCCGGGAGCATCGCTATTGGCACCAGGCCGCGGCGGACGCCGAACTCAGGCCACTCGTCGCCGATGGCGTCGACCAAACCATGGCCCTCATCACCCTGGCGGGCGGGACCCGGAGCGCAGGCTCAACGCGAGCCCTTGTCGCCGCCGCGCCCATACTTCACCACTGCACCGACGCGGAAAAGCAGACCGTATTCCGGCTGCTGGGTGCCTTCTATCCACTACGGGGGGGTATCGACGCTCTACGTCCGGACCTGCTAGGGGAGCGGCTCGTGGTAAAGGAACTCATCAAAGACGACGAGCTGCTGGATGTCGTCCTGTGCGCTGGCGCCGACGAACAAGTGGCGAGGAGCGCCCTGACGGTCCTGACCCGTATGGCCCGCACCAACGCCACCGATGAAGAGTGGCTGCGCCGAGGCCTGGAGCGCCACCTGGAGGCGCAGGCGCAAAGCGCCGTGGACATCGCCATCGAGATTGGCGATCCCATTGGCCGGATAATGGCCGCCGTGCTGGAACAGAGCCCCAAGGGCAGGCAGCACCAGGTCGCCATGCACCTGAATCTACCGCGCGCGACCGTTTCCTTAAGGGAGTTGGCCCTCGTCGCCGCGCGGGTCAGGGTCAATCGGTTGGCGGACAAGGGCCGGCCCCGTGGCCAAAAAGCCGTTGTCCAGCTCTTCAAAGCCTATCTGGAGTTGGGCAAGCGGCTAGGCGACGTCGGAAATCACGAAGAAGCAGTCGATGCGTGCCGGCGCGCCCTAGAACTTTTGCAAACGAGGGCCCGCCGCGACTGGCAGACCGAGGCCATGGCTGCCAGTGCGGAAGGCAACCTTGCCGTCAATTTGCGGAATATCGGCTCTTATGAGAATGCGCTTGTATACGCCGAAAAGGTCTATGTGACGTTTCGCAACCTGGCCGCCGCCCGACCCGATGCCTTCCGCGCCAACCTAGCGGTCTCGCTTAACACCTTCGCCAATCGCCTGAGCGAACTCGGGCGCTACGAGGAGGCCTTGACGCGGGCCCAGGAGGCCTATGACCTCTACGAGGAGTTGGCTGCTGCCCAACCCGATGCCTTTCGTGCCAACCTGGCGGGCTCGCTCCAGAATCTCGCCAATCGCCTGGGCGAACTCGGGCGCTACGAGAAGGCCTTGGAGCGGGCCCAGGAGGCCTATGACATCTACGAGGAGTTGGCGGCCGCCCGACCCGATGCCTTTCGCGCCAATCTGGCGGCCTCGCTCAACACCCTGGCCAATTACCTGGGCGACCTAGGGCGCTACAAGGAGGCCTTGACGCGGACCGAGGAGGCCTATGACATCTTCGAGGAGTTGGCTGCTGCCCGACCCGATGCTTTCCGCGCCGAACTGGCGGGCTTGCTCAACAACCTGGCCAATCGCCTGGACGACCTCGGACGCTACGAGGAAGCCTTGGAGCGGGCCCAGGAGGCCTATGACATCTACGAGGAGTTGGCGGCCGCCCGACCCGATGCTTTCCGCGCCGAACTGGCAATGTCGCTCAACAATTTCGCTACTTGCCTGAGCGACCTCGGGCGGTATGAGGAGGCCTTAGCCCGCACCCAGGAGGCCTATGGTATCTATGAGGGGTTAGCCGCCGCCCGACCCAATGTCTTCAGCACCGACGTAGCAATGTCGCTCAGCAATCTCGCCTGTCACCTCAGCGACTTGGGGCGCTACGGGGATGCCGTGGCGCGCGCCAAAGAGGCGCACACCATAAGCGCGGAATTGGAGCAGATCCGTCCGATGGTCTCGCACGAATTGACCGCAGGCACCGGCGCCAACTACGCACATGCACTCATACGCCATGGCCGCGCAGCCGAAGCAGCCAAGCTAGCTCGCGCCTCCACGACCCGCTACGAACAGCTCCGCGCCGGTCCACGCGGCGGTGTCGTTGCACCTGAATTTGCCGGTTGCCTTGCGATCCTAGCCGAGGCCCTGCTCATCACGGGGGAGCACGACACGGCGCTCCGGCACAGCCGGGATGCCTGCGATATCTGGTCTTCGGTGCTTGAGTCCCGGTCGGGGCTCTTCGAGGACCGAGTGGCGTTCGCCTGGGCTATCCGCGCCCGTTGCGAAGAGGCCTCTGGAGAACGTGCAGAATTGCATCAGAGTGCTGGCCGTGGTTTGCGGCATTTCGAAGCGGACCTGGCACGGCGTCCCCGCCCATTGACACCGCACATGTCCGAGGTCCAGGGGCACCTGCTGCGGCTCATCGAACCGATCTCGTAGCATACGACCACCCCGCCGGGTGGTTCGCGGTAGAGAGTGACGATGACCTTGGCGTCGCTTCGACCGCTACGCGGCCCACCGGACCTAAGGCTACGCGAGTAGCGTATCCCCACCTGAGCAGCCACCTCACACCCTTCATGGCCGTGCGCCGCGCCAGTTCGACCACCCATAAATGGGGACAGACCATGGGTCTCCGGCCTTGCAAACGGCTGCTCCTGACCTTGGTGGTAAGCGGCCCGGAGAACACGCTCATCCGGCCCCTGGCCTCTAAAAAGGCCCGGCTCAGGCGCCCGCAAAAGCGTCCCACCCTGGGCCGGTCCTAGGCGGAAATATCGCGCCGCCTTTGTGGGTCGCTTGGCGTTCACTCTTCGTAGTACCGAGGTCGCCAACCTGTCCCATCAACTCGCTTCGTCCGAGGTAGGTAGTCCTAATCTCGAATGGTCCTGGAACTTCAGCGACAGATTGGCTCTCTTTGCAAGACCCGCCTGCGGAGTTGTGAGAGCGCTCATCATACTTATGGCAACAATTGAAAAGCGAGTGACCGACGACTGCCAGACCCGCTGTCGGGTCAAGGTCCGCGTGCGCGGCTATCCGCCGCACAGCATCCCGCCCAGCTAGTTACCCCCTAGCTGGTCGTCTCGGCAAGGACCTCTACTTTTCTCTACCACTTGAACTGACTCCGGCCGAGTGAGCCATCCGTGGCTCAGCCCTTGTAGGCACCTCCTTTAGCTTTCGGAGCCGCGGTGCGGAACGAAAAAATTGCACCAGCGGGGAGCCGACTCCCAAAGATTCGTGGGAGTTTTCGGTTGTCCCACCATGCAATGGCCGACTCCGGGGCTTCCTGTGCGGGTAAAGTGTTTGCAGCTTCGGCACTGGACCTGCTCGGGGCGGGGGATGAGTCTGCCGTGGCGACGGTTGTCGCACCACGGACACCCCTCCACCCGCATGGGTTTCCAAAGCCAGACAGGGCCACAGCCAGCACAGACTGCCGGGTGGGTGTAGTGCGACGGACGTCTCCCCGCCTCGATAAGGCAGCGGTCTGCCACCAAGCGAGCAAAACCCCGCAGCTCATCGTCCGTTATCTTGCCTTTTTGCCAGTCGCTGACGTCCGACCCGCTCATGCGTTCGCGGATTTGGCTCGGCTCAACGGTGAGCCCCTCGCACGCCAATTTGAGAGCTTCGTTGAGTGAAACGCTCGACTCGGCAGGATGGCGAGGCAACTGCTCCGGGGGAAGTGGGGTAGGCGGGGTATATGCCTGAATTTCCGCCTGTTTTTCCGTCCCCCCGGCCATGGTATGCCGGGGGGCATGGGGGATGTAAGATGCCCCCATCCGGTTCAGAACCTCGGCAAAACTCATAATGCCTCCTCCGAGCCGGGGCGAATGATATAGAACCGTTTCGACTGGCCTCCGAGCCAAACCTTCTTGGAACGCTTCCCTTTCTCGCGCTCGACGATCCATCCGGCTCTATCGAGGGCGTCTGCTATCCGGTGCGGATCAAATCCGGGCGCGGCGTCTTTCAGGCCCGCCGAGTTGAGTAGCCACTGGCGCTCTTCCCCGATGTCCCTCCAATACCCAGCGCGATCTCGCACCGAGTCGCTAGAATGGATCGCTGAAAACCGGCTATCTCCATGGCGCGCGATGAACTCCTGAACGTTGCGAAGGATCTGCCGGTCCTCCGTTAATCCGTCTCCGCGGTATCGGCGCCACATCTGGTAGGCCTCGATTGCGGCTTCCATAGCCTCCCCGGCGCGCCACCCGGTAATGCCGTACTCGGTCGCCAATTCCCCGGCCATTCCAACCAGAGCGAAGATGGCAGCGGCCCGCCCCTCAATACCGCTCTCCGACTGAAAACCAGGCAGAGTCGAAGTCCCTGCCCACCATTCAGCTAAATCTCGATCATGAGCCAACAGGTGCTCCACAAATGCAGGTCCTGCATGGCCGTGGTGCTGGTCGGTCGCCCTTTTCATCGCATCCGCGAAAGCTCGCCCGTTAGCAAACTGGTGGAGCTCATCGAAAACGCCGTGGGCCCGATCTGTCACAGGGAGGTCAAGTAGGCGTGCCCCCTGCCCAGCCTTGGGCTGGCGCCCAGCCTCACCCATATGAGCTGCAAAAGAACGCTCACCACTCGAAAGTGCCACAAGGCGCCAACGGGCCGATTTTCTCGCTCGCCCCGCGCGGTTGGCGCGCTGCTTCCCTTGGCCGTTGGCGAGGGCATAGATAATGGAGCCGACATCACGGGGGTCGGACTCGCTGATCTCGTCCAGCGGCAGGAAAGTATCGTTCAGCGCGGCCGCAGTCCCCTCCATGCCGTTACTCGTTGCACGCCACGTGCGAACGTAATTCGGACCACCCCAAACACTCGCGGCCGCCTGGAGGGCGGTGGTTTTCCCTAAACTGGAGTCACCCACAAAGTGAATGCCCGCGCCGCCGCTCTCCTGCTGTTTCGCCAAGCGCAACAGCGGTCCGGAAAAGGCTGCCGATAAAGCCAAAACCAAAACCGGATTATCCCCGCACGGCTCAGCCACATTGGTACGCCAGGACTCCAGGGTGCCGCGCCGCGTGTAGGCATCGTGCTCTGGATGCTCCGATTGATACCTCACGCTATCGTCACCGATGGTCCCCTGCGGGAGGACGAAAGATTTGCCATCCAAATGCCAGCCCGTCCGGGTGGCCGCAATCATGCGAGGTTCCGGAAACTGCTCCATGAGCCAGCGGCTCAGATAGCTACGATTCGAAGGGTCGATTCGAACGCCCATGTCCAACAGCTCACGCCGGATTTCCTCACCACTCCCGGCCAGCATGGAGAGAGGTGCCGCCCACTCCCGCCATGCGCCGCTAGAAGTTTTGAAGCGAAGCAACAATCCGTGATTATTGCCGTACTCGCCCTCGGTGAGGGCGATGGCATGGATGGGGGTACAGATCCAGAAGTCGATGGGCTCCGGATCATCACCCCGCCCCCAGCCATGCCAATAGAGCCCCGGGGGCATGAGCTTTTCACCCAACATGAGCGACTCGTCGTGGACGGCAAAGCTAGGCCGATCGATCGCAGGTTCGGAAGGGTTGTCAGGATGAGGGTCCGGGGTAACAGCCTCGATTAGTGCCCCCCCGTCCCCCGAGACTGAAAAGCCCAGGGGGCGGCGCAAACCCGCGTCAGAGTGCGTTCTCCCCTCGGCTCCCCCCTTCCCCTCAGCTTCCTGGCGTACCTGTTCTGCGGGGAGTGTCGGCTGGTTAACGGAACCCTTAGTCATGAGCCACCTCCGCTTCGTACCACAGTGCCGCCAGGTCGTTGAAGTCCGTCAGGTCATCGGGCGCGTTCGGCGGCCACGAAGGGAAAATAGCTTTCCCCCCTATGGCATGTGCGGCCTCCATCGCCTTTTGGACACCCGGGTTCCCCCGGGTCTGACGGTCGTCATCGCCAGCGATAATGATCTCCGCCTGGGGACTACAGCTACAGATGGCCAGTGCGACACGCTTGAGGTTGCCGGCATCGATTGCCGCCAGCACGAGCGCATCGGGATTATCTCCGGCCAGAGTGCGGCCGGTGGCCCACCCTTCACAGATAATCACCTGTCCCATCGAAAGGTCGCCCGCAACCGGGATAAAGCCCCCCTTTTTCCGACCGCCCGGGAGTAGCCTTTTGCTGCCATCCTCTCGAATAAATTGAAGCGATATGATCCGTTTGCGGGTATCGGTGACCGGAAGGACGAGAGCGCTTTTGTAAATACGCGCAATACCAGCCGTAATCCCCTTGCGCATCAGGTATGGGTGAAGGTTGGTCGCAGGGAGAGAGTCGTTCCAGAGTGCCACCGCACGGCGGGCCGCCTGGGCCTGCTTTTCCCGGCGTTCTTTTTCAAGCCGTTCCTTGGTATGGGCAGCTTGGCGACGCAGGGCGAGCCTGTCAGTCCGGGACAATCGACCTTGAGCTTTGGGGTGCCAAAGTTTATAAAGCCCAGTCGAAAAATCGCCGAAACACCCACCGAGACCGTCCTGAAATAACACGCACCACCCTGCCTGATTTTTCCGGGACTTGCCTTCTCCCGGAAACCGGTGGATTTTGCCAGGCTCAACCGTGGCGGGGGGCTCCAAACCAGCGTCACGGATGGCGTCCAAGAACTCCAACATGAGATCCGACATGTCGCAGCCTCCTTATTCCGACGTCCAGCCAGTCGGATCGCTGCACCAGCGGTTGATCTCATCTTCGCGCCAACCCACGGCACGGGCGCCGAGGCGTACCGCAGCCGGGAAACGGTCTTGGGCGATGTAGTTGTAGAGAGTGCTTTTACTCAGAGCCGTCCGCTTACACACATCACGGAGGCGGAGGAAACGAAGGGTATTCGGATTGCAGCTGGCCGCACCAGTCATAAGAGTTCTCCTCTTCTTAGACTCGGCCAGCTCTTGGGCGCAACTAGACACAGGAAGCCGGCCGAGCGATTTTTAATCGTCGACTCGTTTCGCTGTCCTGCGTCCAGTCCGCTCGCGCACAATGGTGCGCGAATCGGTCGCCCGCTCCATGTAACGCCGTATCCTCCCGGCGCACGAGCGACCTTTTTTCAAACTACAATCAACTTCCTCGTAGTGCAACCCCCTTTTTTGGACCTGACTGGTCTGGCAACAAACACAAGGGGTATATCTGGGGGTTATGCTAAAAAACCCAACAAAGCGAGGACTTCTGCGGATATTGCGGATTCTGCGTGGTAGGGGGTGGCTTCCGCCCCAACTACCTGCCCTTCCTGCGTCGGCTCACCGAAGCCAAGCTGGCGGGTGTGGTGGATCATCAGGGGAGGCTACCTGTTGAGCTCCGTGTCGCGACGGAACGGCCGAGCCCGAAGGACTCGACGGCCTTCTGGTGGAGGGCTCGACGGCTTTCTGGTCGCCGGCATGCGGTCTGTACGGCCCGTGCGCCGGGTTCGGGTCGTGTCCGTGCCTTGTTGGCCACCAGATCCTGCACCGTGGGGGACTTCGCCTGAGATTGCTGCTCTGGGGGGGTACTCATGAAGAAGTTGCGACCATGTTGCGACCGAACAGGAAAATACCTGATCTTACGTCTTGGTTAATTGAAGCAACCTATTGATTTTATGGTGGGCCCACCAAGATTCGAACTTGGAACCAATGGATTATGAGTGCTATTGTTTAGCCGCCCCTCAACGCCTATTCCTGTTGTTTCAATGCGTTACAAACATATTTAACGCCTTCTAATCCCTGTTAGCGCCTTTTTTGTGGACAAATGGTGGACACTATGCGGCCTTACCTAGTAATCGTCGCTCGAACAATCCCCGCCCCATCCATTCGCGCAATTCCGTTTCACTGCGGCCCCGTGAACGGTAGAACGAGACAATATCCGGAAAGAAGCCAAGCCGCTTAACCTGAGTCCACAGGATATCCAAATTCCAACCCATCCGAGCGCCCACGGTGATTAGGTTTCCCAGGATATTGCCATAGTTACGCCCTACCCCTTCGGTATCGGTTTTCTTTGTACGCCGGATTTCCAGGCGCGATGCTGGATGATAGAACTCAACATCATCCCGCAGCAGTTGCCAGAACGGATTAATAAACGTGCTGGTGAAGTCCAGGCGGTTCAGTTGCAGCGCATAGCGCCAGAAGTCAGTCAGATGTTCAGCCACCTGATCAAACCGGGCCAATTCCACGCCCATTCCGTTTCCAATCTCCCGCACCACCTGATGATGAAAACGTGCCTCGAAGCGCCACACAGGCGCGTCAGCGTCGAATCCACCAAAAGTGTGAGTTAACCATTCATCGTGCCAGAAGTCGACCTTATCCCGTTTGACGATTTCCTTATCTTTCCGGTAGGCCGTGAATTGCAGCGAATCCGCTTTACCCCACAGATAAGTATCACTGTCCCCGTACATCACGCACACATCGCGTAGGCCGGCGATCTCAACCTCTCCAATCCCTGACCAGTCCTGTACTGCCCGAGCGCGTGACACGAACTTTTGGCGCATGTCTTCCGGTGGTTTCCAACCTTGCACATCGGTTGCCAGATGCACGGCCACCCCGTCCGCTTTCCAATCACCCACAAAGTAATTCGCCAGTAAATCTAGCTGTTCCTGAATCTGCTTAACCCCACGTTGCGCGATGAAATGCGGCGATAGTTCAATCTTCACGTGAGGCCCTGGCGCATCTTCCACACAGAAATGGGATTTAATCAGGACTGTGAAGCCTTCGGCATTCGACTGAAACTTATGCTTATACCCGCTGCCGACTGGCGCACGACCCACGTGCACCGGTCCCCACGCCGTCTGTTCCCAAATTTCACCGCCGTTATCACCGCTTACCTCCAACTCTGCAAGCACATCGGCCCGCAACATGCCCCGATACAGTTGCCGGACTGTATCAACGCCCGCCCGACACACTAAAACCGACGACAAATCGAACAACTTACCCCCCGCCGCACCTGAAACGAAAATCCGCCCATCCGTTGCTGGCTCCAACGTCGCGGCACTCAACCTATCCCAGTTCTTTGCCTTAGCCATGCGTCCCCCTACATGCAGTTAGTGGCGGCGAATTCGCCTAACCACTTTTCGTAGACCAGACGTGTTACAAGCACGTCTGATTACCCCCGAGCCGACCGACGCGCCCCACTCGCAGGCTCCCGCCCCGCGTCGGTCGGCCGGGGTTCCGTCCAGGCAGGTTTATTTTCATGCTGTGGATCACCGCGGCCCCGGCAATGAGCGTATCGAATCACAGGCCCATAGCCTAACCGCACCAAACACCGTGAAAGCGGTTCGACCAGATAACCCGCATTTCGTAAATCGTACTGATCGAGGTGGTAAGATTCTCCATCCCGCTCGGCAGCGAACATCAATCGACCATTGATTGAACCGATAGCGGCTAACTCATAGCCCTGATACGGTTCGTTCACCTGACGAATTGAATTTGATACCGGTCGTTGTTGACCCAACAAACTTACCGACTCACTTGTGTTGTCCCTGGCGGCATTTTCCATAGTATCCGCAGTATCTCCGGCTGATAACTGCGATTGAGCTACCCATAAGAGCAGCCCTAGCAGCACCCCCAACAAAGGCAGTAACAGCAGCTTGCCCGGCAATCGTTTGCGCACTGTATGCACCGACGCCGATTTATACGCACCGAATGCATCTTTCGGGTATTTCCAACGGGATTTTAAGGCGTCCTTCTCCACACCTCTCCGTTGCGGATCTACACATACTTGCCATTCATAGACCACCGCATAGGAATGGCCGAATGGACGCATTACGTGCTGATGACGCTCAACGAGCTTGCGCACATGAGCATCTATCAAATGCGGGTGTTGAGTGACTAGAACGACATCGTGCCCCCGGTGTCGATGAGTCTCGAATGGGCTAACGTGTTCGGGCACTCGAGCGCCAGACGGGCGAACAGGAAACGTCTGCTGCGCCTCATCGATAACGATGATTGCACCATCCGGCAGTAAGTGCCATTGGAACGGGTCCGCCAATTCATGCCAATCGAGTTTTAATTCCGGTATGCCGTGGTAATAGACCGGACGACCTTCTTTAATGCGCCGTTCTTCGACGTCAACGATGGTTCGCAGCGTTTTTCCGTGACCCGGTAATCCTGTAGTTAACCATATCGCCATTTTTCTTTACCTGTTATGCCGGGAACTTTCCGCCTGGTGGCTGCCAAACAGAACCGGTTTTCTTTCCACCTGACCAGCCACTAATCGCAGCACGCACAGAAAACGCCGAAACAATCAACGCTATAGCCTGATCAATTTTAAGAAGCGCGACCATAGCCAGCATTTCAGACGGCAACCCAGATAATGCACCTTGCATATAACTCATTAGTTCATCCATGACGTATGACAACCCTAAATACGTCACAAAACCCAATCCCAACGCGGCAACCACTTTATAAACCAGCGGCGCAATCAACGTCAGCAGCGAACCCCAAAACATTCCAATAACTGGTAATGCCATTAGTTGATCCCCTCTCCAACCGCTTTGACCGCGACCATGCCCGCTATCATCATAACGAGCGCACTCAACCATCCCGCCAAATCACATAATGGTTGAAATGAAAATCGAACATCCGCGCCCAACACATCAACCGTGCGAGCCGGTGGACAACTGGCCGTATCACCTAGCCATCCGCCATCTGTGACTAACATATCCGACACGTCTATTTCGGAATATCGACTATCATCAGTCTCCAATGTGGCTAACGCCGCAACCGCCTCATCCGGCGCCCCAAAGATTTCATCAACACCGCACCGAATTTCCCACGCCATTTGCAATTGGCCACACGCAATATCATCACCTGTACACACTGGAGCCGAATCACAACCATTAAACGTCACCTCACCCTCTGCCGGCGGCTCCTCCTCAGAATCCTCTATCCCATCATTATTCGCGTCTGTATCCGCGTTATCACCGATGCCGTCACCATCCGTATCAGCCCACTCGGTTGGATCGTCGGGGAATGCGTCCGACCCGTCCGGAACGCCATCATTATCACGATCGGTATCGGCGTTATCACCCAGGCCATCACCATCTGTATCGGTTGTTTCGTTGGGGTCTTCCGGGAACTGGTCGGCGTTATCGCCTACGCCGTCACCATCGGTGTCCGTTGTTTCGTTAGGGTCTTCCGGGAACTGGTCTGCATTATCACCTACTCCATCGCCATCCGTATCGGTTGTTTCATCAGGATCATATGGAAACGCATCTTCTTCATCCGGGACACCATCATTATCGGCGTCAGGTGGTACCGGGTCCGTCTCTGTACCATTCGGATCGACACATGTTGTGCCATTAAATTCATAACCCTCTGGACATCCAGTTACCGGCGCATCAGGGTCCGAAATCAAACTAAAATGGTCTAAATCCGCACCACACTGACCGCCGGTATATTTCATTTCTCCATAAATCGAAAAAGTCCCGTCCGCATCTTCCGTAATATCCCATTCCGAAACATACGCCTCACAACCGTCTATTTCACAATAAGGATCATGCTCCGGAATATATGGCTCCGAATATCCACTATCACCATGATATTGCCGAGCGATAGTATTTGCCTCTGGACAATCCCCAAGACACTCACCATCAACCGGAGCCCGACCATCCGCGCAAACATACCCGTATACATACCTATTATATTCACCCCCTCCACTCGATGAAGGCCCAACATACTCCTCCCAATAATATGATGCACCACCCCCCGTTCCGCACACGTCCGGATCACCATAGTAATATGCCGATTGCGCACAAGCCGCCCCGTCATTTTCCGATTTACATACACTGGCAGCATCTAGCCCTTTATAAACACACGACCAAGTGAATTCATTTGGCCCGTTAGTTGTTGTGACCCCCATTCCCGCATTCGACACCAGCAATAGCACTAATCCGATAACACGATATAAAACGCAACAGTCAGAACGAGCAACACGAACCATTCGAGTGGCATTTATTTTCTCCATTTTGCTATCCGTAGTTATTCCCCGCCCACAAAAAAAAGGGGCTGCATAGTCGCCCATGCAGCCCCAGCCCTTCATTGCGCTTAAAGCGCCCGACGCACGTACTTGAAGACGGCGGCAGCAGCGAGCACCACCAGTGCGGCGCCACCGATAGCCGACACAGCGGTTGCGCCGCCATCAATTTCGGCAACGGCAGCCGTGGTATCGATTACCGCCATTGCACCGGTAGACAGCATGGCGGTAGCTACGCCAGCGCTCAGGACACTTACTTTCTTTTTCCAGGTCTTCATGGTTTTCACCTTTTTGGTTTGGATCAGAATTGTTGCCGTACTTTTTTTAACACCCACGCCACGGCAAACAGCGTGAGTACAGCCCCGGACAACTGGCCGACTTGCTCATACGTCAAATCTGGCCAAGGGGATAAGGTTTGCGGGTCAGCATTTGCGATGACAGATGAGCAGTAGATCAACGTGATCTCTTCGGCATTACTTCCCGAGCCCACCGTCGCGGCAATGGTTTCCCACGAGTTCTCACATGTAGCGATGTAAGCCATTACAGCCGGTTATTTTTCCGTTCCGGTTTTGTTGCTCCCCGGTGCGCTGGTGGTTCGTGCGCCCGCTCCATTGCCTTTTTCGACGGGCCGCACAGCCTGAACGTACATTGCAGCCTTTCCACCCGCGCCCATGTCGAGCTTGACCTGGAGTTCCATTTCGGCGGGGAGATGTTCGGCGTCCAGATGGTCGAGCAGCCCATATTCGCAATTCATCTTCATGGGCAATGCGCCCTTTTTGTCGTCCTCGTTCATCACATCTTCAATGATGTAGATCGAGGCATACTTGACGCCACCATCCATCTTGCCGCGACGTGCGCCAAGGACTTTTGCTTTGATGATGTTTTCCATTGCTTTGACCCTCATTCGGTTTTTGCCTGATGGTTATTTTTGGCTATGCGGGATTTTCAGGCCGTTTTCCCGTGCCGTTTCGCTGGTTCTTTGTGCGGCTATACGCTGCATTTCTTTCCAGCCGTTACGCCAGTCTTCCCAGTCCGGAGTTGGATAGTGATAGGGGTTGTCCGCTAGTGGATGGCTATGGACGAACGCAAACATGCCGCGACTGTAGGCGCTCAGGTTTCGGACGGTTCCACGTTCGTGCGTCATGTTCTTTTCCGGCTTGTCGTAGTAGAGGCGGATCATTGACTGCTACCCCATCAACTCGAACCCTGTTCCCCCGCATCGCCAACATCGGCCATGCGGTCCCAAGTCGTCCCATTAATGCCCTTCGCCGTCACAGTCTCTGCACGTTTCCATTGGTTTCCCTTAAAAAGCTTCTTCATCTATCTGGCCGTGGCCGTAGCAGGTGGGACACTCAACAAAGTTGATTTCAACTTCGCCCGTTCCACCGCAGTTGGGACACTCTTCGCCTTCCGGTATTTCATCGTCGTCTTCGTCGTCCCATTCCCGAATAACGCCAGAGCCAGCACATTCGAGGCAGTCTTTTGTTTCGTCCGACATTGCTGATCCTTATTAATTTGGGCTGATTCGGTTTTCACTCTTTTCCGGTTTTGTGCCGGACTGATGCGGCGTAATGATTTGGGGTGTTCGCGTCTTGATGCCCTGTAATTGATTGTTAGGCAGCTAGCAAAAAAAGGGCTTCGCTTTGTTGCGTCAGACGCGAACGCATTTGATTTTGATAAGGGACAGGTCAACACCACTCCCTCTGGTTCAGGTTCGGGGCAAGGGGTCGTCCCCTCACCCGACGCCGTCCCCATCGGTCTGATGCGTGGCTGGTGTAGCAGAACCATTGGCGGGCGCAAGGCCAAGCGGCACGCCGAACTTCGTTGCCTTGCGCCCGCCAATGGTCCCGCTTCACTGGCCCCGCGACCGATGGTGACGGCGACGGGCAAGGGGACGAAGGCGGAGCCGTTGCAAGGGAAGAAGGTCAAAGTCAAAACCCCTCTTTCCTATCGGTTCCGGGTTGCTGTTCGACCAGTCCACCCGCGAGGTATTCGGCTATGATCGCGGAAGCCAGCCGGTAGGGAGTTACGCCGCGCCGGGAGGCTTCCATTTCGAAATTCAGATAGCTTTCTGCCGGAATTTCGGCATAAACCTTGCGGGTTTTGTCTTTAAGTCCGCCCTCAATTTGTGGGAGTGCCATTTTCAATCCTCTTTAATTCCTGTTCCGCCCATTGAATCGCCGCCGCCAGTGTTCGTTCCTGGCTCGCAATAAAACCCTCAACAGCATTCGCCAGTACCACGTCATAGATTTGCCCTCGATGATGTCCCTGGACGAATCCGACAACGTAATCACCCCAGTAAAGAATCCAGCGGGATACGACTGGGCCGGTTTTTTGAGCGCGTAAACTCATCGAACGACCCCGGCTTTTCGACATTCACGCCAGCAATACCCAAAACCCATCCGTCCCGCCGAACGGACCATCGGGCTACCTTCATCACTCAATTGTTCGATGGCGTCGCACAATTGACGGTAAACCGCCCATCCGGTCTTTTTGGCCTGTTCCATCGACCGTTTCAGGTCTAAGGCACGGCGCAGCCAAACGTTTTTCACGCGATCAACCAGCTCTAGCGCCAGTTGAATGAATTTGTATCGGGGTTTTCTGGCCGGTTTTGTAACGGCCCTTTTGAATCGGCGGCAAAAGGAGCGGAAGGATTCGTGCACCATGCGCCAGAGGATGCGAACGCCATTTTCACTGACACTGATAAGACGACCTTTACCGCCACCTGCACCAGTTAGACTTTGATAGGTGACCCACTGACCCCGGTTCAGGGTGAGCGTTCCGACCTGGAGGGCTTCAATGATTTCGTCGGTCAGGATGACCGTGGGGAGGTATGTGCTCATATTCAAAATTCCCTCTCCATATGGAATGGCTTAACACTCAGTTCCCGGTTCAATGCCACCAGATTGACCAACCGCGCCCTTCCGATTTTCACTGAGGGCAGATAGCCACGGCGTATCCAGTGCTCCACCTTGTCGGTAGTGACGTTGCCGCCACAGAGCTTTGCGAATTGTTCGGGGTGAACTACACCCAGAGATGATTCGATTTGCGCTAATTCCGTGATTGCCATATCTTGGTTCCTCGCCTTTTGGTGCCTGTCCGCGCCTTTGGGCCGTGTAATTAAAACACAGTGTAATAATAACACCCCCTAACATAGTGTCAATAGTACACAGTGTATTATTTACACAAATGTTTTTTATGGCCTATAAATGCCTTCTATCAAAAAACGTATTCAGCTAATCCTCGATGCCGAACAACTCGGCCCCGCCGATATGGCTAAACGAACGGGAATGTCTCGAGACCGTTGGGCAAACATGCTCTATAAGACAACCCGAGTCGGAGACGACCACATCGACGCAATCGTGAAGATGTGGCCTCAATACGCATACTGGCTAATCACAGGAGGAACACTTCCCCAGGCCGGACAAATAAGCCCCGAACTGGAGAAAATACGAAAGGACTCAGAAAGGGACGGGAAAGCTGGCTAATTGCAAGGAGGGTGCAACAGCAATGGAAATTGATAACGACCTACTAGAACGAAAAGCCCACTTATACGAACCCAGGCGATTGCCCACCACCTATCTCATACTGGTACTAGCGGCAGGAGTCGCAATCGGTAATGGGATCACCGCCCTAGCAGGATATGCATGGCTACGGATAGAAATCCAACTGGCCACAATGGAGATGCAAAAACAAGCTGAAAAGGCCACAGCGCGATTCAACCTGCAGGCCGAACAGACCCGAGCCCGCAATCTCGAACGGGAACACCAGAAAGCTCAAGCCGAGCTAAAAGCTACCCCCGCTTATCAAAACGCATACCGAATTTGCGAGTTTTGGCGACAGCAAGCCGCAGCCGACGACAATGCATTCCACCGCCAAAAGCGCGCTGAAACATGCGCAAAACTCAACGACTTCCAGTGATACGCAAACAGTCAAACGGGAAATGGTTAGCGGATGTAAGGCCGAACGGCCGGGACGGGAAACGCTACAGAAAGCAGTTCAAAACAAAGGGAGAAGCCGAAAGGTGGTCCGCCTGGATCACTACAGGCAAGACAAGAGACAAGGAATGGGAACCGAAGAAAAAGGACAGACGGAAATTAGGGCAATTAATCGACCTATGGTGGGACTCGCACGGACACCACCTAAAAGACGGAGAACGCAGGCGGCAGGTACTACGAAACCTGGACCAAAATCTAGGCACACCCATTGCCAGTGACTTCACCAGTACGGACTTTTCAGCCTATCGCACCCAACGCCTCGAGACCGGTACATCACCCGCTACACTAAACCGGGAACATGCCTATTTAAGGGCCATTTTCAACGAGCTAGCCCGCCTCGATCTGTGGCACGAGCCCAACCCACTGGCAAAGCTCCGGCAATTCAAAGTCGATGAAACCGAACTAACCTACCTCACCGACGACCAGATCATTACCCTACTGATCGCCCTAGACACTGGCGAGTATGCCGACGCCGGGTTAATTGCCCGTATATGCCTGGCTACCGGTGCCCGATGGTCCGAGGCCGAAACGCTCCGAGCCGAGCAGGTACACCCCAACCGGATTGACTACGGCCGCACAAAATCCGGCAAAAACCGCAGTGTCCCTATTTCCGATTGCCTCTATCGGACCCTAGCAGATATCGGCCCGGGTCGATTATTCGCAGATTCCTACAACGGATTTCGACGGGCAATTAACGATCTAGAATGGGAACTACCCCGAGGACAGTTAACCCACGTGCTACGCCATACGTTCGCATCGGCATTTATGCAACGCGGAGGGAATATCCTGACACTTCAACGGCTGCTAGGTCACGCATCCCTAACCATGACGATGCGCTATGCCCACTTGAGCCCCGATCACTTGACCCAGGCGCTCGATCTGAACCCACTGGCATGACAAGGTGGACACTTTGTGGACAACTATTTTTAGCTCGTTATCGTAAGTTATTGTTTTTATGGTGGGCCCACCAAGATTCGAACTTGGAACCAATGGATTATGAGTCCACTGCTCTAACCATTGAGCTATAGGCCCTGCAAACAAATGCGCCCGAAGGGTTTGCCTTCGGGCGCATTGATTATACCCGGCGGTGCGGGTTCAGGTCACCCTCCCTCGGAATCGAGGAAGCTGCGCAGGGTCTCGGAGCGGCTCGGATGGCGCAGCTTGCGCAGCGCCTTGGCTTCAATCTGGCGAATGCGCTCGCGAGTCACGTCGAACTGCTTGCCGACCTCTTCAAGAGTGTGGTCGGTGTTCATGTCGATACCAAAACGCATGCGCAGGACCTTGGATTCGCGGGCCGTGAGCCCCTCCAGAACGCCCTGAGTGGCTTCACCGAGGCCGGAGGAGGTGGCATGGTCCACCGGTGACAGCACATTGCCGTCCTCGATGAAATCGCCCAGGTGCGAATCCTCATCGTCGCCGATGGGCGTCTCCATGGAGATCGGCTCCTTGGCGATCTTGAGGACCTTGCGGACCTTGTCTTCCGGCATTTCCATCCGTTCGGCAAGCTCTTCCGGCGTTGCTTCGCGGCCCATCTCCTGCAGCATCTGGCGAGAGATGCGGTTGAGCTTGTTGATGGTCTCGATCATATGCACCGGGATACGAATCGTGCGGGCCTGGTCCGCAATGGAGCGGGTAATGGCCTGCCGGATCCACCAGGTGGCATAGGTGGAAAACTTGTAACCGCGACGGTATTCGAATTTGTCCACCGCTTTCATGAGACCAATATTGCCCTCCTGGATCAGGTCCAGGAACTGCAGGCCGCGGTTGGTGTACTTCTTGGCGATGGAAATCACCAGGCGCAGGTTGGCCTCCACCATCTCCTTCTTGGCACGACGCGCCTTGGCCTCGCCGATGGACATCTTGCGGTTGATGTCCTTGATTTCGGAGATGGTCATGCGGCACTCCTTCTCCAGCTGCACGAGCCGGTTCTGGGTGCGGCGAATATCTTCGGCGTACTCCTCGAGGTGCTTCGCGTACTCCTTGCCACCCTTCAGGTGCTGATCGAGCCAGTCCGGGTTGGTTTCGTTGTCCGGAAAGGAGGAGATAAATGCCTTGCGCGGCATCCGCGCATTCCGGACACACAGCTCCATGACCTGACGCTCCTGAGTGCGGATACGGGTCACAAGATTACGCAACGTGTTAACCAGACGGTCTACCAGCTTGGGAGCGAGCTTGACCTCCATGAACGCCGCGACCAGCTCCTGGCGAAGATCCAGGGTCTTCTTGTGGTCCTTGCCGTTCTTCTCGAGGGAGGCTACCAGCTTGTCACGCAGATCGGCGATGCGCGTCATACGCACACGGACTTCTTCGACATCCAGGCCGGTATCTTCTTCGGCCTCTTCGTCATCCGCGGAAGCATCGGCCACAGCAGGCTTGCCCGCCTCTTCATCTTCATCAGGATTCACCAGACCGGCGATGACTTCGGCCATGCGGAGATTACCCTGCTCCACCTGCTCGAATTCACGCAGCAGTCCATTGACCGTTTCCGGATGGCTGGCGAGCGCCTGCAGCATCTGGGCAATGCCCTCTTCGATGCGCTTGGCAATCTTGATCTCACCCTCGCGGGTCAGCAGCTCAACGGCACCCATCTCGCGCATGTACATGCGCACCGGGTCGGTGGTACGGCCAAATTCGGCATCCACTGCAGCGAGAGCGGCGGCAGCCTCTTCTGCGGCATCCTCATCCGTATTCACGGCATCGCCGGCGATCAACAGACTATCGGCATCCGGCGCCTGTTCATGCACCGTGATCCCCATGTCATTGATCATGCTGATGACATCCTCGATCTGTTCGGGATCGACGATATCATTCGGCAGATGATCATTGACCTCCGCATAGGTGAGATAGCCTTGCTCCTTGCCTTTGGCAATCAGGAGCTTAAGCTGAGACTGCTGTTCTTGATCCATCATCGCGTCACTCGCTGGTTGAATCGTGTGGAGTGGGGCCGTACGCAAAAACGCAATATTATAGACTATAGACGCTCTACTTGGATCCGCCAGTGGATTTGCCGAGTTTTATTCGTCCGTTAGCTGCGAGTCTTAAAGTCCTTCACGGCGTTTTGCTTCTAAGCAATTGTTGCAACTCTATTTTCTCCGCTCCGGTCAACTCCCGAAACGGCTTTCGAGTCAATTCGTCACGGCGAAACTCGAGCCGATACTGCTCGATTCTCTCTAACGTTTCCTCGAATTCTCGCTGCAGCGCCTCTGCATCGTCGAGAGGCAGTTCACGCGCTGCAAGCTTCGCCAGATGCGGTCCCTCGGGCCGCTCCCGCCAATGTTCGATCAGGGCGCCAGTTGATAGGTGCGGCCTGATCTGTACCAGTTCAAGCATTTCACCCAACAAAGCGGCCCCGGGAAGCGGTATTCCGGCAAAACGGGTGGAACTCCCCGCATGAGCACCGAGTCCGGGCTGCTGAAGCAGCAGGGAAATCGCATGACGCACCGGCGAGGGGGCACGGTCGTCACCCATTTTCGCAGGTCGTCTGCGCGGGCCGGGCACAGATCGACCCCCGGGAATCCCGAATCCCAGCAGTTCGCTCACCTCGGCCACACCCATTCTCGCCCGTGATGCGAGATTTTCCGCCAGCGCCTTGCGGTAGCCTCCTACAGGCACTTTTGACAACAGCGGCCTTGCAAGTTCCACCAGTCGGGCGGGGCCGTCGATTTGACTCAGATCGGCCCGGCTACTCAGCTGATCCACCACGAAATCGGCCAGCGGCTGGGCCCGCTCCACCCGACTTTCGAATCCTTCCCGGCCGATTTCCCGAATCAGCGTGTCCGGGTCCTCACCATCGGGGAGGAACATGAATTTCACCTGGCGACCTTCACCGATCAGCGGCAACACGTGTTCCAGGCCCCGCCAGGCCGCATCCCGCCCCGCGCGATCACCATCAAAACAAAACACCACCTCCGAAGTGGCGCGGAACATCAACTGCAGGTGGTCGGGCGTCACCGACGTGCCGAGCGTGGCAACGGCATAGCGGACCCCGAACTGGGCCAGCGACACCACATCCATATATCCTTCGACGACCAGCAGTCGCGGCAGCTGCCTGAGTGCCTGCCGCGCCTCCCACAGGCCGTATAACTCCCGACCCTTATGGAAGACAGGGGTTTCCGGCGAATTGAGATATTTGGGTGTGCCGTCACCCAAAACCCGTCCTCCGAAGCCGATTACCCGTCCCCGGCGATCGTGAATGGGAAACATCACTCGTTCCCGAAAGCGATCGTAACGGCGACCTTCATCGTTTTCGATGGAGAGACCGGCCGCTACCAGATCAGCCGGTCGGGCACTGTTCAATGCCTTGCCCAGGTTGTGCCAGCCCGGCGGTGCGAAGCCGATACCGAATTCCGCGGCAATCTCGCCGGAGAGTCCCCGTCCCTTCAGGTATTCGACCGCCCGCACCGCCTCGGGGTGAACCCGAAGCTGTTTCCGGTAGAAGCGATCGGCCTGTTCGAGCAGCCCATAGAGCTCTCCCGTATGGTTGTCTGCAACCGACCGGGCCCCCTTCTGGCCCCCTTCACGCGGAACCGTAAGCCCATTCGCCGAGGCCAAGTCCTCGATGGCCTCCACGAACGACAGGTGCTCAAACTCCATCAAAAAGCCGATAGCGGTACCGTGAGCACCGCAACCAAAACAGTAATAGAACTGCTTGTTCGGACTGACTGTGAAAGAGGGAGTTTTTTCCTGGTGGAAGGGACAGCAGGCCTTATAATCACGGCCGGCCTTTTTAAGGGGCACTCGACTATCGATCACGTCGATGATGTCGACGCGACTGATTAAGTCATCGATAAACGTCTGCGGAATCTTGCCGGCCACATGCCCCTCAAGTTTGACGGCCGCTTTCAGCCGCCTGAAGGGCTGGGAGCCTGTCCGACAATAGCAATGGCCTCCAAAATGCAGGTTGGCGCTGAGGAACGAAGCCCAACAAGATCAGCGTTGGGGTTCGCATAACTCACCCCAACCTGCAAAAACCATTGTTCTCGGACAGGCTCCCTAGGAAAGCTTGGCCTTGACCTTGGCGCTGAGTGCGCCCATGTCGGCGCGCCCCTGCACTTTTGGTTTCAGGACGCCCATCACCTTGCCCATGTCCTTCATGGACGCGGCACCGGTGTCGGCGATGGCCTGATCGATCAGGGCATCGAGCTCCGCCTCCGACAGCGGCGCCGGCATGAATTCCTGAATGACCGAGAGCTCCGCCTCTTCTTTGGCAGCCAGCTCGTTGCGTCCGGCATCCCGGTACTGAGTGATGGAATCGTTACGCTGCTTGACCATCTTGTCCAGTACGGCCAGGACCTCGGCGTCATCAAGCTCGATACGTTCATCGACTTCACGCTGCTTGATGGCGGCCAGGATAAGGCGCACCGTCGTGAGGCGCTCTTTATCCTTGGACCGCATCGCGGCCTTCATTTCGTCCTGCAGACGCTGTTTCAGGTTCTCGGCCATGGTTTAGCGGTTCCGAGACGAATCAGTACAGGCGCTTCATGCGAGACTGTTCGCGCGACAGCTTCTTCTGCTGGCGTTTGACGGCAGCGGCTTTCTTGCGTTTACGGATTGCGGTCGGCTTTTCATAAGCCTGACGGCGGCGCACTTCGGACAGGACGCCGGCCTTTTCGCAGCTACGCTTGAAGCGACGCAGCGCCACGTCGAACGGCTCGTTCTCTCTTACACGTACGGAAGGCATATGTACTTCTTCACCTCGTAGAAGAATTTGACACAAACTTTACCCGGAGTCGGGTGAACACGGAAGTTTAATGGCCCGATAGCCAGAATGCAAAACTTCTTGTCCTCAGCATCCGGTAACGCGAAAATGGCCGCATGCGTATATTGGGAATCGAGACCTCCTGCGACGAGACCGGCGTCGCCCTTTACGACACCGAACAGGGCCTGCTCGGACACGTCCTCCACAGCCAGGTGCCGATGCATGCCGAATACGGCGGCGTGGTGCCGGAATTGGCCTCCCGCGACCATGTGCGCAAGGTCCTGCCACTGACGCGCAAGCTTCTGGCCGACACCGGCGCAACCCTCGATAGCATCGACGGTGTGGCCTATACCGCCGGGCCTGGCCTGGTTGGTGCGCTACTGGTCGGGGCGGCGGTAGGGCGTAGCCTGGCCTTTGCCCTTGGCGTTCCGGCGGTGGCCATCAATCATATGGAGGGGCACCTGCTGGCCCCCATGCTGGAGAGTGATCCGCCCGAATTCCCCTTCGTGGCGCTGCTGGTGTCGGGCGGACACACCCAGCTGGTACAGGTCGAGGGTGTCGGCCGCTACGAAATGCTGGGCCAGTCCCTGGATGATGCCGCCGGTGAGGCCTTCGACAAGACCGCCAAGCTGATCGGACTGGGTTATCCGGGCGGCCCGGCCCTGGCCCGTGCGGCGGAGAGAGGCGATGTTTCGCGCTTTCGCTTTCCCCGCCCGATGACCGATCGGCCGGGGCTCGACTTCAGTTTTTCCGGGCTGAAGACCTTTGCGCTGAACACCATCCACCAGCACCCGAACGCCGGAGCCGACGTGGCGGCAGCCTTCCAACTGGCCGTGGTGGAGACGCTCGCCATCAAATGCCGACGTGCGCTGCAACAGACCGGCCTGACGCGGCTGGTGGTCGCCGGCGGGGTCAGTGCCAACGTCCACCTGCGAGAGCGCCTCGATCGTCTGGCGGAAGAGCAGGGAGGTCGCGTCTACTATCCGAGACCGGAACTGTGTACGGATAACGGTGCCATGATCGCCTACGCCGGTGCCCTGCGGCTGCAGGCCGGCCAGCACGAACCGCTCTCCTTCACTGCCCGCCCGCGCTGGCCGATGGATGAACTCGCCCCCGTCTGAGCAGCCTTTCGCGGCTTCCGCCGCTCCTACAGGGGTTCTGAATGCAGGGTGCATTCTTCACAGTTGTCTTTCCCCCTGACCCCGTGATGAACGGACGGTTCACGAGGGGCGCGATAACGACGGGAGATCGGCCGGGCTGTCGACATCGCGAAGCACACCCGGATCATCACAGGGAATCGTCACCAGCCGTGCCGACTCGCGCCGGAGCAGGTGGCGGGCGCCGGCGTCGCCGCTCATCTGTTGCAGCTCTTGCCGGAATTCGGCAGCGATCCCCACCGGGTGGCCGCGGCGCCCGTGGTGGATCGGCGCCGCCAGCGGGGCCCCGGCTGACAGTGTAGCGGCCACCGTACGGATGGTGTCTGGTGCGATCCAGGGCATATCGGCCAGCGCGACAATCCAGCCGGAGGCGAAGCGGCTTGCCGCAACGCCGCAGGCCAGGCTGTGGCCCATACCCTGCGCTGCGTCGGGACACTCCACCACCCGAAGACCTTCGGCCCTGAACAGCGGAGTTAGCGTTCGCTCCGCAGGACCCACCACAACGATGCAGTCGGCGACGGCAGCGCGCAGATGACGGGCGGCGGCGATACCCAGAGGAGTACCGTCCGAAAGCGGCGCCAGCAGCTTTCGCCCACCGAAGCGGGTGCCGGCGCCTGCAGCCAGCAGAAGGCCGATCGGCTTCAGTTCTTCCGTCATCGTACTCACTCCATGGCGATCCCCCGGAGGCGGCATTGCCGCGGCGGGCACAGCCCACCCGTTAGACCTCAACACCTCTGCGGTGAGTGTCGGCACTATGGGTGGAGAGAAGCGTATCCGGCCGTTGGCCGAGAGAAACCCCGTACTTCACGGCGGTCAGTTCGGCGACGATGGACACCGCGATCTCGGCGGGCGACCGTCCTCCCAAAGGCAGGCCGATCGGTCCGCTCAAGCGATTCAGCTGCCGGGTCGTGAGCCCCAGTTCGGCGAGCCGTTCGCGGCGCCCGGCACTGTTGCGCCGCGAACCCAGTGCGCCGACGTAAAACGCCTTGCAGCCAAGCGCCTCCATCAGCGCCATGTCGTCGAGCTTCGGATCATGCGTCAGCGCTACAACAGCGCTCCGGGGATCATCGGCCAGGGCCAGGACCGTGTCGTCGGGCATCCGGGTTTCCAGACGGGCGGCAGCACAGTCCCACTCTTCCGGTGCCTCCACCCGCGGGTCGCAAATGATGACCTCATAGTCGAGAGCCGCCGCCATTTCGGCGACGCGCCGTGACAACTGACCGTCACCGATGATCAGCAGCCGCCAGGTGGGGCCGAACAGCTTGCCGAGCCGCGCCTCACCGACGCTCAGCGGGACGGATTCACGCTCCGCGGGCCTCCAGGTGACAACGCCGCTTCGCAGATCGAGTTGACGGTAGACACGCCGCCGCTCGCAGCAAGCCGCAAGTGCCGGAATGATGGCGGCTGCATCCTGCAGCGGCTCGGCGATGACTTCCACCCGCCCGCCGCACGGCAGACCAAAACGATGCGCCTCTTCGGAACTGACGCCATACTGCAGTCGCTGCGGCGTTCCCTCGGGTTTGCCGAGGCGTTGCGTCAGGTCCGCCTCCAGGCAGCCACCGGAGACCGAGCCGACCGACAGGCCGCCCTCGGTCAGCGCCATAAGCGAGCCGGGTGGACGCGGCGAAGAGCCCCAGGTGGCGGCAACCGTTACCAGCCACACGGACGTCCCGGCTTCGAGCCAGGCGGCGGCCCGCTCCAGCACCTCCTGGTCCCCGCCGACGTTCACAGCCGGATGGGGAGCCGGCGAATCGGCTTGCCGGTGAGTGCGAACAGGGCATTGACGACCGCCGGGGCTATAGGCGGGGTTCCCGGTTCGCCGACACCGCCCGGGGCCTCATCGGAATCGATAATGTGTACTTCCACCTCCGGCATCTCGTCGATGCGCAGCATCTCGTAGTCGTGGAAATTGCTCTGCTGCACGCGGCCGTTCTCAAGGGTGATTTCCCCCTTGAGCGCAGCGGTCAGCCCGTAGAGGATACCGCTCTCCATCTGCGCCTCGATGGTGTTGGGGTTTACGGTCTGGCCGCAGTCGATCACACAGACCACCCGATGCACTTGCGGCTTGTTGTCTTTCACCGAGACCTCGGCCACCTGGGCCACGAACGAACCGAAAGACTCCACCACGGCAATGCCTTGGGCCCGGCCGTTCGGTAGTGATTTGCCCCAGCCCGCCTTTTCCGCCGCTGTTTCCAGGACACGCAAGTGGCGAGGATGCTCCGTCAGCAATTCACGGCGCAGCTCGTAGGCATCGCGCCCCGCCGCTGCGGCCGCCTCGTCGAAAAAGCATTCGGTGATGTAGGTATTCTGGGAACTACCCACCGAACGCCAATACCCCACCGGCACACCCACATCGACCGAGGCGTAGGTGATTTCCAGATTGGAAATGCTGTAGGGCAGATTCCTGGCGCCTCCCATGTTAGAGGCTGCACCGTGGGAGGGACCGGCACTGTGATGGCTCCATGCCGCGGGCAGGCCGCCACCGTCCAACGCAACCCTGAGGCGGTTGTAGGTGGCTGGCCGGTAGTAGTCGTGCCGGATGTCATCTTCACGGGTCCAGATCACCTTGACCGGGCGGCCTACCCGCTTCGACAACTCCACAGCATCGGCCACAAAGTCCTGCTCCGAGCGGCGCCCGAAGCCACCACCCAGGAAGAGGGTATGAACCCGCACGCTGTCCTGACGTAGTCCGGGGACGCGGGAGAGGAGGCCACCGGCTATCCGGCTGGCGGTTTCCCGGGTACGGGTTTGCGCCTGGGTGCCCACCCAGACATCGCAGCCATCCTCCCGCACCTCGGCGGCACAGCTCATGGGCTCCATGCAGGCGTGGGCCAGATAGGGAACCTCATAGGTCGCTTCGATCACCTGCTCGGCCCGTTCGAACGCCGCCTCCGGATCGCCTTCGCTGCGCAGGCTCTCCCCCTCATCCAGCGCCTCCCGGAAACGGCGGCTGATGCTTTTGCTGGAGAGGCCGGAGTTGTCCCCCTCGTCCCAGACGATCTCCAACGCATCGCGCCCCTGCCAGGCGGGCCAGAAGCCCTCGGCCAGGACCGCAACCCGATCGCCGAGATTCACCACCTCCTTAACGCCGGGGATTGCGCTGGCCGCGGAGGCGTCCAGCTTGCCCACCTTTCCGCCGAACACCGGGCAACGCACCACACTGGCGGTGAGCATTCCCGGCTTGTAAAAATCCTGTGCGAAGATGGCGCTGCCATCGACCTTCTGCGGCGTATCGAGGCGCGCACGGGAGGTGCCGAGGATACGGAACTCGTCCGGCTCCTTGAGGAACACCGATTCCGGCACCGGCAAACGGGCGGCGGCCTCGGCCAATTCCCCGTAACCGGCACGACGACCGCTATCCGGGTGCACCACCTCGCCCTTTTCGGCGTTACAGGTGGACTCATCCACACCCCAGCGCTCGGCGGCGGCGGTGATCAACATCATGCGCGCTGCCGCGCCGGCCTCGCGCACGGGCTGCCAGAAGCCGCGCACGGCGGCACTGCCGCCGGTGAGTTGTTGTCCGATGACAGGGTTGGTGTAGGCCTTGTCGGCAGGGGCGAATTCGGCACGAATGGACGACCATTCGGCCTCCAGCTCCTCTGCCAGCAGCATGGGAATGGCGGTCATCACCCCCTGCCCCATTTCGGAACTGCCGACGATGGCGGTGATCCGGCCGTCGGGATCGATGCGCACCCACGCGTTGGGCACGAACTCGATTCCATTGGTAGCACCCTGGACAGTAGGAGTACCGTTCAGGTCGCAGCCGATCAGGATCCCGCCGGTAGCGGCGATCGATGCGGTGAGAAAGTGGCGACGGGTGATCCTCATGTCACGCCTCCCCGGCCGAAGCGGCCCGCTTGATGGCGCGACGAATGCGGCTATAGGTGCCGCAGCGACAGACAATGCCCGACATCGCCCGATCAATATCCCCATCCGAGGGAGTCGGATTTTCCTCCAGCAGGGCGGCTGCGGCCATGATCTGCCCCGACTGGCAGAAGCCGCACTGAGGGACATCTTCCTCCACCCAGGCCGCCTGCACCGGGTGGGAGGCATCGCCGGAGAGCCCCTCGATGGTGGTCACCGAATGTCCGTCCACGGACTCGACCGGGGTGACACAGGAACGGATTGGCTCGCCATCCAGGTGAACCGTACAGGCGCCACACTGGGCGATGCCGCAAGCGTACTTGGTGCCGGTAAGTTCCAGGTTGTCGCGTAGTACCCACAGGAGCGGCGTCTGTGGATCGACATCGATTTGCTGCTCGCGCCCATTCACGGTAATGGTGATCATCGTATCTCCCTGACATGCGGAATGCTGCGGTCTTGAATTTTAGTTATTCCAACAGCTTAGTTGAGCGGCCGGGTGCTTCAAGCCGGCCCGGGGCATCACCGGTTCACCACGCAGGGGGCGGACTGAGCGAAGCGCTGTTGATTTCACCTCCGAACCCCCTCTGCGAAGCTCGCCGATGAGGAAAAAAAGGGCGGAATTCGGGACTGAAAACCCCTCACGCGAGTCACGATTCGTGCCACGCTTAGGAAAAGTCTCGAGGGGAGGATTTTGCCATGACAAGGCTTTTACTCTTTTTGACCGTATTGACACTCGGCGCCTGCGCGACCCAGGTGCCGGAGCCCATCCAGACCGCACCGGCCGGTAACCCCCCGGTTGCGGAAGTTCGGAGCAATCCGGAGCGCTTCGAGGGCAGCCGGGTACGCTGGGGCGGCACCATCGCCAACGTACAGAACCGGGCCAATGAAACCCTGATCCAGATCGTCGCACGGGATCTGACCGATGCAGGGAAACCGAAATACGAGGATCGCAGCAGCGGCCGCTTTATGGCCCGCATCGACGGCTTCGTGGATCCGGCGGTCTACGCCCAGGGGCGGCGCCTGACGGTCACCGGGGAGATTGTCGGTTCCCTTGTGGAGCCGGTGGGGGAGTACGATTACCGCTTCCCGGTAATTGAAGTCGAGGCCTCCTATTTGTGGCCGCGGGAAACCGAAAGCGTCCGCCGCCCGTATTACTACGATCCCTTCTGGGATCCGTTCTGGTATGACCCGTGGTACCACCCATACCGGCCCTTCGGATACCGGCCGTACTACTGGTGATGATGATGAAGAAACTCGTGTTGCTGATCCCGGTCCTGCTGCTGTTCGCCTGTGCAACGGGGCCTGAACTCGATACGGCCGGCGCACAGACGAGCCTGACGCCTGGCGAAGCGGTTCAGGAGTTCAATGCCTTCAGAGGCGAGAAAGTGGTATGGGGCGGTCAGATCGTCGGCGGTACCAATCTCGATGAGGCTACGCGGCTGGAGATCCTGGCCTATCCCCTGGACTCCAGTAACCGACCCGACACCGGGCGCCAACCGATCGGGCGTTTTTTGGTACGCCAGACCGGCTACCTGGAACTCTCTGATTACGCACCTGGCCGGGCGATAACGGTGGTGGGCGTGTTGACCGACACCCGCGAAGGACGTGTCGGTCAGGCGCTCTACCGTTATCCGGTTGTACACCCATCGCAAATGCATCTGTGGCAGCCGGAAGCGAGGGGCAGATCCGGACCTTCGGTACACTTCGGCATCGGGGTGATCCTAGGAAACTGATGGCTGGCGGACGCCGAGTCGGGTGTCGGCGACAGACGGCAACGGCACCCGTTCCAGCGCTCCCTGTAGCCGCAAGGCGCTGTAGAGGATTACGCTGGCACCGAACATCTCGCAAAACTCCTCGAGCGAGACCGCCAGGGCATAGTTCATCGAGCCGGGCTCGATGAACTCGTAGGTGATGATTTCGACCCCGACAGCACCGGCCAATACGATGGCCACACCGGCGGAAAACAGCGTAAGCAGGCGGGGAAACAGTGCCCGGATGATGCGAATCTGTCTCCAGGCGATGACCAGTGCCGTGATGCCGAGCACGCCGTAGATGGGGATCCAGAGTCCGTGATCGCCGGAGAAGCGCGGGAGCCAAGTCGTTTTTTCAAAGGCAATGCTCACCGACTCATGCACCCCGGCGCTCTCATCGAGCGAAAGAAACAAGAACCCCAGGCCTGCCAACAGGAACAGGTTGGTGACGGGGCCTTCACTCCCGGCAAGCCGCCTGTGGCGGTACCAGATGTAACCGAATACCCCGCCGATGGCCGCCAGTTGCAAGGAAGAAAACCAGGTGGGGATGTTCATCTCCCCATTGAGATCGACCAGGCGGCGGATAATCCAGACGGGATCCCCCAGATACCAGCCCAGCGCCCGGTCACCCCAGTGGGCTGCGACCAACAGAACTTCGAACAACAGCAGGAGGAAAAAAATTTGCGCAGGTGCATTTCCCCGGTTTTCCATCAACATCTCCCCGGTCTGTTCCATCCGAACAATGGGATAGGCGGCGTACCCTCTTCAAAGCTAGCGCGATATCCATCGGATGCAATCATCCCGGCCCGGATCAACAGGCGGCATTCAAGCTTGACGACGATGCCATCCCTGAACCGGAGCGGTTCACAGGGACAGCATCGTGGCAAACCTCCGCCGGGTTAACCGACAACTTCCCAGGTGCCGTCGTCCCGCTTGCAGGCCGTTCCGCTAGCCGTCTGCGGTTCACCCTCGATACTGACGGTGGTGGTGTATCGACGGCACATCCGACCGTCGCGCTCGAAAGTATCGGTCGGATTGACCTTGTACTGTTCCCCGGTTTCGCGGTCGCTCCAGGAGACCGGCTCGTTGTTTTCCAGTGCCTGTACCGCTTGCTCTTCATCCCGGGCGTCCAGGCGTCGACCGACTTCCCGGCCGAGTACCGCGCCGAGAACACCACCCACCACGGTGCCGGCAGTCCCATCGCCGACTTCACTACCAATAACGCCGCCGAGTACGGCACCGGCGCCAGTGCCAATCGTTTCCCTGGTCGGGTCCTGGGCGCAGGCGACCAGGAGAAAGACAGCGGCTATCACCGTGAAAATCGAAATTCGAATCATGATCACGTCCTCCCTGAACCGTTGTGCGAGAGTTTAGTCAGCGATCCGACTGACGATCACCTTTTGCGTCGGTTCGTAGCTCATAGCCGACTCGGGTGTAATCACTAAAGGAGTTTCGTGGGAATCGATCGAAGGAGATGAAAGCACATGAGCATGGGCGTTTTCTGGTTTCGGCGCGATCTGCGTCTGGCGGACAACCCTCTGTTGGCAAAGGCAGCTAACGAATGCGACCGACTGCTGCCGCTGTATATCGATGACCCGGGAGAAGGGACGGAATGGGCGGAAGGTGCGGCCTCACGATGGTGGCTGCAACACAGCCTGGCGAGCCTCAATCGTGAGCTGAACCGGCGTGGGACGCGGCTGAGTGTTCGCCGTGGGCGGCCAAGCGAGGTCCTTCCCAAACTGGTGCAGACCCTGGGCGCTGAACGGGTTTACTGGAACTGTCGCTACGAACCGCAGGCACTGGTTGCGGAACGCAATACCCTGGCGGCACTGCGGCTGCTTGGCTGCCGGGGGGAATCAGGACGAGCAAGTCTGCTGACGATCCCCGAGTCATCAGGCAAACCCGACGGAACGCCCTACCGGGTTTTCACCGCCTTTTGGCGAGCTCGACAAAGGGCGGGTCTCGATCTCGATGTCCGACCCGCTCCCGCCCGTCTGCCGCCGCCACCCCATCTGCCGGACGAAGTCATCGACCTGCCGTTGCCCGGCCAATGGTCGGACAAGTTTTCGGCCCATTGGGAGCCCGGAGAGAGGCCCGCTGAACGCCGACTACAGCAGTTCATCGAAGATGGACTCGGGGTGTATCCCGGCTGCCGCGATTTCCCCGCACGGGCGGGTACATCCCGCTTGTCACCTCACCTGCACTTTGGCGAGATCGGGCCCCGGCAGATTGTGGCGGCCGTTCAAGCGTGGGCAGCAGAGAGCGGCCAGGAATCCGCAGCGGAGAGCTTCCTGCGTCAACTGGGTTGGCGTGAGTTCGCCCATCACCTGCTGTATCACTTCCCGGAGACGCCGAATCGTCCTCTGGACTTGCGCTTCGAACGATTCCGATGGGCGTCCGACTATGGGAAGTCACTGACCGCCTGGCGACGAGCCGAAACCGGTTTTCCCATCATCGACGCCGGTCTGCGGGAACTCTGGGAAACCGGCTGGATGCACAACCGGGTACGATTGATTACGGCGTCCTTTCTGACCAAAAACCTCCTGGTTCCCTGGCAGGAAGGAGCCCACTGGTTCTGGGACACACTGCTGGATGCGGATCTTGCCAACAACACCCTGGGCTGGCAGTGGGTCGCCGGCTGTGGTGCCGATGCCGCGCCCTGGTTTCGCATCTTCAATCCGGTAGTCCAGGCAGAACGATTTGATCCGCAGGGCGATTATGTGCGGCGCTGGCTGCCCGCGCTGCGCAGGCTGGAGGGCAAAAAGGCCCATCAGCCCTGGAAAAGCGACTGCTCCCGGACTAACTACCCTCCACCTATGGTCGACCTCAAAACCACCCGTGAACGGGCCTTGCTGCGGTTTCGCAAACTCCCGAAACGGGGTACACGGAATTGACGAAGCAACGCGGCGATTTTCCGTGGTCGTCCTGCCCCCCCTTCTGCGTAAATTCAGCTAGCCTGAAAAGCAGAACCCAAACCTGAAAGCGAGCCATGGCCGAGCAGGAACTGGCTGAACTGGTGGACCTGGCCGATGCAGTGGAAGCGCGCCTGACCAAGGACGACGCATTGTTGATGGTGCTCCGCAGTACCGCGACAAGCACGATCAACGATAACGTCATGCACTAGATCGTACAGGACCTGTTCAAAGAACCGGGAACACACCAGAACCGTTTGTGGCGAGGGGCGATGGACCGGCTACAGTCGCCCCCGCGGATCCGATCACGCAAGTCATAAAAAACAACCGGCTGACACACTATGCGCCACCCCTGGCAGCGCCGATACGAAAGACGCATCGATCAAGTCATCGATAGCGCACTCGACAAGCCATCCCGTGAAAATCTGGATGTGCTGCTCGCAAGCGCCGGGCGCCAGCCGGGTCGGTTGCCCGAACGCATCCGCCGTCGTGCGGCACATCGAGTCCAGAATGCGCCGGAAAAGAGCGAGGCAATTCTGGAGTCCCGTGACCGGCTCCTGCAAAAGATTGAGCCGCTCATTTCCCCGCGTTTGAACTAGTCTTCAGAGAAAGATTGGCCATATGGGCATGCAGACAGGGAGACGACACATGCAGACCTACGTGATGATGACGCGGCTCAACCACAGCGTTCTCGATGCCCCGGAAAACCTGGAAAACCTCGAACACCAGGTCAAGGAACGCATCCAGGAATCACTCGGCGCGGATGGACTCGAATGGGTGGCCAGCTACGCGGTTGGCGGCCCTTACGACTACATGGATGTGTTCCGGGCAGCAGACAATGATGCGGCTATCAAGGTATCGACCATCGTACGCACCTTCGGCCACGCCCAGAGCGAGATCTGGCCTGCCGCCGATTGGGGACACTTCAAGGAAATGACGCGCGACCTGCCCGGCGGCCACGCGTAGCCGCTTCACGGGAGCGCAGCCCTTCAGGGCGGTCGCTCCCGATCGCCGCAATGGTCCGTTCAGAGGTGTTCAGTGGCATTGAAATTCACAAGCGCCACAGTGCGATCGGCAGGCAGGGAGGTGTCGCATGGAGAAGAACATCTTCGTTATCGGACTCGATGATTTTCACCTGCAACATATCCGTCAGGTCCGCCACGTCGAGGATTACACGTTCCACTGTCTGCTCACCAGTGAGGAAGCCATTTCGATAGAGCGATACCCCTTCGATCAGATGCTGCAGGAGGCGGAATCACGGCTGAAGGGGTTTCCCGGCAGCGTCGACGCCATTATCGAACACTGGGACTTCCCCTCCAGCACTCTGCTGCCGATCCTGTCCGGGCGTTTCGGTCTGCGTTCGCCCTCGCTGGAAGCGATCCTCAAGTGCGAACACAAATACTGGTCGAGGCTGCTGCAGCAGCAGGTGCTTCCGAATCTGACACCGCGCTTTTGCGCGGTCGATCCCTTCGATGACCACGCGCTGGAAAAAATTGACCTTCCCTTTCCGTTCTGGCTCAAGCCGATCAAGTCATTTTCGTCCCACCTGGGGTTCCGCATCGACGACGAGAATGATTTCCGGCATGCCATCGAACGGACGCGCCAGGGGATCCGTCGCGTCGGTGATGCGTTCAATGACGTACTGAAGTATGCCGAACTACCTCCGGAGATCGCCGAAGTGGATGGTAATCACTGCATCGCCGAGGCGATCGCCTCCGGACTGCAGTGTGGAGTGGAAGGCTACAGCTTTCGCGGTGAGCCCAAGGTCCACGGCCTCATCGATACCGTCAAGGATGCACACCGCTGGAGTTTCACCCGCTATGAGTATCCTTCGGTCTGGCCGGAGCATGTCCAGCAACGGATTATCGAAGCCTCCAGGCACCTGATGGCCCACATCGGTTACGACAACGGTGCGTGGTGCGTGGAGTTCTTCTGGCACGAGGATACGGATGAACTGGCGATCGTCGAGATCAACCCGCGCATTTCACAGTCTCACTCGGACCAGTTCATCAAGGTGGAGGGGGCCTCCAACCATCAGGTAGTGATCGATGTTGCGCTGGGCCGGGAACCGGAGTTCTGTATGAATGCCGGAAAATACCGAACGGCTGCCAAGTTCTTGCTGCGCAAATACAACGATACCGTGGTCACTCGCGTTCCCGACAAAGAGGAGATCGACGCCGTGCAGTCGGCCGTCGAAGATAGCCTGGTCGTTCTGCAGGTGCAGGAGGGAATGTCACTGTCGGAGCTTCGGAACCAGGACAGTTACAGCTTCGAGATTGCCAACATCTATCTCGGCGCCCAATCTCAGCGCGAGTTGGTCGACAAGTATCGGACGTTAGCGCAGAAACTGCATTTTGAATTCGCCGACGGGATGCCGGTGGAGGATATTCAGTTCGAGTGGGTGAAGTACTGACGGAGGATAACCGTGCGCGTGGTCAGCGACTTTCCCTATACGATACGCGAGATCGAACACACGCTGATCCCGATGTCCGACGGGGCCCGCCTGGCTGCCCGTATCTGGATGCCCGAACAGGCTGAAGAGAAGCCGGTACCCGCCATCTTCGAGTACATCCCCTACCGCAAGCGGGACCTGGTCCGCTACCGCGATTCCATGACCCATGCCTGGTTTGCGGGGCACGGCTACGCTTGCGTGCGGGTGGATCTGCGCGGCTCGGGAGAATCCGACGGGGCGCTGGTCGACCAATACCGACAGCAGGAGATGGAGGATGGCATCGAGGTGATTCGCTGGATTGCCGAGCAGCCCTGGTGCAACGGTCGGGTCGGGATGATGGGTATTTCCTGGGGCGGCTTCAACAGCCTCCAGATTGCCGCCCTGAGGCCGCCGGAACTCAAGGCCATCATTACCGCCAGTTCCACCGACGACCTCTACCGCGACAACATGCATTACATGGGCGGCTGCCTGCTTTCGGATAATCTCTCCGAGGCTACCACCATGTTCTCGATCAATACCTGCCCGCCGGACCCGGAACTGGTGGGCGATCGATGGCGCGAAATGTGGCTGGAGCGGCTCGAGGGGAGCGGTCACTGGCTCGATATCTGGCTGCGCCACCAGCGCCGCGACGACTACTGGAAACACGGATCGGTGGCGGAGGACTACTCCGCTATCCGCTGCCCCGTGATGGCTGTCGGCGGGTGGGCGGACGGCTATACCAACGCAATCTTTCGGCTGCTGGAGCATCTCGAGGTACCGCGCCTGGGACTGGTGGGGCCCTGGGGGCACAAGTACCCCCATTTGGGTGTGCCGGGGCCGGCCATCGGTTTCCTGCAAGAAGCACTGCGCTGGTGGGACCACTGGCTGAAGGACGAGGAGACCGGAATCATGGAGGAGCCCACGCTGCGCGCCTACATGCTCGACTCCATTGCGCCCTCAACCCGGTACAAGCATCGTCCCGGGCGCTGGGTGGAGGAGCCCTCCTGGCCCTCCCCGAACATCGGTATCTGGCGGCTGCCCCTGGCGCCCGGCCGTCTCGCCCTGAGCGAAGCACAGCGGCGCCGTGGCGATGCCATTCAAACCATCCAGTCGCCATTGAGCGTCGGCCTGTTCGCCGGTAAATGGTGCTCCTATACCGCTGCGCCCGACCTGCCCCATGACCAGCGCGAGGAAGACGGCGGCGCTCTCATTTTCGAGACCGGACCGCTGGAGGAAACCGTGGAGTTGCTCGGCTCTCCCTCCATCGAACTGGAAGTGGAATCCAACCGCCCGGTGGCGATGGTTGCCGTGCGCCTGTCGGATGTAGCGCCGGATGGAAAGGCGACGCGCATCACCTACGGACTGCTCAACCTTACCCATCGCAACGGCCATGCCGAACCCGAGGCACTGGAGCCCGATACGCCGTACTCGGTAACCGTGGAGTTGAACTACATCGCCCAGGCATTCCCGAAGGGCCACCGCATCCGGCTGTCGATCTCCACCTCCTACTGGCCTTTGGCCTGGCCACCACCACAGGCGGTGTGCCTGACCATCCACTGCGGGCCCAGCGCGCTTAGCCTGCCGGTACGCCCGCCGCGGAAAGAGGACGGCCGCGTACAGTTTCCGCCCGCCGAAGTTGCGCCGCCGCCGTACACCCGTCAGCTGGAGCCCAAACACCACAACTGGCTGGTCCACCGCGACCTCGCCGCAGACGTATCGACCCTGGAAGTCATCAAGGATGAGGGAAAGTTCTGGATTGAAGCCATCGACCTCACGGTAGGGACCGGAACCTGGGACTGGTATACCTACCGGGACGGCGACTTCGGGTCGCCGCGGGGTGAAACCCGTACCGAACGTTTCTTTGGCCGGGGCGACTGGTCGGTACGCACCAGGACTCGCACCGTGCTCACGGCGGATACCACCCATTTTCATATTCACGCGGAACTGGATGCCTACGAAGGCAACAAGCGGGTCTACTCGCAGAACTGGGACCGTCACATACCAAGGGACCTGGTCTGAAGAGTGGGGCGGCGATGGACGCCGCCGGTTAAAAGCTCAGGCGCAGCAGGTCCGCTCAATTCCCGGGCGATTCGCCATCATCACCAGCGGCCGTCTCACCCGCCATCGACTGCAACAGGCGCCTCAGTTCGCTCAGCTGTCGCGCAGCCTCTTCGAACCGGCCCTGGCCCTGCAGCTGCAGGTATCGCTCGAACGCTTGGCCGGCCCGGGCCGCGCGCTCCGCGAGTTCACCGCCGGGCGCGACACCGGGCACCTCACGTACCCCGCCCTTGAAGAGCCCCTCCAGGGCCTCTTCGAAGCTTTCGGCATAGCTGAGCGTATCGCCATGCATCAACGCCACCAGCCGCAGCTCCGGATAGGCAGCGGTCTCGGCCTGAAGATAAATTGGCTCGACGTAAAGCAGGGTCTGATCGATCGGGATCGCCAGCACATTGCCCCGGATCACACGCGAGCCGCGCTGATCCCAGAGCGTCAACTGTCCGGAGAGTTGCGGGTCCTGATCGATCTTGGTCTCCACCTGCTGCGGCCCCAGCACCCGCGTCTCCTTCGGAAACTGGTAGGCAATGAAGCGTCCGTAATCCTCACCATCCGACATGCCCGCTATCCAGCCGATCATGACCTGACGGTTTTTTGGGGTAAACGGGAGGATAAGAACGAACTCCTTGCTTTCGCTACCGGGCCGTTTCCACATGATGTAATAGGGTTCTACCGGCTGGACATTGCCGTAGTATTTCTCCGTCGCCCTGACCCAAAGGTCCTCCTGGTTGTAAAACACCTCCGGGTCTTCCATGTGGTATTTGGCATAGACCAGCCCCTGGGTCAGCAGAAATCCCTCCGGGTAGCGCACGTGGGCACGAACGGCTTCCGGCATCTCCGACTCCGGCTTTAGCAGGTCCGGGAAGGCCTGCCACCAGGCATTGATCAGCGGGTCGTCTTCTTCGAATACGTACAGGTCGACGCTGCCGTCATAGGCATCCACCACCGCCTTTATCGAGTTGCGAATGTAATTGGCCCCCGACAGGTAGCCGGCTACCGAGCCCGTCAGTTGCCCCCCGCGGTCCCGAACCTGGATAAATTCACGCGAGGAAAACACTTCGCTATAGGGGTAAAACGAGGAGCGGGTGTAGGCGTCGACAATCCACTTCAGCCGCCCGTCGATGACCGTCACATAGGGGTCGGCATCGTACTCGAGGAATGGTGCCAGGGTATTCAACCGGTCGATGATCTGGCGATGGAACATCATCCGGCTGTCGGGCCGGGGATAGGTGGACAGCAGCAGCCGCGTGCCGTCGAACATCCAGCCGAAGACGAACTTACGCCACAGGTTGCGCATGGCGATGCCACCCTCTCCGGGGTACTGGATGTAGACATTCTGTTCACCGCTCGGGTAGTCGAACTCCCGCTCCTCGCTGTTGGCCACAGCGGGGTCGGTGGTCAGCTCACCGTAGTAGATCTGCGGAACTTCGATTTCGAGTTCGGGGTGGGAGGACTGCGGCGGAATATCGCTAATCAGCATCCGGGGCAAGCCGCTGGGGGTGAACTCACTCACCGGTGTCATCACCGCCCCATAGCCGTGGGTGTACTTGAAACGGCGATTGACGAACGTCTGGCTCTGCGCCGGGAGATTGTCGAGTTCCAGCTCCCGTGCCGAAATCATCACCTGCCGATAGTCGTCACCAAGTTGGTAACGATCGATATCGACATCTTTGAATTCATAGTAAAGGCGGATTTCCTGAAACTGCCTGAATACCGAATCCAGCGCCCGCGGATCCCACAGACGCACGTCGGACAGAACCCCCTGGTTATCTTCGGCTAGCGCGCGGGTAAATTGGTCCCCGACCGGAAAGGCCCTTTGCTCGACCTTTTCCAGATCGAAGCCGCGACGGGTAAAGGCGATGTTGTTGGCGATATAGGGGCGCTCGAAGGTGATCTCGTTGGGTTCCACAACGAGCCACTGTATGAGCCGCGGGGTCACTCCGAGGAGCAGGATCCAGACGACGCCGATCCCGACCCAGGCGATGACGCCGGCGACCAGAGGCGGGGGGCGGCTGCGATCGAATCGCGCCACCCGGCGCCGGAAAGCGGGAAACAGCGGCAGTGCCGCCAGCAACGGGGTAATGATGGCCATCAGTAGGTAGGCGGGCCGGCGAATATATTCATCCGTCCAGCCCGGGCCGCTTACCACGCCCCAGTCTGAAAAGAGCAGTTGGAACAAATCGAGAAGGTGACCAAAGGCCAGCAGGAACGCCAGGCCGAAGGCAAGGACCAGGGCGCGTCCCCAATCCGGCCGGCCCCGTTCAATTTCCTCCCAGAAGAGCACGCCGTGGGCCCCGATGACGATGACCGCGACCAGCCACAGCAGGATATGCAGTTCCGCGAGTAACGGCAGGGCAAACAGGTAAAAGCCGGCATCCAGGCCCAGTATCGGCTCGCGGACACCCGTCGCCTCGCCGGTCACCCACAGCAGTGATTCGTCCCACGCGCCGAATCCCCAAAGACCTCCTCCGAGGAGGCCCGCCAGGATGGCAGCCCAGATCAGCAGACGCTGGCCACGGCCAAGCCAGCGCACGCCGCCCCAGACCAGCAGTCCGGCGACGGTCGCCCCGAGGGCCACCATGCCCACACGAATGCCGACCATGGTCCAGAATCGCCGGCCGTAACCGACCGCCTCAAACCAGAGCATCTCGCCCCAGAAGGAGAGCAAACCGAAGAACAGGGCGGTTGCCGCAAGGATGGAAAGGCCGGCCGCCATACGGCCCCGCCGGCCATTCTCCAGCCCGCTGTAGGCGAGCCAGCCACCAAGCGCCAAAAACGCGACCAGCAAGAGGTTGTACATCGCGCTCCCTTGGGTCTGAAGCTGTTTCCCTTCAGCCTAGGAGCCTGTCCGGGGAATAGCGACCGTCACGAGGGCAAGACTGATTGAGTCAGATTTTTCGCTCATTTGAGGCGAATACGACTGCATGGACGCAGTCGTTAGAGCGACGCATGCCGCCATGGATGGCGGCAGTAGAGAATGTCTGGAACCTATTCTCGAGGAGCCAAAGCCGAGTGGTTCTATTTAACGAAAATGAGCGGGAAATCTGGCCAATCAGGCTTGGCCGCAGTAGGTCAGTCTATTTTCGGACAGGCTCCCGCCAAGGCATCGACTATGATTTGCAGAGAATCGCTCACAAGGAGGGAGCCCTCATGGGATTTATCGGATGGATTATCTTCGGACTGATTGCCGGCGTAATCGCCAAAATGCTGATGCCCGGACGTGACCCGGGTGGGTTTTTCGTGACCATCCTTATCGGCATTCTGGGTGCCGTGGTCGGCGGCTTCATCGGTTCTGCATTGGGATTCGGAACCGTTGACAGCTTCAGTCTCGGCAGCTTTGCCCTGGCCGTTCTCGGGGCGGTGATTCTGCTCTGGGCCTATCGCGCCGCCAGGAGTTGACCGCTTGGCCGATGGAGTGTGAACCATACCCCGGTGGCAGGTCTTTATTCCGGTTAGTGTAGGTGAGCCCGTGGGGGCAAAAGCACCCCTGACCGGAAAAGAGGCCACGCGCTGGGAGTATGCAAGATGGGTTCGCCCCTGGTCACACCCACAGACGAGCTCTTTGGGGGAGAAAGCACCGACAACCTGCCTTCTCCCCGCCGACCGGGATTGGTGCATCGCACCGGTCTCCTCCTGGTCGCACTGGGAATTACGGCCTTCGCAATCCTCTATGCGGCGGCCGTAATGGCCCTTGCCGCAGCCGTTGCCTGGCTACTCACCGAGGGTGATGCATTGGCAGCGCTGGTGCCATTTCCGCCGGCCGCATTGGCCCTGCAGGTACTATTGCTATGCGGCCTCTTGCTGGGCATTTTTCTGCTGACCAAAGGCCTCTGGAGAATCGAAAGGCGTCGAAATCTGGCCGTTCCGGTCGATCCGGCCCGAGAGCCGGATCTGGTCGCATTTGTCGAACACCTGTGCGGAATCGTGGGGGCACCTGCGCCCTCCCGCATCACCCTCAACTGCGGTCCGGATGTTTCCGTGGAATTCGACAGCTTTCCAGGGTTTCTCCGTAATCGGCCCGTACTTCGCCTGGGCTTGTCGGCCGTAACCGTATCCAGCAGTGGACAACTGGCAGCCCTGCTCGCCGGAGAACTCTCCCGCTACGCCCACCGGACCGGCTCCCGTCGTGCCTCGTTTGTCGCCACCGCCAATCGTTTTCTGGCCCGTGCGACGGCCGGAGACGACAGTGTGGATCGCTGGCTGGCCCGACAGGCAGGCTCCGGCCGGTTGGCGCCGCTGGCGCGTGGACTTCTGGAAGTGAGCCACCGGGCCCGCTGCGAGAGCCGGTGGTTACAGCGACAGGTGGCCCGCATCAGCCAGGGCGCCCTGGCGCGTCGTCTGGAATTCTCACAGGAGTGTGCCGCGTACGCCGGCGGCGCGCTAACGGCGGAAAGAGTGCCTGCACGACGTTCGGCCTTACGTTCGGCGGCCGTTCGCGCCACTGCCGCTGCGCGTCAGTCATGGACCCGCGATGGCCGGCTACCGGAAGATCTCACTTTGCAGACCGCACGCTTTTTCACAGAAATCCGGCCCCGGGATCATGTTCACGAAACGGCGGCAATGGCGTGCGAAACACCGGCCGGTGTACTGTTCAGGGACTTCTATCGCCTCGCTCGAAAGCTCACGCTGCTTCACTATCGCATTCAGCTGCGCCTGCCGGTCACGGGTGACCGGCTCGGCGACGATCCGGCCGGGCCAGGCACCGCCGTCGACAACTTCTTCTTCGGCTGCTTCGCCCCGCTAATCCCGTTGGGGCTGCGTGGCCCGGCGGCTCGAGCACCCGACAACGCCCGGGATACAGCCCGCAAGCATGCGGACAAGATGCTGGAGGTGATGCGGAGCTATCGCGAATCGGATCGGGAGCTTCTCGGTGCACTCCAGGCCGAAGCACTACTGGAGGCCAACATTCCAATCGACCCGAACCTGTTCGGACTGAACGCGTCAGCGGGCCTGAACGAGGTGCACGAGCGCTGTCGCTATCTGGAGGGACGGCTGGAATGGTTCAGTGATCGACTTGCCGGTTTTCAACGCCTGGTTGCCGCACGCCTGCGCGAAGCGGTGGAACAGGAAACCGGGTCCGATCCGCACTCGGCGGAGCGACGCATGCTGGAAGTCCTGGTACGTACCGACCGTCTGCTCCCGACCGTTTCGGAACTACGAACCCACCTGTTGCTGTTGGAGGTCCTGCTAGCCGAAAGCCTGGAGGCACCACGCCCGGCATTGAATGATCGGATCAGCGAGCACAGCGCCGATGTGCTGCGGCTGCTGAAGGGTATCCGCATCGCGCTACGCAACATCCCCTACCCGGTAGGCAATACACTCCGCAACGGACTGCATCGGCACGTCATGCGCCGCGCACCCGATGAAAACCTGACCGCCGCCGAAAGGCTGGAGCTGGGCCAGGATGTCGTGGAGCGCCTCCTCTCCGTTCGCCGCGCAGCACTGCAAAGACTGGCGGTGCTCGCCACCCGGATGGAGAGCACGAAGTCGCCCGAAGTGTAGGTCGCCCCGGAGAGTCCCGCCCTTGAAGGTCCCCGGTGCTGGCAGGAACGCCGGAAAATACGCTCAGTTGCCGCCGGGGAAACAGTCCACGCCAGCGCTGCGGAGCTGGTGACAGGCGTTTCTGGCTTCATCCATGCTGGTATACGGCCCGATCCTGATCTTGTTCAGCCCATCCACCCGTAGCACGCGGATCTCCCGTTGACCTAGGGGACGCTGCTGTTCCCTGAAACCGCGGCTCACCTGTTCGGCCGCCTCCAAAGAGGTGAATGCACCAATCTGGATCCAGTACGGGAATTCCACCGGAATTTCTGCCCTCGGAATCTCTTTCACCGGTTCGGGCTCAGGTTCCAGCGCACGCTCCGCCTCAATCTTTTCCTGCTCTATCAGCCTGAGGTTTTCCCGTGCAATCCTGTCAAGGCGCTGTAGCTCCTTGCGGCGAGCCTCGGTCATCGACTCACTATCGGATGTGGCCACAATCTCCAGCACACGTTCGTAGAGAGGAACGGCCTCTTCGGCACGGTCGGTGTTGTGGTACAACGCACCTAGATTGAGCAATGCGTGAGGATTGTTCGGATTTTCCGCCACTGCCTGAGTCAGAAGCGTCTCGGCCTTTTCCATATCACCGGCCACCATGGCGTGATAGCCCTTATCCGATAACTCCACATCCCTCGTGGGCCCGGAGGCACAGCCGGCTATGAGCAATGAAAGCGCAAAAGCTACTAACTTCAGGTATGAGGTCACCAATCAACTCCTTCAGAAAAATCCTAACAAACGATAAAGGAAAATCGGCAACAGCGCCAACCATTTGCGCCCGCCAGATCAGCGACGGCACGCTGTATCCCGCCTGACGTTTCCCGGGCATGCCCATGTAGTGCGGTTTACAATTAAAGCGTCTTTCCGTTTCGCGCTCAGTCACCGGGTACCGCTTCGGAGTACATCCATGAGAAGGAATTTTCGAAAGCAGGATCTGCCGGTGGACAGAGTTCGCCGCTATCTCGAACCCGGCCCTATCGTCCTGGTCTCCTCATCCTGGAATGGCCAGAACAACATCATGACCATGGGCTGGCATACCGTAATGGAGTTCTCGCCCTCCCTGGTCGGCTGTGTAATATCGGCCGGCAACCACAGCTTTGAACTGGTCCGCCGCAGCGGCGAATGCGTGATTAACCTGCCGACAACAGCGCTGACCGACGCAGTAGTCGGTATCGGCAACAGCAGTGGCGCCGCTATCGACAAGTTCGACCAGTTCGGACTGACCGCCGATGGCGCCGAAAAGGTGAAGGCGCCACTGATCCGGGAGTGCTACGCCCATTTCGAATGCCGGCTCGCCGATGACAGCCTCGTTGAGAAGTACAATTTTTTTGTCTGGGAAGTCGTCAGGGCGCAGGCGGCGGTATCGCCCAAATACCCGCAGACAATACATTACACTGGCGATGGGGTGTTCATGGTCTCCGGCAAGATGATCAGCCGACGACGGCAGTTCCTGCCGGAGATGCTATAAGCGGCAGGGCCGGGAGCGCGCCGGCCCCCGCCGCTTGGACACTACAGCCTCACGCTCTCGACTGGCTCGGTTCAGTCAGAAGGCCCATATCAGCGCCAGCAGAAGCCCCCACGCCATGACGCTCGCGCCCATGATCGTATGGGTGACCGACATCGCCTCAACCTCTTCGTGCCGCTGAGCTAAACCCTGCAAGCCGTGATAGACGATGCTGATGGAGAGCCCAAGTGCAGCCAGGGATATGACGACATTCACGCCAAAACTGGGAATCAGCAGGCCAAACGCAGAGAGCCACAGCGGAATCGGCGCCAGCGCCGCCAGCCGATAGGCATCAGTGGCACTCACTGGAAGATTGCGGCTGTTGGCCACTTCATGGATCATCCAACCCATCGCCGCGAAGGTCAGCAGTTCAGCCAGAAAGAAAACGGTCGTGATGAACCGCCAGGATTTTTCTCCAAAACCGGGCAGGAAGGCATCACCGTACACGGTACCGGCGTAGTACAGCATTACCGGCGGTATCAGTGCCAGAGGCAGTACGATGAACGTTACCAGCGACAGGATGGATGGGTGGCTGCGATGCACTTCATCCCACGCGCTGCCGGAGGAGAAGGGAAGCTGAAGAATCGCTGTCGTTTTCATGGCGGACCTCGCATCTATATCACACCATGATACATTTAGACCCGATAGTGCCAAACGTCAAGGATTCATCATGGAAAACCCGCATGGAGAAGCCGTACACGACGGCTCTCTCGGCAAACACGATTTCGAAAGATTGTCCCACTTCCGTTATCGCCTGCGCTGTTTCCTGCGCCAGAGTGAAGATCTCTGCCGGGAACACGGTCTCACCCCATTGCAGTACCAGTTACTGTTACATCTAAAGGGATTTTCGGGACGGGAGTGGGCCACCGTCGGCGAACTCGCAGAGCGCCTGCAGGCGAAACACCATGGCACAGTGGCCCTCATTGATCGCTGTCAGCAGGCGGGTCTGGTGGAGCGCCGGCCCGGCCGTCGGGACGGCCGGAAGATCGAAATCCATCTGCTACCCAAGGGCGACCGTGTCGTTACGGAGGTGGCACAGCTCCACCAGCCGGAACTGCGACTGCTGCAGGAGGAACTCCACTGGCCGGGTTGGGTATAAATCCGCTCCCGGCGGATTGGTGCACTTGAAAGGCGCGCCGGCCTGTCCCTCGCGATGCAGGTCGGGCTTTAGCCCGTCGAACTCCGATGACGGCTGAAGGCGACCTAGAGGGGATCGGGTGGTCGGGCGATGGAGAATCCAGGTGTCTCCGTCATTCCCGCGTAGGCGGGAATCCAGAGAACAGAAGCATCGCTCAAAATGGATCCCCGCCTACCCCCCCGCCTGCGCGGCTGTGACAGGGGATGACGGATTTCCTGCGCCGTGCGCGATCACCCGGGCGAGCAGTTACATCCAGGTAAACCACTACAGGTGCTCCAGCTGCGCAGCCCGCTCGAAGGCAGCCCTGGCGCCCGTCGGATCACCCCGCTGCTCCCGGGCCGCCCCGATGATGCGCCAGTTCTCCGCCAGCAGGGAACGATTGGAACCGACCCAGGAATTGGAACGGGCAGCCATCTGTTCGGCCTGGCGGTAATCGCCACGCTGCAGGTACACCCGCGCCAGCTCCTGCCACAGCAGGGGATTTCGGGGTTCGATGCGCAAGGCCCGCTCCAGCACCGCGATGGCCTGCGGGAACCGCCCGGCACTGGTTTCGGCACTGGCCGCGGCCAACAATTCCGCCACAGCCGGATTTTGTGGGGTGGTGGCTGGTGTGGGAGGCTGCATCGCGCAGCCCGATACCAGCGAAGCCAGAATCAGCCCGAAAAAGACAGCACGACGTACAGGTTTTATCATCTTCAAATCACCTTGCTCCGGAACGGCCGCTGCTCTGCGTCCGCCCTACAAAAATTGTTCGCCAAGCGGCTCAGCGGAAAAGTCTTTTGAACCAGTTGCCTTTGGAGCGTGCACAAGGAGCATGCTCGGTGGGAGCGGACCCACGGACAAAAGGTAGCTCCACCGCGCCGGGACACTCGCTATCGGCTCGCAGTCCGGAAGCCGGTTCGGTCCAGACCAGCTCCATGGTATCGGGTAGTGGCAGCGAAAGCGGCTCGGCATCGAGACGGGACATCAAGTCACCCCACACCCTCATGGCACCGCTGGCACCGGTGAGCGAAGTCGGACGATTATCATCGAAACCGTTCCATACCACCGCGACCCGATCCCCGCTATAGCCGGCAAACCAGGAATCCCGCATGTCGTCCGTAGTGCCGGTTTTCCCTGCCACCGACAGCCCCCGGGGCAGCTGGCTCTGCAGACCCTGCGCCGTCCCTTCCTTAACCACGCTCTGCAAAGCCGCCGTAACCAGGTAGGCCGACGCCGGATCCACCACCTGTTCCACAGCCAGTGGATAGCGCTGCAGCGGCTTGCCGTTCGGGGTCAATACTTCACGGATGGCCCGGAGCGGCACCCGGAATCCGCCGCTGGCAAGGGTCTGATACATCTGGGCGACCTCCAGAGGCGACAGTGCGACGGCCCCCAGCAGCGTGGATGCATAAGGCGGCAGATCCCGCTGGACGCCAAGCTTGCGGGCCGTGTCGAGCACCTCGGGTACGCCGACTTCGCGACCGAGGCGGGCGGCGGCGATGTTATAGGACTCGGCAAGCGCCCGCCAGAGGGGCACCTGTCCGTGACTCTGGCGGTCGTAGTTGTTGGGCGACCAGTCCGGACGGCCGGCTTCCTTCCAGAGCAGCGGTTCGTCATCCAGCAGCGTGGCCAGGGTATAGCGGGAAGGATCAGAGAGCGCCGTCAGATAGATGGCTGGCTTCAGCACCGAACCGACGGGCCGGTTGGAGTCCAAGGCCCGGTTGAAACCGGGGAAACGCGGGTCGCGACCGCCCACCAGTGCCTGAACCTCCCCGTTCTGCGTGTCGGTCACGATCACGGCCCCTTGCAGCTTCTGGTCCGGGCTGCTGTCCAGCCGGTTGAGACGGCTGGTGAGCGCATGCTCGGCGACGGCCTGCACCCGGGGGTCAAGGGTGGTGAAGATCTGCAGCCCTTCCGACTGCAGGTCCGAATCGCGGTAGTCACGGGACAGCTGTCGGCGTACCAGATCCAGAAAGGCCGGATAGCGGGTGGTCCCCATGGCCGGCTTGTCGATGATGCCGAGCGGCGCTGCGCTGGCCTGCAGGTACTGCTCATCGGAAATGAAGCCCTGCTGGCGCATCAGCGTCAGGGTAAGATTGCGTCGCTTCAAGGCTCGTTCGGGTTGGCGATGGGGGTCGTACCAGGAGGGTCCCTTTACCATCCCCACCAGCAGCGCCGACTCGGCGAGGCTCAGGTTCCGGAGCTGCTCACCAAAATAGAATTGCGCTCCGAGCCCGAAGCCATGGATCGCACGGTTGCGATCCTGCCCCAGATAGACCTCGTTGATGTACGTTTCGAGGATGTCGTTTTTCTCGTAGTGCACCTCCAGCAGCAGGGCCATCACCATTTCGGTGAACTTTCGGCGCAGGGTGCGCTCCGGTGTCAGGAAAAAGTTTTTTACCAGCTGCTGGGTGATGGTGCTCCCCCCCTGCACGCCTCTCCCCGAAAGCGTGCTCACCAATGCCCGCGCCATAGCCATCGGGTCGATACCCCGATGCAAATAGAATTTGCGGTCTTCGACCGCAAGCAGCGCGTTGACCAGTGCCTTCGGCACACCGTCCAGCCTCACCAGCACACGATCTTCGTTGTGGGCCGGGTATATACCACCGATGTACTCGGGATCGAGCCGCACCAGGTTCAGGGGCCCGCCGGCGCCGGAGAGTTCTCGCACGCCATGGTCACCAAAGGAGACCTGCAGCGACAGCGAAGGCTGGGGGCCGTCCCAGAAGGTGAGCGGTCGGGTGACCAGCCGGAAGTCGTCACCGCGGCGCTCGAAGCGCCCGGGCTGCTGGCCGCGCAGCCCCTCCCGATAGCCGACCTGTTGCAGCTCTTTGACAAACGTATCGGCGCTCACCCTGGCGCCGGGAAAGAGCTCCAGGGGGCGGGCGTAGACCCGGGCCGGCAGCGCGAAACGGCGCCCCTCGAACTGGTCACGGACCCGGTAATCGAGCCAGGCCACGAATACCGCCCCCACCAAGAAAACGGCCAGCAGGCCCAGATGGAACCACCGGTTCTCGGCAAGTCGACGCAATACACCTTTCTTTTTCGAAGTCTTCTTTTTCTGTTTCCGGGCCACTACCGCCACCTGTGTCAGAGAAACGCAGAAAACCGCACCTGGCGGGTTTCTCCCGTCAGTGGGATACGCGATTTTGCCCGAAACCGGGCGCTTTTGCTGTGTTGTTAGTCCCGCAAGTGGCCAAAAACTACCATGGGGGCGCCGCGACCTGCGCCGATCACCAGACGCTATCCACCAAAGGGAGCGGAGCTTTCTCCGGAGAGAGGGTGGTTCAGGATGATCAGTACCAGGGTACCGAGCGCCAACACTGAGGAAGAGCTACGGCGCCGAACAGATCGCTGCTCCAAGGCAAATGCGCGTGCTTGCAGAGTCGGCCGCCGGGCTGCCGCTGGAAGAGCCGAACGGGACAGGAAATGACCAGATTGATGGTCATTAATGGCCTTCACGCCTGTTGTCGTGGTCATTATGCTTGACGAGCCGTCCAAATGAATGGATAGTTTAATAGGCATGAAGTGGCCTGATGGTCATCATATCGATCAATTTGGGGCGAGCTGGATGGCAAAAGAGAGAACCTATTCCCGGTACACACGCGAAGCCGTGACCTTGCTGGCCAAGCAAATCCGCCTCGGGCGCAAGCAGCGCAGGTGGACCGAGCACGAGCTGGCCGACCGCGCCGGTATCTCGCGGGCGACGCTCCAGAAGATCGAAAAGGGGGACATGGGCGTTGCCATCGGGCTGGTGTTCGAGGTGGCGGCGTTGGTCGGCGTTACCTTGTTCGATGAGGAGCGCGCCTCGCTGGCCATGCACATCACCCGTACGGACGACAAGCTGGCCTTGTTGCCGGGTGCCGTGCGCAATCGCGGAAAGCCGGTAGATGATGAGTTCTGAGGGACGGTACAGCGAAGCCTTTGTCTGGGTATGGCTGCCCGGTGCCGTCGAGCCGGTCGTGGCGGGCAAGCTATCCGCTGAAGGCGAGCACCTGATTTTCAATTACGGCAAGAGCTATCTTGCCCGGGAAAACGCCATCCCCCTCTATGACCCCGAGTTGCCTCTGCGACCGGGGCTCATTCCCCTGCTGCCGGGCTTGAGCATGCCGGCCTGCATCCGTGACGGCTCGCCGGATGCCTGGGGCCGGCGCGTCATCATCAATAGAAAGCTCGGCACCAGAGGGGCGAAGGCGGACACGGCCCAGCTCGACGAGCTGACCTATCTACTGGAATCCGGTTCGAACCGGATCGGCGCCTTCGATTTTCAGCACTCGGCCACCGAGTACGTGCCGAGAGGATCGGAGAACGCCTCTCTCGATCAGCTTGCGCAAGCCGCCGAGTTTGTCGAAATGGGCATGCCGCTGAGCCCGGAACTCGATCAGGCGCTCCAGCACGGCACCTCCATCGGCGGTGCGCGCCCCAAGGCGCAGGTCGATGACGACGACAAGCAGTATATTGCGAAGTTTTCCTCGACGACCGACCTCTACAGTGTCGTCAAGGCGGAGTTCGTCGCCATGCGCCTGGCCGCCCTGGCCGGGCTGAATGTGGCGAGCGTGTCGCTCACCAACTCCCTGCACAAAGACGTGCTTCTGATTGAGCGCTTCGACCGCGTGCCTTCCGGGGCCGGGTGGCAGCGCAAGATCATGGTTTCCGCGCTCACCATGCTGGCGCTCGATGAAATGATGGCGCGTTATGCCAGCTACCAAGACCTCGCGGAACTCGTCCGCCACCGTTTCACCGATGCGTCCGCCACCCTGCGCGAACTCTATTCACGGCTCGTCTTCAACATCCTGTGCGGCAATACCGACGATCATGCGCGGAATCACGCGGCCTTCTGGGACGGGCAAACGCTTCACCTGACCCCGGCCTACGATATCTGTCCGCAAAGCCGGACCGGCAACGAAGCCACTCAAGCCATGCTGATTGCCGGTGACGATCGCATGAGCCGGGTCTCGTCCTGTCTGAATGCGTCGGCACATTTTCTGCTGTCTCGCGCCGAGGCCATTGCCATCGTGGAACACCAGCTCACCAGCATCGTCGATCACTGGGATGCCGTATGCGTCGAAGCCGGTCTCACGGTGACGGATCGGGCGTTCCTGTGGGGCCGCCAATTCCTCAATCCGTACGCCTTTGAAGACCTCGATGGCGACGCGGGCCACCTGAAGACCATGGCCGATACGGCACGCTCCCGTTAGCTCCACCTGATATAGACCGAACCGCAGCACTTGGTAGTCAACCGGGACACCGATTGCAAGGAAACGCCGACACCGGCTACTCCGGCATGGCCTACTTGCGACGCCTGCCCCATCGACGCGTTGCAGATTGACGCTCATTTGTCACGAATATCGGTGGCCACGAAGCGAATACCGAAACCGCCAAGACGATCAGCGCTTGGCAAACCGTCATCCCGGCCAGAAAAGTTACTCTGATTCTATTTATGGACCCTATCTATACTTGTTACTGAAACTTCGGCGCCGCTTTTGCGGGTGGCCTGGCACCGATCGTTAGGGCCGCCGTCGGTCAACGGAGTTGATTCCCGATGAGTCTCGCAATAACGGAGCCAACCCACTCAAACACTTCTCAACGTGATCAGCTCCTGATCGAGTCCCTTCATGACAAGGTTTTCTCCGACCTCACTAAAACTTCCATAGCCGCAATATCATTTTCCAATCGCCATGGTTGGCGAAGATAACCTCTCCAGCAATAGGCATCGGCGAGGTTTCGTTGGCACCTCGGCTAGATTTCGGCACAAGAACGAGAATGCCTGTTAGGCAGTTCGGAGAAACATACATGTCACTAACCCGAAACCTCTGTGCGTATTCTGCCTCTTCGCGCCAACTGTCGATCAAGCCCGAGCGTAGTTCAGGGCGTTCATTCAGGCGCATTTCGAGAAGGGCTCTTCCCGTACCGCCAGACTTCTTCAGGAAAGCATCGATATCGCCTCGTGCTTGATCTTCAACGATCTCTTTGTAGATCCCAGCCAACTCAGCCTGACACTCGCCGTTTTCGGCGGCAATAGCGCCGCTTGAGATGAACAAAAGGAAAAAGACCGAAGCTAAAGCGATGATTCGTTCTATCGAAAGATTGTCCATGTTTTGTCTCCCGCCGCCGCCGAGTAGCAAGGAGACCGTTACCGGCCCCCCCGCCCTCTAAGACCGTGCGTGCGGGTTTCCTCGCACACGGCTCAAGTCCTTCAACACCAGCATTACCCGGACATAGTCCGCCGCGGATCGCCAGACCCGCGAATTTCGCTCGCACCGAGTTCTGCTGCTGACCCAAAATTGTCCCTATACTCTGGAAAATTGTTCGATACCGACATATCAGGAGGGAGCCTAAATGAAAAAGCTTATTGGTTCAGTGTTGGCGGTGATCATACATGGTCTCTTCTTTCAAACAGCATTAGCAGAGGACGGAAAAACAGCTTTGGTGCCTTTACCCTCAGTCGAGGACTTCACGAGGGGTAATGATGGCTGGAGCTTCGGCCTGGGCCTGGGTGTTGAGTACGAATCTGCGTACGAAGGGTCGGATGAATACGACTTCGAAGTCGATCCTGCTGGTGCGGTACAATGGCGCAGCGGTGATGATATTTTCTTCTGGGCGGGTGAGGCGCTGGGGTGGCGTGGTCTTCGTTCTAGTACGTGGCTATTCGAGGCCGCGGTGGGTCTCGATGAGGGTCGTGAAGAAAGTGATTCCGATGACGGTCGTTTGGATGGTCTCGGTGATCGAGATGAGGATGCTGAACTCGTGCTGCAAGTACGTCGTGCTTTTGATGCCGATTGGCGTTATTGGCTGGATGGTCGAGTTGTAACCGGTGATAACGGAAGTCTTGGTCTTTTTGGAGTGGGGCGCCGCTTCGGCGACCAGAACGACGGAACCGGTCATGAAATTGCTATCGCTGTGGTATTTCACGATAGCGATTTTGCCAATAAAGATTTTGGTATAGACGCAGAGCAGTCAGCTGCATCGGGACTGAATGAGACCAATCTGAGTGGAGGATTTCGCTCGGTTGGGGCCAATTACAATTATCGTCATTATATTAACGAGAATTGGCAGATTTTCGGCGAGGCGGTATATGAGCGGTATAGTAGCGACATTGAGGATAGCCCAATCGCACGCAACAACTATGAAGCCGAAGTAGGCGCCGGATTTATTTACGTATTCTAGACCGCCTAACGGCCAGCTTGAGGCGGCGAGGGCAGCGCGACAGAAGAGCATTACCCGGACACCCATCCCAAGCCATTGCCATCCTCGCCCAGTTCTGAGAGTCTGTAAACCCGCAGTGCCATCAAGGAATAGATGCCATGCCCAAACCAAGGAAAGCCCTCGTCTCGCTCGAGGCCACTCCCTACTACCATTGCGTCGCCCGCTGCGTCCGCCGTGCCTTTCTTTGTGGTGAAGACGCCACCTCAGGCCACAACTTTGAGCACCGCCGCGACTGGATTCGGGAACGCTTGTTTCAGCTTTCCGAACTCTTCGCCCTGGACGTATGTGCCTATGCCATCCTTTCCAATCACTACCATCTCGTTCTGCACGTCGACCGCGAGGCCGCTCAGGGATGGAATATCGCAGAGGTCCTTCACCGCTGGCATGCGCTGTTCTCCGGGAATGAGCTGACCCGTCGTTTTGAACGCGGGGAAACGCTTCTCCCTGCGGAACTGCGCGTCGTCGATACCTTCGCGGAGCTATGGCGTTCGCGGCTGGCGGACATCAGCTGGTTCATGCGCTGTCTGAACGAGGAGATCGCCCGCAAGGCAAATGAGGAAGATAACTGTACCGGCCGTTTCAAATCCCAGGCGCTGCTCGATGAGAAAGCGCTGGCGGCCTGTCTGGCCTACGTAGACCTCAATCCGGTCCGAGCGCAGATGGCACAGACGCCAGAGGCGTCTGACTTCACCTCCGTTCAGGAGCGAGCCGCCGCGGCAACGCAAGCGGAGCATCCCAATGAGACTCCATCACAGCCGGCCCGCCTTCTGCCCTTCGCGGGGAACCCGCGCGAGCCGATGCCCAAGGGCTTGCCCTTTCGCCTCACCGACTACCTGGACCTGGTGGACTTCACCGGACGGCTTATCCACGAGGGCAAGCGCGGTGCCATCCCCGAACACCTCCCGTCCATCCTCCAGCGCCTGGCGATCGATCCCAAGCAATGGGGTTATCTGACGACTCAGTTTGAGAGCCCCTTCAAGGGATTGGTGGGCGAGGCCCACAACCTCAAGCAGGCCTGCCAGCAACTCGGCTACCGACGAACACCCGGGATTGGCGCCTGCCGAACACTGCTGGCGTAGCCCCTTCTTTACTGTCGTGCTATTCCGCCGCGGATCACCAAACCCGCGAATTTCGCTCGCACCGAGTTCGGCTGCTGGCCCAAAATTGTTCCGATCAGGTCCGATTTACGCACGCCCTACCCTCGAATCCGGGAAAAATCGAATGGCCCGCGACCGCTCGCGGCGACTTTTTCCTTCCTCTCCTTACGATGGGTGTCCAGGTATGTTTAACGTCCCCGGAAGCAGACCGCCTCCGGCAGCAGGGGTAGCATGACCGGTCGCTCAGGCATCCCTGAGCCGATAACGCCCGAGCTGTCGCCCGGAACGCTGCAGTAATCCGATACCGTATCCCCGATCACTCAAGGGATGTGACCCCTTCTTACGCTACCCTCGAATCCGATGAAAATCCAATGGCCCGCGACGGCACGCGGCAACTTTTTCCTTCCTCTCCTTACAATGGGTGTCCAGGTATTTCTATTTCCACTTACGTTCAACTGCAGGATAAGGTCGCGGCTCGCTTCACTCGCGCGACCTATCCTTATTCGTTATACTTTTTTATGTTGGTAGTAGGCAAGGAGCTCCTCAGAAGTGTCAAGCTGGGGTATTTGATTAAAGTTTTCAATGGCACGATGTATGACTTTTTTTGCCTCACTATTGAGATCCAACTCTATTTCTAGATCACCCGAATCATTTATATGCTTAATACCGTTTTTTATATTTAATATGTGCTTATTTAAATGAGTATTTAGAGGTGTATCTTTTCCAATTATGCCATACCAACTTCGCAACCAATGCCGCGCCCTCTCAAGCGCGCTTTCATTCTTATTGATAGAAACAATTTTACCCAGTAATTCTTCAGCAGCACCGGCTAAGTGTATAACTGAAAACATATTCTTATCGCTGATGTACTCCCGAAGAGCTAAATTAAGGTATTCCATGGCGATATCAATTTTCTGATATGTTTCTAATTCCCCTCTTATATCCTGCATTCCGTACACCGTAGTTATTAATTGCCGGAATTAATTAACGAAAAACATCTTTCCCTCGCGTATTGTTCGCCTAGACTTTCGTAGCCTTCGATACTTTTCATTTGGATTTCCATGCATTCACTCATTTTATATGAATGAAGAGCTATTGGAGAAAATACAATAGCTCCTGCTATCAACAGTGCGGCGATTATGAATATTTTATTCATTCATATTTCTCCATAACCACACTTTCAGAGGTATAACTATAGTAGGCGGCCCAATGCCGTCTAGATCATAAACAATTAACCACGGACACCGTGAGGTTCCCTCGCCAAACCAATCATTTGCACCGAATACTACCGATCTTCTTTGGACCAGTATTACCCGGACACCCATCCCAAGCCATTGCCATCCTCGCCCAGTTCTGAGACTCTGTAAACCCGCACTGCCATCAAGGGATAGATGCGCCTCGAACTCGGAGTTGGGCCACACGCCCTACTGACGAACCTTATTCGCTGCCTTTGGCACTTAAGAAATCATGTAGCTGCTTAAGTTTCTCAAGTAGCTCATCAAAAGTGACTATCTGAACCTCTTTTGAGTTCCTTCGAAACATCTCGAAGGACTTCTGCCGATCCACTTCACTTGGCGTTCTACCAATAATGAGGCAGCTGTGTACGGCATATGACTCAATATCATAGACACGACTGGTGTCCTTTATCTGGGATATCTGCCTCTGAAACTGATACCTCTGATCAAGAGCCTGATTAATCGAACCCGACAGCTCTGGCGCTGGGGTAAACACACCCTGACGGTAGGATCTACTGCTCAGTAGCGGTGCCTGCGGAGTCTTTATCTCAAAAAGAGCGGTGTTGTTGGTTAGGCTATTCTTAACTAAGAAGTCAGTTATTTTGTCCCCCGAACCCGACAGCTTCCGCCCCCCAACAGAGGCTTGGTCTTTCACCTTTACTATCGGGTACCCAAACGCCATGCTCAGAACAAAGGGATTCTCATTAAAAAAGTTCTGCCAATCACTTTCCTTATGCTTCTTGTCGAGCATGCTGTCAAAGCGCTCAATAAGAACTTCCAAGGTCACCAGCTCAATATCATCGTGAAGCCTCGCTAGTTTGTCCGGCTTCACTCTGGCTATCGTTTCTTTATGAGTTGCAAGAGAGCTAAGCAACTGCTCCTGCTCGGACTCGTCCAAGGCCACTTCCCCCAGAGCGGACCGTGTTAGCAGCTTAGTAACTGGATGACGACCGACTGTTACTGGCTTTAAATTTTGACCAAGCTTCTGTGCAAATAGGTTGTACGTCTCGGCGCTCTTGACAGCGCGCGCTGCTTGCTGGGCACGCGACGTCGTGCGGTTGATTGATCGGCGCGCTTCGTTAAAGTCTCGCGTGGCAATGTAAAACATTTCTGCCATATCTGCATCGACGCCGGTACCCCGCTCTTCCGTCAGGACAATCTCGCTGCAGCCGGTTAGAGCCTCTATAGCATCAACAATGAACCTATAGTCCTTCTGTAAGCCCAATCCAAAATCATAGTCTTTAACAAACCCGGAGGGCAACTCCTCAAGAATTCCCAAGACGTTGTCGACATTGTCCGGCGCCGGACCTTCAAACCCCGTGAGCGTAATGGCGGTGACCTGTTTGTATTTTTTCTTCAAAAAATTATCATGCTCTGGGATCGTGTTAATAGGGTATATTGTTAGATAATGATCCTGACCACTGATAAGCAATATTTTCGCACGACAATCTCTGGGTTCTTTGTTGCGCCTCCTAGCGCGAGCGATCTTCTCCGCTTCCGGCAGGTAGAATACCTCAACACAGTTCGGATGCACCTCCTCGATTGAAAGGGTTCCGCCCGTAGGAGCTTCACCAGGACTTATTAACCGAACCATCAGTCACCTTCCATTGTCCTTCCCCCAACTGGTCAGCCTCGGGACCGCACGCTGACTCGTTTCGCCCAACGACCAAGCTGTGCGGCGCAAACGAAGCGCAGCGTAGTTTGCGTCCGAACAAGCGCCTTGTTAGAGCTTATTTGTTGTAGCACATGAATTTGCATATTAATTCTGGTTTTTTAGTCAAATCTTCATAATTCATATACGCTTTAAACATATAACTATCCTTTTCCCTCGAATATGAACACCCATAATATCCTGCATTTTCACCACCAGCCATTTCAAATCCGCTATAGATACAGAACTTGAAGCGCTTATCAAATACATCATTAGTGATAAACGCTAGGCAGCCATTCTTAGTTTTTTTGCCTTGAATAGATATGGGATTCTTTTTACTTAATACTCCCCGCTCTTTTAGCCAGCACGTGCTGGAGTCAACAGAAAGCTCCGTCGACTCAGCAGCGAAAAGATTCGTGCTAAATATTGATAAGAGAAATATAAACGCCAAATTTTTTCTATTTATTTCCATAGCTCTAACGACAGCCATAACCCGACGCGACAGGAGCGGCAGCGACTGCAGCGCTCGGGTGCATGGACTTGTTAAACCCCAACCACCTCTGGCGCCTTACTCTCGTGGTTATTTTGCCGCGGACCATTTAGTAGAGGGACGGGATTATGGATATGCTTCTCGACAGAAGTTCCCAATATGTATTTGATCGCAGCGTCGATATTTGCTAGCGCGCCGTCAGAGTCGGCAATTCCGCTCGTTATCGCAGCAGCAATAACAAGAGCGCCCACAATTTTGTTCCATGACGGTCTGTCTTGCGCAAACTCACTTTTTGCCTTGGACAAATACTCTTTCAGTTGCTTCTTTTCGTCCTTCGGTAAAAATGCATTTGCCTCAACACTATCTATAGCTGCCTCTATATACCCAATAATTTTTTCATTTTCTAAGTTCGACGGCGTAAACACGTCGCTATCGCTGCTCCACTGATGGATGTAGGTGTCTTTCGCTACCCGCACTAGACTGATAAGCCGACCAATAGACACAAGAAGCCTTTGAATCGGAATCACTTCCTCAGAGAAGAGCTTTCGCCTTCTAATAAAATTAGAAATATACGGTAGCTGAAACAGAATACTACTGGTCAACTCTGCGCCGAAACTCAAACTTTTTCGTTGGGTTGCTATTCTCAAAGAAACCTCCACCCCAACGATCGACTCAATAAGATTGGAGCCAGACACCAAAGTAGCGACCCGTTCGTGCAGACCTTTATCAACAGGCCGCAGAAAGGCAAGAAACTCATGCATCTTGGTCTCAAACATCTTCAGGCCCGGCGCTGCGTTTTGGTAACTTTCCCATTTAGCAATCTTTCTCATCCCGAAGGTAAGGACTTCATCTTCGCAGGCCGCGAACTCAGTGAAGAACCCTTCTAGCACCTCAAGCTCAGCGATAAAATCGTCTAGGTGATGGTACTCCACATTGCCTCCTTCAGCGTTTAACTACATGTCGGCGGCTCAAAACCACCTAAACCATTAACAACCAACCGCGGATGTGGTCGAACAGCCTCGCCAAACCAACCAATTGCACCGAATACTACCGATCTTCTTTGGACGGATAGGCGGTCGCTCACCGCGTATCCGGTTAAGCGGCGGTGAGCCGCGTAACCGCTGGATTCCGAGATAGCGAGTACGTGGTTCGCGCCGAGGCGTGTTCCTGTGGCGGTGCGAAAGCCGGCAGACGCGTTGGCGGGTGTGCGAAGGAAATCGGTGTACTGAGCGGGCGGACCGGAGGGCATCGGCTTTGAGGGCACAACGGCGGCAGCCTGGTCGGCATTGGCCGGCCGGTGCAGTAGATGATCTGATATCGGGCCCGGGAGCGGCCTCCATGGCGATGTCCGTTCTGTTCTTCGTTCCGACGCCTGATGTTCCGCTGGCGTCTGTTTTGACTGACATTATCGGTTAGGGGCGGGAATCGCAAGGGGGGTATTGCGGCTGGGAGCCGCTCCTACAGGGTGGGGTTGCGATTTAGGGGGAGGCGGTGGATTACGCGGCGCACACACGGAGCGGGGCGTCAACGTGTGTGCCGGGGCGCCGCTAATCCACCCTACGTGATCATGCGGCTCAGGCGTCCCTGAGCCGGTAACCCCCGAGCTGGCGGGCGAAGCGTTGCAGCGCCTCTATGCCGGTGGCCTCGGCCTGTCGGCACCACTCCTGGAGGGCGGTCCGGACCTGGTCGGGGCCGGCGGCCGACTGCCAGATGGACTGGAGCCGCTTGCGGAACTGATAGGCGGTCTTCAGGGCCTGGCTCTCTTCGAATACCTGCTGCAGGGTCCTTTGGGAACCTTCGTCCAACAGGCGCTCTTCGCGCAACAGCAGGCCACGTGCCTTGCGAAAACGCGCCTTCAGACTGCGGTCGTTTTTTCGGCGGCGCAGCTCTTCCCGATAGATCCGCTTCAGGACGTCGCGCCCGAATTGTGCCAGGACCTGGTAGCGGGCGTTGATCACCGCCCGAACCGCCTCGGCATCGATATCCCCTTCGCCGGACACCAGCTTCGCAGGTCTGGGCGCTACCCGCTTTATGCGGGCCAGTCGCAGAAGGGAGAGCAGGCGGATATAGAACCAGCCGAGGTCGAACTCCCACCAGCGGGAGGAGAACCTGGCCGAATTGGGGAAGGCGTGGTGATTATTGTGGAGCTCTTCGCCGCCGATCACGATTCCCCACGGCACGATATTGGTGGAGGCGTCCGGGGTCTGGAACTTGCGGTAGCCGACATAGTGCCCCACGCCGTTGATAACCCCCGCCGCCCAAAATGGGATCCACACCATCTGTACGACCCAGACCGCGACGCCCACCGGCCCCAGCAGGGCCAGATTGATCACCAGCATCAGCACGATGCCGACGAAGTTGTAAGGCGTGTAGAGGTGCCTCTCGATCCAGTCATCGGGCGCGCCTTTGCCGTACTGCTCCCGCGTATCCTCACGCGAGGCCTCCCGGCGATAGAGCCCGGCCCCTCGCCATAGCACCTTGCGCAGCCCCAGGACCTGCGGGCTGTGGGGGTCCTCATCGGATTCGCACTTGGCGTGGTGCTTGCGGTGCACCGCTATCCACTCCCGGGTGATCATGCCGGTGGTCAGCCAGAGCCAGAAGCGGAAAAAGTGGCTCACCACCGGGTTCAGCGTCAGGGCACGGTGCGCCTGGTGCCGATGCAGGAAGATGGTGACGGCCGCGATGGTGATATGGGTGAGGAGCAGCGTGTAGGCCACTGTCGCCCAGGGCGACAGATCGAGAAATCCGTTATTCATGGGCGGGTACCTCGGAAAAACCGAACTGCTTTCAAATATAGCCGTCGATCAGCGCTCGAGAAACAGATTGCCGACCGGGTCGACCAGGGCGCGCCAGCGGGGGGCGACATAGGTGGTGGCGACGGTTTCGACCACCAGGGCCGGACCTTTCACCACCTGTCCGGCCGCCAGGTCCTCCCGGCGCCAGACTTCCGCTTCGCCCATCACACCATAGAGTTCGATAATATCCAAGTAGCTCACTAGGTTTTTGCCGGCGCCCTCCAGCGCAAGCTCCGGCTCGGGGCCGAAGAGGCCGAGGCGGACATTGACCAGTTCCACCGGCAGGTCGAGCCGGTGACCATAGGCCATCCGGTGCCGATCATGGAACGCCTCCGCGGCCGCGGCCCGCCCGGACCACGGCACATTCAGGGTATAGGATTGGCCCGCATAGCGCAGATCCACGCTGGGAGCGATGGAGAGTAAATCCCGCGCCACTCCTTCGGCCGCCAGTTCCGCGCCACCCTCAGCCTCCAGAGTCCGAAAGGCCTCTTCGATGGCGGACTCCGGAACCGTGTCCAGTGGACCCTGGAGGGTGTGCGACAGCTGACGCCCTCGCGGTGCCACCAGCATCCCCAAAGCCGAGAGCACGCCGGCGTGCACCGGCACCAGAGCGCGGGTCATGCCGAGTTCGTCGGCCAGGGCACAGACGTGCAGTCCGCCGGCGCCGCCGAACGAGGTCAGCGTCAACTGGCGGGGATCGACTCCGCGCTGCACCGACATCACCCGCAGGGCGCGGGCCATGTGTTCATTGGCGATGCGAAGGACGCCCTCGGCCGCCTCCCCGATCGGGACGCCGAGGGGATTGGCGACCCGCGCCATCGCCCCGCGCGCGGCCGCCACATCCAGCTGCATGCCGCCGCCCAGAAAGGCCCCGGGGCGCAAGCGGCCCAGCAGGAGATTGGCATCGGTGACCGTGGGGCGCTCGCCGCCTCGTCCGTAACAGGCGGGCCCGGGGGCGGCACCGGCGGATTCCGGACCCACCTGGAGCAGACCGCCGGCATCCACATAGGCAATGGAGCCGCCGCCGGCACCGATGGTGTGCATGTCGACCATGGGCACCGAAACCGGCCAATGGCCGATTTTTCCCTCGGTGGTCAGCTTCAATTCGCCGTCGATAAGCGCCACATCGGTGGAGGTGCCGCCCATGTCGAAGGTCAGCAGGCGTTCACTGCCGGCGCGGGCGGCCACCCGCCGGGCCCCGGCGAGGCCGCCGGCCGGCCCGGAGAGGAGCATGTGCACCGCCTGCCGGCCCGCCTGGGCCGACTCGATGGTGGTGCCGGAGCTCTGCATGACCGAAAGGCCCGCGCCGGGCAGGCTGTTTTTCAGCCGTTCCAGGTAGCCCTGCACCAGCGGACCCACCCAGGCATTCAGCCAGGTGGCGATGCCCCGCTCATACTCCCGATACTCGGGCAGAACGGCAGAGGAACGGGAGACAAACACGCCTTCTGGAATAGCGGCCTCCACGGCCCGTTCGAAGCGGTCGTCCAGGAACGAGAACAGCAGGTTGATGGCCACCGCTTCGGGGGCCAGTGCCTCGATTCGGCGCTGCAGTTCGGCCAGTTCCGCATCGGTCAGCTCCTCCACTACCGAACCGTCGGCACCCAGACGACCGCCCGTCTCCAGACACCACTCCGCCGGCACCGGCGGCGCCTCCGGTGGTGGTTGCAGATCGTAAAGGGCCTGCCGTGCCTGTCGGCCGATGGTGAGCACATCCCCCAGACCACGGTTGGTGATGTAGACGGTAGGCACCCCCTTTCCCTCCAGGACCGCATTGGTGGCCACCGTGGAGCCATGCACCACGACCAGACGCGGGAAATCCGCCTCACCGATACCCAGCTCCGCAATCCCCTGCAGAATGGCGCGCTCCGGCGCCGCGGGTGTGGAAAGTACCTTGTGGACCCTCAGGATTGCGCCATCGAGCAGGACGAAATCGGTGAAGGTTCCGCCGGTGTCGACACCCAGCAGGAGACGGTTGCCCAAGGCCTGGTCCATCGTGGGATGATCCTGTCTGTGGAGAGGCCGTGTAGTTTAGCCGGAGGCCCCGTGCGATCACCACCGTACCGACCGGCAGGGGGCGCGCCCCCGGCGTGATTTTCGTCACGAAGAGCATCGCGCCGGGGCGGCCCTCCTGCCGGGCACGGAGCCTCAGCCGGGTAGGAGGCGCGCCCTCGCGGCGATTTTCGT